>DAIOVG010000007.1:0-41325 GCA_036759125.1 Candidatus Limiplasma sp.
TAGCCGCGCGCCAGCACCTCGCCGTGGCTGCGGTGCGAGCCGAAGATCGCGTCGTCGAGATCCAGCGTATATGCCATGCCGACGGCCGCGGCTTCCTGCCCGGTGTAGAGGTGTGCAGGGCCTGTGTACAGGTATTCAACGCCGTTGTACTGCTTGGTGGTTCGCACGTTGAATATCATGGTTTCCAGCTCGCGAATCGCCTGCATATCGTGAAAGATGTTGATGAATTCCTCGTCCGTGAAGTTGGCGCGCTCGTCTTTGACGCCCTTCTGATAGCTGTTGAGCGGGATGGATGGAATGTTTAGCTCTCCTTTGGCGCGAACGACGTTGGGATCGTAAAATTGGCTTTGCGGCATAAGACCCTCCTAAAATATCACTTCTCTGAAGATTTCGCTGACGGTGGGATGCGGGAACACGACGCGCTGCAGGTCCGACGTGCGCATTTCTTTTCCGATCATCATGGCCGCGCCGAAGATGATTTCGCTGGCGGGATTGCCGATCATGGAAACGCCGAGCAGCCTGCCGGAGGGCTCCATAATCACCTTTAAAAGCCCCTCGCCGCCCTCGTTCTCTGCCACAAAGCGGCCAGCGAAGGCCAGCGGTACCTTTTTCTCTATCACGTCAAGGCCTTTGGACTTGGCGGACTCTAACGTTTCGCCGCATCCGGCAACCTCGGGATTGGTATAGATAACATACGGGATCGCCCCGTAATCCATCGCATCCTTCTTGCCCGCCATATGGTTGACGGCAACCTCCGCTTCGCGGTAGGCAGTGTGGGCGAGCATACTCTTGCCATTGATATCGCCAGCGGCGTACACGTTCAGCTCACTTGTCAGCATCGTTTCATCGGTCACCACCGCACCGCGTTCGACTGTCAATTTCAGCTTGTCCGCACCCCTTGGGAGCACGGGCCGACGACCGATGCTGACCAATACCTTGTCGCATGTCAGTACTTCGGTCTGTCCATCCTGTTCAATGGTAATCTGACCGTTTTCGAATTTCTTAGCCGTTGCGCCCAGCAGAAAGGTAACGCCCTTTTTTTCATAGGCCTTTTGCAGCATGGAAGCGACTTCGCAGTCAATCGGCCCGCCGATGCTTGTAAGCATTTCCACGACTGTAACAGCGCTGCCCGCAGACGCATAATAGCTCGCCATTTCCAGCCCGATTACACCGCCGCCGACAACCACCATCGTCTCAGGGATTTCCGGAAGGTCTAGCACCTCGCGATTGGTCAGCGCAAAACCCGACGCCAGCGCCTCCTGCAATCCTTCAATGGGCGGCAGCGTCGGCATAGAGCCGGTCGCAAGCAGCAGTCTTGTGCCCAGATATTCCTGCCCGGCAGCCGTTATGGCGATACCGCCGTCCACACGTCCTACGATCTCCGCCTCTGCTTCCACCACGGTAACGTGCCCGGCCTTGAGCTGCGCGGCAATCCCCATGGTGAGCTTTTTGACCACTTTCTTTTTCCGGCGCAGTACGGCCTGATGGTCAAGCTTTGCGTTTTCACAGCTGACGCCATACTTTTCCGCGCCGCCTTTGGCGTAATCGTATAGCTTCGCCGAGTACAACAGGGTTTTTGACGGAATGCAGCCCTCATTCAGGCATACGCCGCCGATGGCATGGCTTTCAAACAAAACGGTATGAAAGCCTTCCTCTGCCGCACGTTCCGCGGCGCGGTAACCCGCCGGGCCGCCGCCAATGATCATCAGATCGAACTTGTTTCCCGTCATGCGTTGTTGCCTCCCGTTGTATCTGCGTCTATGAGAGATGTGAAGTTTTCAAGGTTCTTGCACACAGCCTGCAGGAAACGGCTAGCCGGGGCACCGTCCACCGCGCGGTGATCGTAGGTGAGCGACAGCGTCATGCAGTCGTAAAAGCTCACGGTGCCGTTTTCCGCCCTGCGGGGCCTGAGGGTAATGGTATCAACACCCAAAATGCCGACCTGCGGCGGATTGATAATCGGGGTAAAGCTCTCGATGCCGAGATTCCCCAGGTTGGATACAGTAAACGTACCGCCAGTCAAAAGCTCCGGCGCAATGGTTCCCTTTTGGCAAGCCTCGGCCAAGCGCTTCATTTCATTGGAAATTTGCATAAGGCTCAGCTGATCCGCATTGCGGATCACCGGCACCACCAGCCCGGCGGGGATATCCACCGCCACGGCAAGCTGTACGCCGGAAAACCTGCGGATTGTATCCTCCAGAAAATGCGCGTTCATTTCCTGGAAGGCTTTCAGCGTTCGTGAGACGGCAAACAGCACCATATCACCCAGGGTGATTCCCTTGGTTTCTTCCGCCGCCTTGCATTGCTTGCGGTATTTCAGCAGCTGGGTCGCATCAAAGCTTGATGTATGGGTCAGCTGCGCCATGGATTGAATAGAATGATACATCGCCTTGGCGATGGTCCTGCGCATCATAGAAAGCGGAATATCCTGATAGCTTAACTCTGCGGCTGCGGGCGTGCTTTGCGGCACACCTGTATCCAGCATGCGCTTGATGTCGCGTTCGATAATTAAGCCCTCCGCACCGGTCGCCTGTGCCAATGCCGCGTCGACGCCCGCCTTATCCGCAAGCATGCGTGCGCGGGGGGACGTGAGCTTTTCATGACCCTCAGCCGTATAGGATACCGCAGCGTGAAGCTCCGCCTCTTTATGTTCGGAAACAGCCTGTTCCGTCTTCTTCTCCGGCAGATCCTGCTTTACCTTGGGCGCATCAAAGCTTTCTCCCTCCTGCCCGATGACCATCACCGGAGCCTGAATGGGCAGCTCGTCGCCCTCCTTGCAAAGCAGCGCCAGAACGACGCCCTCGAACTCGCTTTCCACGTCGAACACGCTTTTCCCCGTTTCGATCGCGAAAAGCCTGGTGCCAACCTGCACCGTATCGCCAACGCCTACGAAAAACTCGCCGATAACGGCGCTTTCTTCCGATAAGCCCATCTGGGGCAATGTCACCTGATTTGCCATTCAATTCCTCCGTTCGCCATGCGATCCATCTTGACATGACAATGCATGCTAATTATACTGAGATTACGCGTTTTTGTCCATTATCCCCTAATATTTTGCGTAATGCCGCACAGATGCGCATTGTATGTGAACATATGCGCGCGATACGAAAGGCGATTCCCATGATACCGCTAGAACGCAGAGAGCATATCATCAATTTGCTGGAAGAGCGAAAAATGGTTACGGTCGAAGCGCTCGCCAAAGAGCTGTTCGTCAGCGGCGCTACGCTGCGGCGTGATCTGCAGGCTCTGGAAGAAGAGGGGCGTATTCGCCGTACGCATGGAGGCGCGGCACTGCCCCTGCAAAGCATGCAGGATATGCCGCTTCTATCCCGGCGTATGGAGCGCAAGGTTGAAAAACAGGCGATCGCAAAAGCCGCCGCACGGTTCATATCGCCAGGCGATACGCTGATTCTGGATGCCAGCACCACGGTGCTTGCCATCAGTGAGGCGCTGCAGGATATGGGATCGCTGACGATCATTTCCTCCGGGCTGCTCACCGTGCAGGCCTTCGCCACTGCCGGGCGGCATGTGATGTGCACAGGCGGTATGCTGCGGGAGAACTCCGCATCTCTTGCGGGGGTGGACGCTGCTGCGTTCCTCAGGGATCACCACGGAACATGGAGTGTGGTATCCTGCCGTGGACTGACGGCCGACGGCCTGTGGGAAAGCGTACCCGAGGAAGCGGCCATCAAACGCGCCATGCTGGACGCCGGAGACAAGCACATGCTGTTATGCGACGCCAGCAAATTTTACGAGTATTATCTATGCAAAACCTGCGATCTGCGGCGGATTGACATCCTCGTCACGGATGTCATGCCACAGGGAGAGCTGCTTAACGCGCTCGCCGAGGCGCACGTGCAGGTCGTCGTGGCATAACAGAGAAGCATTTTGATATCGACAACTGCTCGGTTTTATACTAAAATGAATATAGTTCAATGAATTTCGCCGTGAATATGCGGCCGTGCCAATTGAATAGACCAAGCATATCCATTTTGGGATATCGTACGTGGAATGAGGGGAGCACCGCATGAAAATTATCGACCTGAACAAAGAGTTCGAAAAGCTGTATTTTGTCTGCCTTGAGGACTGGTCGGAAGAGATGAAAGAGGCCGGGAACCATAAGGAAGTCTGGTATAACCAGATGAAGGATAAGGGCCTGCGCGTCAAGCTTGCCCTGGACGACAACGGAAAGGCCGTGGGGATGATCGAGTATCTCCCCATCGAGTACGCAGCCGCCGAAGGACAGAATTTGTATTATATCAACTGTATTTGGGTACACGGCCATGCCAAGGGTGTGGGCGACAACCAAAAGCGCGGCTATGGAAAAGCGCTGCTCAGAGCCGCCGAGGCCGATGCCAAGGCGCTTGGCGCCAAGGGCATCGCCGCGCACGGTATTGTACTCCCCTATTGGATCCCCGCGGCATTCTATAAAAAGCAAGGCTATCAGGCCGTGGATAAAACCAACATTATGCGGCTGCTGTTCAAGCCCTTTACGCCGGACGCCAAGCCCCCGCGCTTCTTCCGGCATTCCAAAACCCCACCCAAGAACGCCAATCCGGGCAAGGTGACCGTAACCTATTTCCTCAACGGCTGCTGTCCCTCGTGCAATATTGTATGCGAAAGAGCCAAAAAAGCCGCCGAGTCCTTCGGCGACAAGGCGGTGTTCCAAACCGTTGATACCCTGGACCGGAAAAACTATCTGGAATGGGGAGCGCACAACGAATTGTTTATCGATGATCAGCGCGCCGGTTCCGGCGCCCCGCTGACTGTGGACAAGATCAAAGGCATCATCGAAAAGCGCGCCAGGAAGCTGAAATAGCATAATGGAGGCTGGTATGAGCAATACGGTGCAGTGGCTTCTCCGCAGCGAGCCTTATGTTCGTTACCGCACGCTGCTGGACCTGATGGACCAGCCATTTGATGATGCCAGCGTTCTTCAGGCACGATCGCAGATGCTTTCGTCGCCACTCGTTCAAGGTTTGTTTCAAGAATTGGAAACCTGGCCCGGAGAAACGATTACCAACCACAAAAAAGCCGGACTGCTCTATCACAAGCTAGCATTTCTTGCCGAAATCGGCATACGAGCCGATGATTCTTTCATGAAGCCTGTCGTCGTCAAAATATTGAAACATATCTCGGAGCAGGGAGTGCTGGAGTTGCCCTCGCGCATCCCGGTCGCATTTGGCGGCACGGGCGAGGATATCGATGCCTGGTTACTCTGCGATACGCCAAGGCTATATGCCTCGCTGCTCAAAATGGGCGTACCCTATGAATTGCTGAAACCGGGTGTTGATCAGCTTGCAGCCCTGATACGCGACAACGGCTTTCCCTGTGCGGGCTCGCCAAAAATCGGCCGCTTTCGCGGCCCCGGCAAGCAAAGCGATCCATGCCCGTATGCCACGCTTTTGATGCTTTCCATGCTGCTGCAAGTGAAGGCTATCGATCAAGCCACGCTGTACACCGGGGCGCAGTCCCTGCTGACGCTATGGGAACACAGCCGGGAACAGTCGCCTTATCTGTTTCGGATGGGCACAGATTTCCGAAAGCTGAAAGCTCCGTTTATATGGTATGATATACTGCACGTTGCCGACATACTGTCGCAGATGCGTTGGCTGCACAACGATCAGCGCTTCCTCGAAATGCTTGATATCATCCAGTCAAAGCAGGACGATAAGGGGTGCTATACGCCTGAATCCGTTTGGTTTCCGTGGAAAGCGTGGGATTTCGGGCAGAAAAAGCAGCCTTCCCCGTGGCTGACGTTTCTGGTTCTCCGCATAGGCAAGCGGATTGCATGACCATACAACATAACGCAAAACTCCCGGGCTAATGAGCCCGGGAGTTTTCTGTTGTAAATGGTTACTCCCCCACGGCGTTTTGCAAAGCATTCTGTATCGCAAGCAGAATGACCTTGCTGGAGAAGGTCGCACCGGAGACCGTATCCACCTGAAGGGATTGCGCATCCACTACCATTTGCGGAATGACCTCCGCATCGCCACCCTGCCCGTTGTTGTGCTTGATCAGATCAATAGCGGTGATGCGATGATCCGTCACGGTCACTTCGACCTTGGCTGACACTGGAAACGCGTTGTATTCACCGACGTATGTGCCGTTCTGCACAAGGGCCAGATCAACATCCTGAATATCGATCGCGTACACGGTTTTCTGGTTGTTTTTGACCACGATGTAAGCCCCGCCGCCTACCGCCGCAAGCACCAGAACCAGCGCGATGATGATCAGTGTGATTTTTTTACGTTTGCTCATGATGATCCCTCTTTCATTTCAAAACGCTTCATACCCAACTCATAATGCGATTATACCGGTACCAACTCTCCATGGCAAGCAAGTTCACCCTATACCGCAGCAAGCCGCCTCAACTGTCGGTTTGCCTGTTGCGGTATGATGGGGCTTGCTGTCCGGCAGACGCAATCCATCGTAGCATTGCAACCCTTTACAGGCTTATGCACATACTGTATGATAACGGCAGTATGATGAAACGGGAGACACAAACGATGTCTGATTCACGCAAACATGATCCTGCAGAGATTCAAACCGTAACCATCGTGGGGTTGGGCGCGCTGGGGACGCTGTTTGGGAATATACTTGCCAAGTCCATGCCCAAAGCCGATCTGCGGATTCTGGCCGACCCGGCCCGTATCGCAAGGTACAAACAAGACGGCGTGTTTGCCAACGGAATCGCGTGTGATTTTCAATATGTATCAACGGACGACATTGATTCCAAAGCGGATTTAATCCTCGTTGCGGTCAAAGCCCCACAGCTTCCCGCCGCTTTGGAAACCATGGCCGGTCATGTGGGCGACGATACGCTGATCCTGTCCCTGCTCAACGGCATCAGCAGCGAGGCTGAGATCGGCAGCCGCTACGGCATGGAAAGGGTTGTCGATTGCGTCGCCTACGGCATGGATGCCGTTAAGGAAGGCAACCGCCTCACCTACGGCCACACCGGAAGGCTGTGCATCGGTACGCGCATCAGCGGAGAGCCAACCAAAGCCGTGCGGAGGATTGAACGGTTTTTTAAGCGCACGCACCTCCCCTACGAAATCAGTGAGTCGATGGGCAAGCGCATGTGGGGCAAGTTCATGCTCAATGTAGGTGTCAACCAGGCTGTCGCGGTATTCGGCCCGGATTATGGCTCCATACAGCAGGACGGTGAAGCACGGGAAGTGATGATCGCCGCCATGTGGGAAGTGATCCAATTGTCCCGCTATGAAAGAGTTAACCTGACGGAAGACGACCTGCGTTATTGGCTGAATGTTCTATCCGGGCTCAGCGCACTGGGAAAACCGTCCATGCGGCAGGATGTGGAGGCTAAAAGACCCAGTGAGGTCGCACTGTTTTCCGGTACCGTGCTGGCGCTCGCCAGGAAGCACGGGCTCGATACCCCGGTCAACCATATGCTGTATCAGCGCATTCAGGAAATCGAAGCCCAATATTGAACCAGCACCATAAAACAATCTCATTGGAGGCGTAATTCCATGTTTGAGCTGCCAAACTACATCGCGCCGGATTTTTCAGAAAACCGATTTGTGGCTGCACCGGATGTACGCACTGCGCCAGCGCCGTCTGACGGTGTGCTGCCTGATGATTTTTATGCGACAAGCATCTACCCCGAATACTTCAAGCTTGATGGCAGCTGGACATTGATTGGCGCGGCGCGCATGGACTGCGCCGTGGTTATCCGGGACAGCCGCCCCGTCGCCACCGAGGCCCGCAAGGTCAAGCAGGGCGACCCAGTGGTTGTTGGCCGGGAAGAAGATCTATCCAACGGAGTGTACACCGATACGGCGGCGTTTCAGGATGTGAACGGACGCGGTAATGCGCAGAGCTTTGCCTTCCGCACCGGGAAATCCAGGGAAACCTCGTATTCCAGAGATTATGACGAGCTCTACGAAATACTCCGGCACGACAGAGAGCATGGCACCATCGTTTGGGTGCTCGGCCCGGCAGTGGCGTTCGACCACGATTCCAGAAAAGCCCTATCATGCCTGATTCAAAACGGATACGTGAACGCGATCCTGGCCGGCAATGCCCTGGCGACGCACGATCTGGAGGCCGGGCTGTTCCATACGGGCCTGGGGCAGGATATCTACACCAAGGAGCTTAAGTACAATGGCCATTATAACCACCTGCAAACCATTAACGACGTCCGCGCTGCCGGATCCATTGAGCAGTACATTGCCGATCACCCGTCGCAGGACGGTATCGTAGCCGCTTGCATCCGCAATCGGGTGCCGATGGTGCTCGCCGGATCCATCCGGGACGACGGTCCCCTGCCCGGTGTGATTGCCAACGTATACGAAGCGCAAAACGCCATGCGGCAGCACACCATGCAGGCTACGACCGTCATTGCACTGGCAACGCAGCTGCACACCATTGCGACCGGCAATATGTCTCCCTCCTGGCAGATTCGGGACGGGAAGCTGCGCCCTGTGTACTTTTACACGGTGGATATCTCCGAGTTTGCCGTAGGCAAGCTGCGCGACCGGGGAAGCCTTTCCACCATCAGCATCGTGACCAACGTACAGGATTTTCTGATCAATACAGCGCGAAGCCTGAACGTTCTCTGATATAAGCAAAGCCCCGCCGGAATGATATCCGGCGTGGCTTTTTCATGCTGTTGATTAACCGTAATTGATTGCCACGCCGATCAGCAGGAACACGGCGGCGAGCGCGAGGGACACCAGCTGCAGTTTAAACGTCCATTTCATCCACTTGGGATACGTAACCACCGTTAGCCCAAGGCAGATGAGCAATACGGGATTGGTCGGATAGATCATGTTGGAGAATCCGTCCCCAAAGCTGAACGCGAGCACCGAGGTTTGCGCGAAATGAAACATATTGGCCAGCGGCGCGATGATCGGCATGACCAGAAATGCCTTGGCGGACGATGAACCCACAAAAAGCTCCAGCACCAGAATAAACACATAAATCAACAGAATCGCCACGAACGGAGACGTGGACTCAATCGCGCCTGCCGCTTGGTAGAGGATCGTATCCAAGATGCCGCCGTTGGAGATGATGAATTTCACGCTCATCGCCATCAGGATCAGCACAATACCCGGCGCGATACCTGCCGCCGCGCTGCCGATGATTTTCAGCCTGCGCTTCGAAGGGATCCCCGCCATGCCGCTGGCAATGATCCCGCCGGCCAGAAGCAGGATACCCAGAATGGGCAGCATGAGATCGGACAGGATGGAGACAAACGAAGCCGAAACGAACAACACCAGCATCAGCCCAAGGAAGATGCCAAACGCGATGCTTGCCTTTTTTAGTTTTGCGTACTCTTGAGGCGTCTTGTCGGCAAGCACCTTTTCAAGGCTTCCCGTATCGCTGTATTTTTCGCGCAGGGCCGCATCGTCGCCATAAACCTTGGATTTTGTGGGATCCTTTTCGATTTTACGCGCATAGCGGTACAGAAACCAAAACAGCACGACGAAATACACCGCAAAGATGATGATACGGTACCCGGAACCAGAGTACAGGGGCAGGTTGGCCAGCTTTTGGGTGATCGCAATGGAAAATGGATTGGTGATGGCCGCCGTAAACCCAAAGCACGAGGCGAGCATACTCATGCCAAGCCCCACCAGCGAGTCCCAGCCCAGGCAATATGCCAGCGCGAGGATAATCGGCACCAGCGCGATGTTTTCCTCAAATGTCCCAAGCACCGCGCCCATCAGCATAAAGACGAGCACAATAATCGCCATCAGCAGATACTTCCGCCCGCCAAACCGCTTCACAACACTGGAGATGAACAGCATCATAATGCTGCTCTTTTCCAGCAGCGAAAACGCCATGCTCACCGCGAGCAGGAAGAAGATGATCACCATCACAACAGCGCCGTCAGCGCTGAACAGCACCTCAACGGGCGCGGTAAACCAGCGATATACGGGGAGCTTGGCCACATCGGTTTGCTGGTAGTTCACCAGCGTTTCCCGCCCGTCGACCATTTCCCTGGTGTAGCTGCCCGTGGGGATGACCTGGGTTAGGATACCGACTGTCATCATCAGTAAAAACAGAATCACGAACGCAACGATAAACGTTCGTTTGCTGATTTTCAGGGACGCCTCTTCGTGTTTGGTTTGCACTGCGCTGCCCTCCCGCTGCCCGGCGCTATGAAAGCCGGATAATTTTTAATAAGTAGAAAAGCATAATAATGCCATTATAGGAACGCAGCGCGATAAAGTCAATCGTCACAAAGCGGTGACGCCAGTCGCACAGCGGCAGCGGGCTGGGTTTGTCGATCGTTAAAGCATAGTGGAGGTGCACGGCTGTTTGGCCCGCGCGTTCATCGAAAACAGGTGCAACTGCATCTAGGTCACTTTATAGCGGCAACTGCATCAAAAAGCGCCTTCACCCCTTGCTCTATCTGCTCCATGGTCAGATGCCCGTACCCCAGCAGCAGGGTATCGTGATAGGCTGACGCAGATTCCGCATATTTGGAAACCGGCAGGATGCGAATGCCGGTTTTTTCACATTGTTTTGCAAACGCTTCCCCGAACATATAATCCGGGAAACGCAGTGCAATGTGCAGGCCGGAGGCATCGCCCTGCGGGATTGCCGTATCTCCAAACGTGCTATGGAGCGAAAGCAGCAGCGTTTGCCGCTTCTGGCCGTACAGGCGTTTCATGCGGCGGATGTGCTTGTCCATCCTCCGCGTTTGCAAAAACCAGGCAAGCGCGGCCTGCTCCAGCACGGGATTTTGCACATCCATATAATTCCGGCTGTGCTTCCATTGCTGTTGCAGCGCTTCCGGCAGCACCACAAACCCGATGCGCAGCGCGGGGAACAGCGTTTTGGAAAACGTCCCCACATAGACAATACGGGACGCGCTCATCGCGCGGATTGGGCTGATCGGCGTTCCCGTATAGCGAAACTCACTGTCGTAATCATCCTCAATAATATAGAAATCCCTGTCTTCCGCAAGGCGAATCAGCGCCGCGCGGCGATCCGCCGGAAGGATACCGCCCAGCGGATACTGGTGCGAGGGCGTAACATACACCGCGGACAGCGCTTGCCCTTGCAGCGCGGCGATATCCGCGCCGTGCTCATCGGCCGGCATCCAGCACAGCGGATACCCCTTGTCGCGTATCATCGTGCGTACACCGGGATGCGAGGGGTTTTCCAGCCCAAATCCCCGGCCGTTTTGATGCAGAATCTCAGTCAGCAGGTACAGCGCCTGTGTAGACCCGGATGTGATGAAAATATCCCTTGCGTGAACATCCAGATTTCGGGCGCGTTTCAGCCAGCCGGCAAGCGCTTCGCAAAGCGGCGCGTAGCCCTTGGGGCCGGTATACGCAAACTGTGTCTCGGTCAGGCTCTCTGCCGCCTGTTTCAAACCTTCGTTCCACTGCTTCCAGGGGAATGCCGTAAGATCCGGCTTGCCCGTCGCAAAATCCCAGCGGATATTCATGACCTGTTTGTCTGCTTTCCTTGGCGTATCCGGCTTCTCTGGCAAGCGCAGGCTGAGCCCCTCCGCCACACGCGACGGCGCACCCGGACGGTTGAGAATGTAGCCCTCCGTCCATAGCATATCGTATGCGGCGCAAACAGTATTGCGCGATACGCCCAGCTCTTTGGCCAACTCCCGTGTTGAGGGCAGTGCCTCCCCCGCCGCAAGCTTTCCGGACAGGATTCCGTCTTTCAGAATGCGGAAAAGCTGGTACTGCAAGCTGGCCTCCCCAGAACGGTTAAGCTGAATGTCCCACATCTGGCTTCCTCCTACTGGCACCTTGTATATTATCAAAAAGCGGCTCTATCTACAGTCCAGTTGATCGTTTATCATTATACCTGTTCACAAGGAAAGCGCAAGGGGATGTGTGGTATCAGCCAGGCAACACAGGGCAAGCTATACCTGACGGGTGCCTTCGGGCTTGCCGGTACCTCGGTTGTGATGGGATACGTGCTTTCCCACAAGCTTGGCGCATTCGCCATCACAGCCATCAGCATGGCCATCGTGCTCGTCGGTCTGCTTCCGTTTTATTTTGGGCGCGTGATGCAAACCGTACTCGCGCTTTTCCGGCGGCAGTGGCTTTTACTGCTTGCGCAAGCCTTTCTGGGCATCTTCCTGTTCCGTATGTTTCTGCTGCTGGGTGTCCGGCATACAAGCACCTCGGAAGCGGGCATCCTGACCGGCGCGATACCCGCCATGACCGCCATCGGCGCGTATGCTGTGCTCAAAGAACGCCCCACGGCAATAACCGTTCTTGGGATCGCCGCCACTGTGCTTGGCATACTTCTTTTGCAAGGCGTTAGCCTGTTCTCCACACGCTTTACCGATAGCCATTGGCTGGGCAATCTGCTCGTACTGCTTGGCGCTGCCAGCGAAACCGCTTTTCGCATTCTATCCAGAAAGCAAAAGTCCATGGAAGGCGAAAGTATCGTCATCCACCCCATGGTACAAACCCTGCTGGTGTCCGCAGCCGCGTTTTGCTTCTCCCTCATTCCCGCACTGCTGGAGCAACCTTTTCCCATCTTCTCCACCCTTGGCTCTGTGGAGATATTCGCGCTTGTCTGGTACGGTCTGGTGATCACTGCGCTTTCGTTTGGTTTCTTTTATGCTGGAGCCAAGCGCTGCAGCGCTTATACCATTGCCGCATTTTCCGGGGTTATGCCGCTGACTTCCATGCTTTTATCCGCTCTGTTTCTGCATGAACAGATAGGACTTTCACAATGGTGCGGCGGCCTTCTGGTGATATGCGGTATGCTGCTGATTGGCAAACGTTTCACCAAAAAGGCATTCCGGTATATTCCGGGCATCAACGGAAAGGATGGATTGTGATGAATATCAACCAAATACAGCCGCCTGATCTTTACAAGAGCCCTGCATTTTCGCAGGCAATTGAGGTTGCAGCTCCATCAAAAATGCTGTTCATCGGCGGTCAGAACGCCATCGACAAGCACGGCAACCTGGTAGGGCCGAATGATTTTGCGGCGCAGGCAAAACAAGCGCTGTTGAACATCAAAACAATTCTGGATCATGCCGGATACAGCATCCATAACGTAGTCGATTTGACGATCTTCTATACCAACGGAAACAACGGTAGGCTCGGCTATCAGGCATTTCTGGATATATTTGGCATGCCGGATGTGCCCCCGACCGTTTCCGCAATACAGGTCGAAAACATGGGAATACCGGAACGCCTCGTTGAAATCAAGGCGATCGCCGTGAAATAAAACACCGGGAGGGTTCCATGCTTACCATTGATTCAGTTGTTTCCGATCTCTACCCCGGCACGCAGATGGGCATCCTTGCCATGCAAACGGTGGATGCCGCTGCGCCGCCTCCACCGGAGCTTGTGTCCCAGGCTATGGAGAAAATCCGCAGCCGATATGGGCATTTGGACCGTGCGGCGCTGAAAGCGCTGTACCCGATCAAGTCCTATGTGGACTACTATCGGTCGTTTGGTTACAGCTACCATGTGCTGGGCCAGCTGGAAAGTATCCTGTCAGGGAAACAGGCAATGACTTCTGCTTCGGGACTACTGTCCGTAATGTTTCTCACGGAGCTTGAAAGCATGATCCTGACCGCCGGGCACGACTTGGATACGCTCAAAGTCCCCTTGCGTCTTACCGCATCGACCGTGCAGGAGCAATTCAAGTCCATTTCTGGCAAGGAAGTAACGACAGTCTTGAGTGACCTGATGGTGGTAAGCGATCATCAAGTGATTTCCAGCATTCTGCGCGGCCCGGATCTGGGCAGCAGAATCACACCCAAGACGACAAGCGTACTGTTTACCCTGTATGCTCCGCCGGGCGTTGAAAAGAGCGCTGTTGACAGCGCCCTGCATATGCTGGAAGCCAGAATACGCTCCGTTTCTGCCGCTTCCCAAACCCTATCCCTAAGCGTTTATCCGCATCCCTGAGCTTTAGCCGCGGCGTTCGCCTTTCGTCATTACCAGCTCAACCCCGGCAGTCTCCGTCGTTTCGCATAGCGTATCGCTTTCCCCGAATTCTTTCAGGCAAAACTTGAGTTTGCCGTACAGCCTTTCCTTAATCGTATCCACCATCCGTCCACGGTGCGGTGCGCGTAGTTCCGCGCCGGCCGCCTGTTCGGCTGAAATCCGCAGCTCGCTTTGGTGGTTTGTCAGCGTGATTTCCACCTCACGGCCGCTTGTTTGCAGCTCGCACCTGCCGCGTGTGTAGGTCGCGTAACGGTAATGCTTGCCCCGCAAATACAGGTGCGCCAGATATCCCTGAAAGCTCATCCCAAGCACCGGGATATCCGCCCACGAAAAGAACAGGGAGGTATCCCCGGAAAAATGATTGGATTGCAGCCACACATAGCGCTTGGGAAACGAGCTGCCCCAGTCCTTCTCGATATAGCCCTTTCCCCCTGTGAAGTCTACGTCCCTGTCTCCGATTTTCAGCGCGCCTTCAATGCTGTGGCTCAGGCTGATTACGCTGTGGATACACTCCATGCCGGGCAGGTAACTGAACGGGCCCATGACCGTCGGTGCCCAGGGCGACGCGGGCAACGCGATAAGTCCATGAAACCGGAGTTCGCCGAATATCTGTATTCGGCTGCCCCGCACGGCAACGGACAGGCCGTTTCTGTAGAATCGGCTGCCGTCCAGCTGGATGAAGAACGGCTCATCCTGCGCATCAAACTCCGTGATGTCCAGCCAATCCGTCGTCTGCTGCCAGTCGGCATCCGTTTTCTCCGCCAGAATCACCTGGATAAAGCAGCTTTTCTTGCCGCCGGAGACGCTCACACCGGGTATAAAACAGAGCACCGTTTTCTCATCGGCCGAGACCTGTTTATAGTACCAGCCTTCAAAGTAGTGTTTTCGACGCAAGTTCTGAAATTGTATGGTTTTGTATTGCTTTGAAATCTTCCCCATAGCTCCCCTTTCAAAGGTTTATTTTAACGGATCACATGCATACCAAGCCGCATGCTCGCCGATTCCGATGACCCGTACCGAGGCAAAGCATGTACCCATATCCGAAACGCAATCCCGCATTTCCGTTTCGGCGGTTTGAATAAAGCGGAAGTAATCGCCGCGCTCCAGCCATTCAATTAGCGAGGTCAGCGGCCGTTTGCGCTGGTTGTAATCGTAGATGATAACCTTGTGTTTGGCTACCCGGCTCATTTCCGCATACAAACGCTTTCGTTCCTCGCGTTCCATTCCGTGGGCGACATAGGAAGCGATGGCGAAATCAAAGTTGTTGTCCGGGAACGGCAGGGGCTCGCTTGCATGCACCAGCATAAACCTGACACCGTTGTTCTCCGGATTTTTGATTGCGGTGTTAAGCATCCGCTGCGCCGTATCGACGCCCGTTGCCTCAAGGCCATGTGCATGAAGTGCAGCGCATAGCGCGCCTGTGCCGCAGCCCACATCCAGTACGGTTTTATAGACCGTCAGGTCAAGTTCCGCAGCCGCTGAACGCAGAACCTGTGTAAACTGCTTTTTTTGTTTGTGGTAAAACAAGCGGTAGACCGGAGCAATGAAGCTGAATAGCGCTTCGCTGTTCTTCCTGCTCAATTATCCAAACCCTTTCCCACTGATATATAAACTGCCAACTCCTGGCTACACAATACCCAGGTAGTCGTGCTCAATGATGCCCTGCAATGCATCGATCTCCTTGAAGCTTTCCTTAAGCGCCGCGCTTTCCACGCGGCCAAGGCGATCCGCATCGATGTAATTGTCCAGCTTCTCATTCCTTTCAATGGACAGAATCTGGTTCCAAAGCCGAAGCCTAAGCAGAAGCTCGTACGAGTCTACAATTTCCCGGTGCCTTGCCTCGGAAATCACGCTCAGCCGCTTGATGGCGTCCAGCTGTTTGAGCGTGTTTGGCTCCTTGACCCCATGGCGTATGGCATAGAGCCTTGCAAAGCTGACGATGGCAATCTCCGGCATTTTGATGTTGATTCCCTCGCTTCCGGTTGCCATAATACCGCCGAATAAGCGCAACGGTGTTTTGAAGGCTACAGCATTTTGCGCAAGCAGCTTGATAAACTGGCGATCATCGGCAATTTCCGCATACACATAATCCCGGATTTCTTCCTCCAGCGTAGCGTTTCCGTAAACCGTCCGCAAGTCCAGCAGTGTGGAAAACTCCATGATCTGCTTGGGTTCCCCTTCGCGGATACGTTGCTTGAAATCTGCCTTCCAGCCGGTGACCGATTTACACCACTTCGGGTTGGCGGCGATCATGCCGCCCCTGCATTTCACATAGCCAGCCAGCTCCAGATTGTCGCAGACGCTAGATGCAAGCTGGTTGAAGTATGTCTGCAAACTCTCTTCGTCTTTGCCGTCCGGCAGGGTATACACCAACGCGTTATCCTGATCGCTGTACAGCGACTGCGCCTGCCGGCCCTGGCTGCCAAGCGCCAGAAACGCGAAATCCGCAGGCGGCTCTCCAAGCTCCCGGATGGCCAGCTTGATCAGCCTTTGTGTGGCGATGTCAGTAATGAGCGCCACCATGTTTGCGATGGCAATGGAGGATGTACCGTTCTCCAGAAGCGAGGTCACAAACTCCGGCGTTTTTTTACACAGCAGGGCGATTTCATGCGGGGTATCCGCTTTTGTGATCGCCTCCGCCAGCTCCGATGCCATCATGCCGGGAATGTGCAAAAGCCGGTTCAGCGCCGCCTGCGACCCGGTATGCCCGGCAGGCTCCGTTTTCCGCTTCACCAGAATCATCAGCCCGTCGACGGAATCGATCACATCATGCTTCACAGTCAGCGTGCAGAGCTCCAGGCTTCCGTCACAGCGCTTGATCACGCCGTCCACAGTGCTTTTCACTCCGCCTCCGCCATCGCCTCGGAGCAGGCGCAGCCACTCTTCGTTTTCTTCGGTCTCCGGAAATATATCCCGTAAATACAGAAGGTCGATTCTGCCGTACGCGCAGCCCAATATCTCGTAAACAACAGCGTTGGCATACCGGCACCGCCCGCCAGCAATGAACAGCGCGCCCTCGGTGGCGGCCTCCGAAAGAGCCTTGTAACGGTGTGTGGATTCAAGCAAAAGCCTTTGCGCGTCTTGCCTGGAATGCTCCAAAACTATACCGTGATGAATGAGATAAATCAAAAGGATCAGCACGATGCCGATCACGCCGCCTGAAATTACGACGACGTATCCACGCAGGGTGTTGATCTCGGATTGCACGTCGTTTGCGTAGATCCCCGTACCGATAATCCAGCCCCAGGGCTCAAAGAAACGGATGTAGGATTCCTTGGCCTCCACCCTGCCGGGGTCATCCATCCACTGCCATACATAACTGATATATCCTTCGCCCTCACGCTGCGCAAGATCGGCGAACTCCACAAAGATCCTGTTTCCCTCAGCGTCCTTGAAATCCGACACATTCATATCATTCAGGTCGGTACGGTACGGATGCATCAATATTCTTGGCGTGAGATCCTGAATCCAGAAATAGTCCTTGTCGTCCACGCCGTATCGCATGGCCGAGATACGGTCCTTGGCAAGCGACTGCGCTTCTGCAAGCGTCATCCTCCCGGCGTTCACTTCCTGCACCGCTTCGTTCAGTACGCCATAGGCCGCCTGGGACAGCTGCCGGATGTTCTCCCGTTTGATGCTCATGAGTGTGTTTTCAAAATACGGCAGAAAGAACACAAACAGCGATACCACAAAAAGCGCCAGCGACAGCACCGCCGGAAGAATGATGTTGAGCGCGAAGGAATACCATGCGTTCTTGCCCTTTTTTTCCTTGGTTTGCGCCTGCGCATCGGCATGCATGGCAAACGGCGTATGCAACAGCGCGTCCCGGAAGGCATTCCAATCCTTTCGCGCAACGGTGATGCCGGAGGTATCCTTAGCCAAGTCATGGAAATCTGTTCCCATGGACGCGGTCAGTTCCCATTCCTTCGCCATCACGTAAAGCGCTTCATTTTGCTCCTGCGTGTTGGGCCCGTACTGCGCCTCGATGCCGTCAAGCCCGATGGCTTTCAGCTCGCCGATCAGTTTATCCAGTTTTTGCAGATCCGGCTGCGTAACCAGCGGGTGCGCCAGAACGGCGATGCCGCCCGCCCTGTGAATCAACCCAATCACATCCGGAGCGCTTCTTGGATCGGTTTGCACCAGCTCATCCGATCCCGTCACAGGCCTGCCGTACAACAGCGTTTTCAGCGCATCGTCCTCTTCGTCGAATCCGTACGCCAGAATATGCAGTGTATCGTTTTGATAGCTTGCCGTAATCTCCGCTCCGGGGATATAGCTGATATCATATTGCGCAAGCGCCTTTTGAAACGCCTTGAGTCCCATGATGGTATCATGGTCTGTCAACGCGGCGATTTTCACGCCGTTTTGATAGAGCATATACGCCACCTCGGCCGGTGGCAGGGTGCCGTCGCTCCACGACGAATGGCAGTGCAGGTCGACGCGTATCGTCGCATCATCCTGCGGCTGCGCCGCATGCTTTGTTTGAGGTTGCCATGTTTTACTTTGTTCTTTTTTCATACTGCCCTCAAGCCGGTACTAAGGATATATCTGTTGCTTCATACAGCATCGTTAACAACATTATACCATACTCTGAACGCTTTCCTTATTCATTTCATTCAATCCATACTCGGAGTATGCTGTGAGGTATAAGCGTCCAGGCCCCGATCGCGATTTGCGTCATTTCGTAACAATTTGTCGGTTTTAAATCCTACAAATCCAGCCCATGCTGATGCCGCAGCACTCGCACACTGTAACAGCGCATTTTTACATATCGCTTGCAAATCCGGTTCGATGAGAGTATATTGACTTTTATATTGAAAATTTATGCGCATAAAACGAGCGTGTAAATGTATTTCTTCCGCACTAATCAAATAGAGAAGGTGGGGTTTTTCATGCAACATGAAAACGTGACCGAAGACAAAAAGGACTTTGCCGCCCCGTACAAAGCCAAGCTTGGGCTTTGGATGTTCCTGGTCTACACCATTGTCTATGCCGGTTTTATTGTCATCACGGCATTTTCACCAGAGACCATGGGGCTGGACATCGGCAGTATCAACCTCGCTATCTTCTACGGTTTGTTCCTGATCGGATTCGCTGTGATACTGGCGCTGGTCTACAACTTCCTTTGTGCGAGATGTGAAAAACGCATGAATGTTGAAGAAGAGGAAGAGGAGGCCGCAAAATGAATTATCAGCCTTCCGTCTGGGCCATTATCATCTTTTTCTCCTTTGTGGCGTTCGTTCTGCTGATTTCCAGGTTTTATGCCAAGCGCTCGCAAAGCGCCAAGGGCTTTTATACCGCAGGCGGGTCCGTTCCCTGGGTGGTAAACGGCATCGCGTTTGCAGGCGATTACCTGTCGGCCGCTTCGTTCCTTGGCATCTGCGGGATGATCGCGTTTTACGGATTTGACGGCTTTTTGTATTCCATCGGCTATCTGGCAGGCTGGATGGTCGCGCTGTTCGTGGTTGCCGAACCGCTCAAACGCATGGGCAAATACACCTTTGCCGACGCGCTGGATTCCAGGTTCAAATCCAAAGGCATCAAAATCGCGGCGGGCATCAGCACGCTGATCGTTTCCGTGTTTTACCTGATCCCGCAAATGGTAGGCGCAGGCTCGCTGGTCACGCCATTGCTTGGCTGGCCGCACTGGCTTGGCGTTATGCTGGTCGGCGCGGTAGTGATCTTCATCGTCGCAACGGCAGGCATGGCATCTACAACCTATGTGCAATTCCTAAAAGGCGCTCTCCTGATTATCTTCTCGTGCGTGTTGGTGTTCCTGGTGCTCAATAAGGGCCTGTTCACCGACGAGTACAAAACTTTGGAAGTCGATAGCGCGTCCCCCGAAGCCATCACGCTTGCCGATCCAGCCTACACCGTGGAAAAGGAATGGACGGTCGGCGATCTTCTGTTCGTCGCCGTGCGCTTTGCGGATAACGAGCAAAGCGTATGGGCCTATAACGCGCAGAAAGGGCTGTTGGAGGAAACGCTGTTCATCACCCACAAGGCCGATGGGACGGAGCTGTTCAACGGCGCGTCCAAGGAAGACAACAAGTTCTTCCAGGTGGGCAATCTGACGGACATCCGCGGCGTGCCCGATACCCAGACCGGCGCAATCGGACCGTTTGCGTTCCTTGGCGCGATCAAGGAAAGCACCGTTGTACGCTGGGACAAGGCCATTGTGATGGATGACGGCGACAAGATCACCATCTACTACCAGCACCCCACCTCCGGCGCGGAAGTGCTGCAGCCCGGGCAGAAGTTCCCTTTGGATACGCTTAAAAATAAGCTCAACTTCATCTCGCTGATGCTGGCGTTGTTCTTTGGCACCGCGGCGCTTCCCCATATCCTGATCCGGTACTACACGGTGAAAAATCCCGCCGCAGCCCGCAAATCGACCATCATCGCAATCGTCTCCATCGGGTTTTTCTACCTGCTCACGCTGTTCCTTGGCTTCGGGTCGATGATCGGCGGCGGGCTGGACCTGACGAACTCCAACATGGCGGCTCCGCTGCTGGCCAAGAACTTCAGCATAGCCATTTTTGCCATCATTTCGGCGATCGCGTTTGCGACGGTTCTGGGAACCGTAAGCGGGTTGCTGGTAGCGTCTTCCGGCGCCGTGGTGCATGACCTGATCGGCTCCAGCAAGCAAAAGAAGCTGTCCGATAAAATGGAGGTCAGCATCGGCAAGATCGCCGCGATTGTCGTTGGCGGTATTGCAATTGTGCTGGGAATCCTGTTCAAGAATATGAACGTCAGCTTCCTGGTGGGCTGGGCGTTTGCCGTGGCCGCGTCCGCCAACCTTCCCGCGATTATCATGGTGCTTTTCTGGAAACGGACAACTGCCAAGGGTGTGATCGCGTCCATCATTGTAGGACTGGTATCGGCGATGGTCATCATTTTACTGTCGCAGAGCACCTACAACGACGTATACCACCTCGTAGGCGTTACTGCGCCGATGCCGATTGATAACCCGGCCATTATCTCCGTTCCGCTCAGCTTCCTGACCCTGGTTATCGTCTCCCTGCTGACACAGAAGAAGGATGCTGCACAGGAAGCGTAATGGTTCAAGTCGCATCTGTAAAAAGCACGGGATCCCAATGCGGATCCCGCGCATTTTTGTTTCGGTCGGTTTGTTTCCGTACAATATACATGGTATACTGCAATTGCCATCACAGATTGCAGTGTACGACTTACTTCTCTGACGATGAGAAACAAGGAGACATTGATTATGAAAAAAACAATGCTGAGCATCTCGGTACTGCTGCTTGCGGTTTTAGTTTTGTCAGGCTGTACCACCGGAAACGAAGCCGCTTCCCCGACCCCCACAGCTGAAGCCACACCGGTGGTTACGGATGCACCCACAGCCACCGATTCCCCCGCCGCCAATACCGGCGAAGTAACCTTTACCAGCGAAGAACTGCTGAAGTTTGACGGCTCGAACGGCAGCCCTGCCTATATCGCCGTCGACGGAGTGGTGTACGACGTAACCAACGTGCCGCAGTGGAACGAAGGTTTGCATAACGGGTTCACCGCTGGCCGCGACCTGACCAACGAAATCAAGACGGTCTCGCCACACGGCGTATCGAAGCTGGTTGGCCTCCCCGTCGTCGGGAAATTAGTGGATTAGGAGTCTTCTGCCATGTATGCAATTCTGGGATGGTTAAATGTCGGTTTCATCGTCATCATGACGGCGCCGTACTGGCTGCGCTTCCTCAACAAGCATACATTGCACCTCAAGGGCGGCGGGTATACCAAAACCATCAAGGTTTTGCGTACGATTCATAAACCGCTGGGAGGCGCGATCCTCGTACTCGCCGTCATCCATGGCTACCTTGCACTGGGCGCGCTGCGATTGCATACTGGTACCATCGCAGGCACGATGCTTTTGATCACCGTCATTCTCGGCAGCCTATTCTTCTTGACAAAGAAAAAGCCCGTGTTTGTATGGCACAAGCGCTTCGTGGTGATCCTGCTGTTCTTTATCGCGATCCACCTGCTGTTCCCAAGCGCCGTGTACTATCTACTGAATTAGCATCGCACAAAGGAGCCCTGAACCCGTAACGGGTTCAGGGCTTTTGTTCAGCTATCGGTTCTTTCCGCTTTATCAAAATCCAGCATGGTCGTGTGCCCTCCGCACCTGATTTCCAAGCAGTTCGCGGGGAACGCCGCATGGCAGAATGAATTGTCATAACGCGGATAGTCGTGAATGCCGACTGCCTGGCCATTGACCATCAGGTCTTCATCCCAGCCGATGCTCATGGCTCCGCAGGACGGCGACCGGTACTCCGCATGCCAGCTGTCGCCTGTGAGATTAGCATGGTCAAACCCGTCCATAAACTTATCAAAGCTCCCGTTTTCCGCTTTGGAACCCAGCTCGAAAACCCAAACATTCTGATGCCCCTGCGCGGCGTATTCGTAAGGCCTTGCACGCGCAAGCTCCTGTTCCCAAGCGCCGCCATACAGCGTTTTGAACAGCTCCGGATCGATACTGCCCCACCGCGCTTCCCCTAGCGAGCGCATGGCGATGTAACCGTTCCCCTTGCGCCCGAACACCCAGCTATCCTTCATGGCAACTTCGTCGAATTCATGCTGGGGAAAATAAGCGTGTGTGTACAGATAATCCACGAAATCCGGCAAAATGCGATAGATAACCAAAACAACATTCTCATGTGCAACCGCTTTGGGCAGGCATAGATTGCCCGCCCATTTGTTGGGGCGGTTCCTGTACTCCTCCGAGGCCGGGCTGTTCGCGAACACCAGCGCGCGACCGCCAAGCGACACCGACCACGGATGCTGCTGGTAGCCCATCCGCCCGCGCCGGAAATCCTGTGCACAGCTGATGCTGTAATCGGGCGTCTTTCGCGTGTAAATGTCAACCTGCGTCATGGAGGTATAATCCGGCGCATCCTCGCAGGGAATACCCGCCGCATCATGTAGCTCGTATCGCTCCTTGTAGGCGTGTACCCTGTTCAGCATCCAGTTCCAGGTCGGGAAGACCTTTGCCGACTGATCGATGCAAAGCCGGTCGGAATAGGTTTGCATGCCCCAGAAAAACATGATGTTGTTAAAATCCGCCGGATCGACGCCATAGCGGAGCGCGTCGTTCACGTTCACACTCATGCGCTCCCTGTTGGTCAGCACCGGAGCCTTTTCCAGAGCCGCGGCCCGGATAGCCTTTGGGCACTCGTAACCGTATACCGCCAGCAGCGCCGCGGTGTTGGATAGCTTGCCCTCCAAATTCCCCTCGCCCCACGCGTAAGCCATCACCGAGGAGCACTCCTCCAGATCCGGATTCAGCAGCGGCGCGGTATACACACGCCCGTGCGTGCCGGGCAAGTGCCCGTGAAACCCGTTGACCGCCATATCGAACATCAGCATATCGATCAGCATATGGCTTTGTACCCGGATATCCTCCTCGTCGGCATAACGCCAAAGCCCCAGCAGCGCGCTGATGTCCTCCATGTAGTATCCCTGTGTAAGCCATTCGCTGAACCCAAACCGTATACGCCATTGCAGCCATCGCCTGGCGAATGCCGCGCCGTGCGCCTTGTGCCACGCGCCGGTTTTTCCATTTGACGGAAAGACGCGGTCCATGAAGAGCTGCCCAACCAGGTATTCCGCGCTGTGGAACAGAATCTGATGGTTCTCGGTAAAATAGCAGGCATGGACCTCGCCGGGCTCGTCCAGCCAGTACTTGAAGTTGATGAGGGACTGTTCTATCTTTTCGGCGTTCATCTCCGATAGTCGGTTTGTGTGCCTGTGTTCATGCAGCATACGTACCAGAGCCGGAATCAGAAAATCCGCGCAATCGTTGCGCTCGTCAATCCATTGAAGCGCGGACGATAAAACAGCCATATCCGGTTCCGCTGTGTAATGACCGTCCCTTAACAGTTCCATTTTAACAAGTTCAAGGTACACGCCGCGCATGAAATCAAATGGATGCGCAGGCCCCGTATATGCTTTTTCGGCATTGTTCAGGTAATGAACAAGATACTCGTTCGGATTCATCCCTTGGCCCTCCCGTCATACTTTTAACGCTCTTAAAAAACAGTGTAGCTGATTCGCTTCCAAATCGCAATCGGCGGCAACGGGAATCCCGTTCATTCATCCTCTGCATATCCTGCTACGGTGCCGGCCAGCAAATGCCGAATCGTTTAACATTTCTCTAACACATCTACATATAGTAGTCAGCATAACGTGCATTCGCCTATCTTGTATTCATTTATCGCGGCTGATTTTACAGTAACACAATACAATCTTAACCTTTATAGTATAGAATTATTCATAAACGTAGGGTATGATGAATATATTCTTCTACAACTTAAAGGAGGAAATCACTGTGAAAAAAACTCTGTCCCTGCTTCTGGCGATCCTGTTGGTTGCCAGCGTTTCGTTCGCCATGGCGGACGCCATCAAAATGGACAAGCTCACCCTTGAGTTTGTACCCTCCAAGGATGCCGACGTGATTATCACCGGCACCCAGAACCTGCCTGAGCTTCTCAAGGCCGAAATGCTCAACCAGGGCTATGACATTGGCGAAGTCGACATCACCGTAGGTACGTCCTACGAGGCGACCGGCGAAGCCATGGCTGCCGGCTCGGTTGATATCGGCTGGCTGCCCGGCGGCACCTATGCCCTGTTCTCCGATGAAGTGGACGTCATCCTGACCGCCACCCGCGCGGGCCTGAGCAACGATTCCACCGATCCCACGACCTGGAACGGCCTTGCGAACAAGACCATGCCCACCGACGAGCAGGTCACCTTCTACCGTTCGCTGATTTACGCCACGCCTTCCGAATACGGCAAAGAGCTTGCCGCCAAGGTGAACGCGGGCGAAACCCTGACCTGGGAAGATCTCGACAAGGCCAACTGGGCCGTGATGAGAACATCCTCTTCCGCCGGTTACATCTACCCCACGCTGTGGCTGATGGACAACTACGACGGCAAGAAGCTCACCGATCTCTCCACCGTAATTACCCTGTCCGGCTATGGTGAAGCGTTTGCGCAGGCTGCTGCCGAAGCGGTTGACATCACCGTTTGCTACGCCGACGGCCGCCGCGACTATGAAGACGCCTGGATGCTGCCCACCACCGAAAAGGACGCCACCGGCAAAGCCGGCATGGGCCGTGACGTGGCTATCTGGGACGAGATGAACGTGATCGGTGTGACCGAAGGCATCTACAACGATACCGTTTCCATCACAAAGGCTAATCCCGAGGTTTACAACCCCGAGTTTATCGCGGCTATCCAGCAGGCTCTGATCAACATCATCAATACCGACGAAGGCAAAGCCATCTTCTCGGTGTACAGCCACTCCGGCTACGCGCTTGCGACCGACACCGATTATGAAGGCGCCCGCAAGGCCCTCAGCGCCGTCCAGTAATCCTCCTTTCTATCACGCCAGAGGCGGTACGGTTTCTACCGTATCGCCTCTGTTTTTGGTTGATGAGCCTATGTGCGGCCATGGTAAGCAGCGCTTGTGTTTCGCACAGCTTTTTGATATGCTAGCCCTGCATGCTGCACTATGACCGGAACCATCTTTGGCACGGCATTGTTTTTTAGTTTGTTTATCTGGAACTTGTTATTTCTCGCCGTGTGCGATGACAAAATATAATAAAGTAATGAGGCGTATCCATGATCGAATTCATCCGAACCGGTAAAACGTATCCCAACGGTGTCCGGGGCCTTGACGATGTCAACCTGAAGATCGACCAGGGAGAGTTTGTGGCGATTATCGGTTTATCCGGCGCGGGAAAGTCGACCCTGATCCGCACCATCAACCGCATGATCGACGTGACCGATGGTCAGGTGATTGTGGACGGTGTGGACGTCATGACCCTGCGGGGCAAATCGCTGCGGCGTTTTCGCAGGCGCATCGGCATGGTGTTTCAGTCCTTCAATCTGGTCACACGGTCGACGGTGATCAAGAATGTGCTCACCTCCATGGTGCCGGACATGAATTTTTTCGCCGCGCTGTTTGGCATTTTCACCAAAAAGCAGGAGCTGTCCGCATTATCTGCGCTGGATAAGGTCGGGATTCTTGACAAAGCCTATACACGCTGCGATCAGCTATCCGGCGGGCAGCAGCAGCGCGTGGCCCTGGCACGCACGCTCAACCAGAATCCGACCATCATTTTAGCGGATGAGCCCGTCGCTGCTCTCGATCCCGTGACCGCCAACCAGGTCATGAACGATTTCAAGCGCATCAATCAGGAGATGAACATCTCTATCCTCATCAATATTCACCATGTTGATCTGGCGCTTGAGTTTGCCGACCGCATTATCGGCATCCGCGATGGACACATTGTGTACGACGGCCCGGTGAAGCAGGTCACCGAACAGGTGCTCGACAGCATTTACAGCGGTGCTCCGATCCCCAAGGTAACCGATTCCGTCGTAGAAGATGAGTCAAAAACAACAAAACCTATGAATGCCTCCGCAACGAAGGAGGTCCTGCCCTGATGACGCGCAAAAAGTACAAACAGGCAAAGCCGCTTCTGTTTGACCGCTTGTTTCCGCCGCGAACCATGATGGTCGGCGGACATACGGTACAAAAGCCCCGGTCGCGCGCCTGGCTGATTTCCATTGTGCTTCTCATCGTCGTCGCCGCATCGGTGATGATTACGGAGTTCGATATCGGCATTCTCATCAAGCGCGGACATCAGCTGTGGGTCATCCTCGCCAAAATTTTCAACCCCAAATGGGAATACTTCTCCAAGGTCGTCAACCCGCTTCTGGATACCATTAAAATGTCGGTGATGGGGTCGGTGATCGGATCGCTGCTGGCGTTGCCTTTCTCCATCATAGCGTCGGCCAACATTGTGAAAAACGGTATACTGGTTGCCATCATGCGCGTGCTGCTCAACATCGTCCGCACGCTGCCTACGCTGGTCATCGCGTCTATCTCCGCGTTGATGTTTGGGCTTGGCACCTTTGCGGGCACAGTGGCAATTTCCATCTTTACGTTTGGCATCGTCAGCAAAATGATGTATGAAAGCATTGAAACCGTAGACATGGGGGCGTTTGAGGCCATGGAAGCCCTGGGCTCCACGAAATTCAGGGCATTCTGGAGCGCTGTGTTCCCCCAGATTCTGCCCACCTACCTGTCGCACTGCCTGTATTCGTTTGAAATTAACATTCGCGCCGCATCCATCCTGGGCTACGTCGGCGCGGGCGGCTTGGGTATCCTGATCAACGACCGGGTCGGCTTTCGGGATTACGAGGGCCTGGGCATGGTGCTGTTGACCCTGTTTGTGGTCGTGCTGATTATCGATAACACCAGCCAGTACCTGCGCAGAAAGCTTAGTTAGGAGGATTCAGGCATGCAAACGACGCTCAACCCCATCGAAGCCATGTATGATAACCGGCCCAGACGCTGGTGGATTTATACGCTGATTGTTCTGCTGTTGACTATTGTTCTTGGCTGGTCCTCGACAGCGATCGAATTCAAGGGCATTGCCTCCAAAGGCGCAGAAGTAGCCTACGGCATTGTCTACGGTATTTTTCACCCGGATACCAACCTGCTTTGGACCTTGTCCCCCGACGGTGTTCCCTACCTGCTGTTGCAAACTGTTGGCATCGCGGTGCTCGGCACACTGATCGGCGGCCTGCTGGCCGTTCCCTTCAGCTTTCTGGCCGCAGAAAACGTTGTGCCCAAGTGGCTGGCATTCATCGTACGCGCCTTTACCCTTCTGATTCGCACCATCCCAAGCCTTGTTTGGGCTCTGGTATGGATACGTGTCACCGGACCGGGGCCCTTTTGCGGCGTAGTGACGCAGAGCATTTGCTCCATCGGAATGATTTCCAAAATGTACATTAACGCCATCGAAGACCTGGACACAAAAATACTGGAAAGTTTGGACGCAGCTGGCTGCAACACCTTCCAGAAAATCCGCTACGGCATTCTTCCGCAGCTGTACGCCAACTTTATCTCCACGATCATCTACCGCTTCGATATCAACATCAAGGACGCGACAACCCTTGGCATCGTGGGTGCGGGCGGCATCGGCGCGGCGCTGATCCAGTGCATCAACAGCCGCCGCTGGAGCATGGTCGGTGCGTTCCTGTTCGGCCTGATCATCCTGATGCTCATCATTGATTTCTTCTCCACCCGCGTCCGCAAACGGCTTGCGAGGGGATAACATGGCAAACAGGCTGACACTGTATTTCACATCGGATACGCACGGATACGTATACCCGACTGATTTTATCAGCCCTGGAACACTCTCGCAGGGGCTTTTACGCATGCCGTTCCATAAAGACGGCAATACCCTGATTATCGATGGCGGCGATACCCTGCAGGGGTCGCCCCTGACCTATTTCTGCCGGACAAAGGGTCGCCCCATGCCCTGCGCCGATGTGATGAACGACCTGCGCTACGATTACATCACGCTGGGCAACCACGATTTCAACTACGGCTATGCCACACTGCAAGACTATCTCCAACGTTCCAATGCGCAGTGCCTGTGTGCAAACGTTCACGATCAGGATGGGCAGCTTCCCATCCTCTCCTATGCGGTGCATACGCTGCAAAACGGCTTTCGGGTCGGGCTGATCGGCATTGTAACGCACTGGATCAACCTATGGGAGAAGCCTGAGAACCTGGGAAGCGTCACCGTTTCTGATACGATGGAAGCCGCGCGAAACGCCGTAGACGCACTGCATGGTCAATACGACGTGCTGATCGGCATCTATCACGGCGGATTTGAGCGGGATGTAGAGAGCGGGAAGCTGCTAAGCGAAACCGACGAGAACATCGGCTGGAGGCTTTGCGAGGCGCTACCGTTTGATGTGCTGTTAACAGGACACCAGCACATCCCAATGGCGAACAAGGTGATCCACGGCACACATATCGCCCAGACGCCCGGCAATGCCAGGGCCTGTGTGCGCTTGACAATTGACCAAAACGGAATGATCTCTTCCCGCCTCTGCGAACCGGATGCCGAGCCCATGATAAAGCCATGGGATCAGACCCTGTACGGCGATCTGACCCAATGGCTGGATACGCCCATCGGCCGGCTTTCCAGGGCGCTTGCTCCGGAAGCGAAGCTTGCCATGGCCCTGCATGGTTCCCCGATAGCGGACTTCATCAATCAGGTGCAGCTGGAAGCCTCCGGCGCGCAGATTTCCTGTGCTGCGCTGAGCAACGAGGTCAGCGGTTTCAAAGCCAAGGTTACGGTGCGCGATGTGGTATCGAGCTACCCCTTTGCCAATACCCTGGTCGTGTTGCGAGTCACAGGACAGGTGCTGAAAACCGCACTGGAGCAATGCGCAACATACTTCAAGGTGTCGGATACCGGCAAGATCACCATCGGCGATTTTTTCACAAAGCCCAAGGAAGCGCATTACAACTATGATTATTTTGCCGGGATTGCCTATACGTTTGATCTGCGCAAGCCTATCGGCGAGCGCGTGGTAAACCTTACATATCAGGGAAGCCCAGTCACGCCAGATAACAGCTTTTCGCTGGTCATGAACAACTACCGGGCAACCGGCGCAGGCGGCTTTGATTGCTATCTCCCCTGTCCGCGCGAGAAGGAAATCCAAACCGAGGTCAGCGAGCTGATTCTGAATTACCTTAGTGAACATACGCCGATTCAAATCCCGGACAGCAATCCCTATACGATTATACTGCCACGCCATAAAACCCTTATCAAATAATTATTAATTCAGAGTTTTTGTTCATTCCTTTTTCAACTTATCCTTTTCACCACGAGAAGGAATTCATGGTAATATCAAGAAATAACTATATACAAGTTTGAATACTATATTGAAAAAGAGATCTGTTCCCCATATTGAAAGGAGATATTATGAAGCGAATCGTGACTGCCATAATTACACTAGTGATCCTGCTATTCTGTGTAACCGCATTTGCCGATTATGATTTATCCAGCTTATCTGACAATGAACTTCTCCGTCTCTCTGAAGCAATTAAATATGAGCAAGAAAAGCGCGCACAAGAGAAACTAAATAGTGATTATATCGTTTCTAGCAATCTTGGCGATTACTTTATTGGACTTAAGACGATAACATTTGAGAAAGACTGGAGCGGAAATACTGTAGCGTTGCTTACATTTGATTTTTCACATAGCAAGAATTCATCAAAGACATATTACTGGAATATATTGACTGAAGTCTATCAAGATGGTGCTGAATGTAGTTCTAACGAGCAGTTCTCAAGCGCTATCAAGAAAGCAGAGATCAAACCTGGTGCCTTAGTTGAAATCGTAGATGCATTTACGCTTTGGTCAAAAGGACCCTTTGATATAGAAATATCACAGGTCTTTAGCTTTTCCAATGATAAATTACTTTATACGTACACCGCTGATATTCCGTAGGCTGTTCAATTAGAAATCATCATACTACTCGGAAGTTAATTTCATCTTCAATAAATCGCTTGCTTGCCTCGCTTTGGGCATACGCCATGAAAAGGAAATCCAAACCGAGGTCAGCGAGCTGATTCTCAACTACCTTGGCGAGCACTCGGTGGTGCACGTTCCAGATCGCGCCCCGTATACCGTGATTCTGCCTGATTAAATGCAAGCGGATCAAGCGCAAGTTTAATATTTTCGTAATGTATGTTACAATAGAATCACATTAAGCATAAGCCGGATATTGCCAGTTGTTTATTTCGCATTGATCGACAATCCTGAGGAGGGGTCGCGGTGGATAACGAGCAAATATTGCTTGACCTGTACAAGCAGCAGCAATACAGCGAGACGCGCACCAAAATTCAAAAGCTTTTCATGACCATCAGCGGTACCGGCAGCGCTATCGCCATGGTGATGTCCATGATCTACTTCACACAATGGATCTACGTTGCCGCGTTTGGCGGCACTGTGGTGTGCGTGGCGATTGTCTCTTTGCTTTACCAGCTCAAAAAGATACGGCTGAGTACAGCCTGTTTGATTACGATGCTATACTCCTGCTTTGTTTTTATCCCACCGTTTTGGTTTCTCACGACGATTGCCGGTGGTGCGCCGTACGTATCCATCATCATTCTTGTTTCTATGATCACGCTGTACTCCGGCAAAGCACTGAAGTGGCTGCTCTTAGGGTATGGCGCTGTCCTTATTTTTCTTGTGGTGCATTCCTTTCTTACCGATCTTCCTGATGCCGATTATGCCTACGCCATTTATTACAACATTGCCGGGTTTGTAACCGCGGTCATTTCGATTATTTTGTATATGCTGTTCAAGCAAAACCAGTTTAACGAGCTGAATGATAAATTTCTGCGCAGCTCCTTCCGGGATGAGCTTACCCAGTTGTATAACCGCAAATTACTGGATTTGATTTTGAATTATCAGGAGTCTCTCTATAAGCATCAGCATGAAAACTATAGTATGATGATGATGGACGTGGACGGCTTCAAAGAGATGAACGACGCGCACGGGCATGTATTCGGAGATATCGTTCTGCGCAGCATCGCCGAGTGCATCAGCGAGATTACCCGAACATCCGATTTTGTTGTACGGTTCGGCGGGGACGAGATTCTGATCATACAATCCAAGGCATCCGAATCCAGCATGAAAACATTTATTGATCGTATCAATGAAAAGATGAAAACATCCTGTCAACTGGAAATTCCCATCGGCATCAGCTATGGATATGCCATGCGCTCGGAGTGCGAGACACCCGATGCGGTACTCAAACTGGCCGACGAAAGAATGTATACACAAAAAACCGCGAAAAAAGCGGATCGGTAACAAAAAACCCAGCCGCTGAAAGTGGCTGGGTTTTTGACTACAATAGATTCTCGTCAATCAGGCGGACCTTATCATGTTTACCCATCAGCTCGTAATTCCTGCGCCATGCGGCCAGGGAATGTAAGGGGATGTTCTCGCTTCCCAATTGGATGGACTCAGTGATCTCTTGTTCCTGCAAAGAGCAATCATGCGCCGCTCCCCCGCTGATGATCACAAATCCCGCCATTACGTCGACATCCACCCCATCAATCGTCAGCTCGAAAAACGCTTTGGACTGGAACTTAACGCTGGGCTTTGGCGCTTCCAAAGTACCGAGCTTTTCAAGAATAGCACGCACCGGCTCGGCATCCTCTGCTTTTACCATAATATCAATATCGCGAAACTCCGATACAAGCCCTTTGAAATACAACAGCATCGAACCGCCGACCGCCCAGGGTATTCCTGCCGCGTTCAGCCGGTGGGCAAGCTTTTGCAGCGCCTGTAGCTTTTGCTCTTTCTCCATTGCAATCTTCCCTTATGCAGAATACTTTGATATTATAGCATATATCCATCATAAGAAAGCAGGTACCCAAGATGAAGATCGTCCACGCGAACACAGCCGACCTGCCGGGTATTCTCGCATTGCAATATCTTGCCTACCAAAGCGAGGCAAAGCTGCTTAACGACCCCGAAATCCCCCCATTGAAACAAACGCTCGCAGAGCTGCAAAAGGAATTCGAAAGCGGTCTGATCCTCAAGGCCGTTGATGACGACGGTACGGTGATCGGCTCCGTCAGAGGGTATTCACAGGACGGAACCTTTTACATCGGCAAGCTCATTGTCCGGCCGGATTTGCAGGGGCAGGGCATCGGAACCGCATTGATGACGGAAGTGGAAACGCTTGCCGCCAGTGAGCGGTACGAGCTTTTTACCAGCTCCAAAAGTGTACGCAATATCAAGCTGTATGAGCGGTTGGGGTATAAGCGGTTCAAAACTGCTTCGCCGCGCGATGGTTTGGAATTTGTGTATTTAGAGAAAATTCTACCAAGCTAATGGCGTATATAATCAGGAGAAGAATATGAGCAAATACCCCATATATGATACAATTCTGGCACGGCGCAGCATTCGGCGCTTTCTGGACAAGCCCGTGGAACATTCTCAGATCGAGATGCTGCTCAAGGCCGCCATGGCGGCGCCATCTGCCTGCAATTTACAGCCATGGGTTTTCATCGTCGTGGATGAACCCACAACACTATCGAGCGTTAAGAACGCCACTGTGCAGGGAAAGTACAACGCACCGCTCGCCATTGTGGTATGCGGCATCAATCAGCATATCCCGTGGGGTGGAGACAGCTGGATGCAGGAATGCGGCGCAGCGGTCGAGAACATGCTGCTTGCCGGAACCGAAATGGGTCTGGCTTCGGTATGGATCGGCGGATTTGATTCGGAGGCTCTCTGCAATGCTTTACATATCCCGGATGGCGTTCAACCAATGTGCATTGTAGAAATCGGCTATCCTGCCTACGAACGCGAACCGCTTACATGGTATACGGAAGAAGCGGTGCACTGGCAGAAGTTTGACAGCGCCAAACCCCGGACAATGCGCACCATGCAAATGCTTCAAGACGACATTGCGTCAGGGAAACTGTAGCGCCTAGTATTCCTCACCAAAAAGAATAACGCCCGCTAACGCGGACGTTTTCTTTTGGCGGAGAAGGAGGGAGGCGTCTGCTGCACATCCGCTGCTGCGCTCGTTCCTCGCTTGCACTTCAAGCTAAAAATGATTCTCAATCATTTTTCACGCTTGAAGCCCACTTTGGCTTCAACTCCCTCCCAAAAGAATAACGCCCGCTGACGCGGACGTTTTCTTTTGGCGGAGAAGGAGGGAGGCGTCTGCTGCGCATCCGCTGCTGCGCTCGTTCCTCGCTTGCACTTCAAGCTAAAAATGATTCTCAATCATTTTTCACGCTTGAAGCCCACTTTGGCTTCAACTCCCTCCCAAAAGAATAACGCCCGCTGACGCGGACGTTTTCTTTTGGCGGAGAAGGAGGGAGGCGTCTGCTGCGCATCCGCTGCTGCGCTCGTTCCTCGCTTGCACTTCAAGCTAAAAATGATACTCAATCATTTTTCACGCTTGAAGCTCACTTTGGCTTCAACTCCCTCCTAAAAGAATAACGTCCGCTGACGCGGACGTTTTCTTTTGGCTTAAGTACAACAAAATGATACAATGCACACCCCTCGCCTATTGTTCAACGATTTGCCGGATTGGGGGTGTGCATTTTTCAGGGGTGTGCATAATTAATTAATCGTTACTGAAAACATCTCGATAAACAGATCTCTAAACGGCTCATATATAATAGAGATAATAACGACCGTCTGGTCCTTTTGTAACGTCGGAAGCAAATAACAGACGTAACCCTTTGCGATTCATCGGATCCTCGTTTTACAATAAAATTTGCCTTCAAATCTCCAATCTGCCGGATTAGACACCGATGTAGACCAACTCAGGTAAATATGGATTGTACGCTTGCATAAACCTTTCCTTCCAACACATTATCTTAATAACTGATAACTTATTTCGTAGATAGAGTCTCCTGAATAATACTTACATTCCAACGAATTGGGGCAGAAATCGCAAGAGCTCTTTATCCCGATACCAATACTCCTTACCTTTATGCCCGGGCCCTTATGGTGTTCGGTCTTACAAAGCTTGGAGAACGTATTGAGCAGGATGGCTTGCAATCAATTAGTTCCTTCTTAGTATGAGACCTTCAATATAAATGGAGTTCAACACAGTAGACGGTGTTGAGGTAATGGCTTAATGTCCAACGATTAGTTCAAGTGTTCAACGATGACTCTGAAAATGCACACCTCCGTCTAATGTCAAACGATTACAAACAAGACTCTCGGCCACAGTAACTGGATAATAATGAAAAACTATAATATCAGCGTTCAAATATTGAAAGAAGCGGTCTCCTAACAACCTCGGAAACCGCTTGTTTCAAGCCATTTTTGGGCAAAATAATACCACCAACCGATAAAATACTTTTTATCAATTGATGGTAATACTTTTGGCGGAGAAGGAGGGAGTTGAACCCTCGCGGCGCTTATCGCACCCTACTCCCTTAGCAGGGGAGCCCCTTCGGCCACTTGGGTACTTCTCCATGGCCAGGTGATCATTTTGGAAAGTGGCGGAGAGAGAGGGATTCGAACCCCCGGTACATTGCTGTATCACTGGTTTTCAAGACCAGCGCCTTCAACCGCTCGGCCATCTCTCCATGGAACAAATAACCAGCGAAAGCTATTATAGCAGGGAATGATTTGATAGTCAACGCGCAATTCTTGCAAACTTTCAAGGAATCAAATGTAATGATATGGAAGTCCCTCCCGGCTTTTCCTGCAGTAGCAGCCGGGAGGGATGATTTTCCATAATGAAGTAAAAGTTCTAGAATGTCGTGGTATCCGGATCGGCGGAGAATCCTGCCGCACCCGTCAGCCCGGCGATCAGCTTCACGTCGCTTTCCTCCAGATCAAAATCGAACACTTGCAGGTTTTCCTTGATCCTGTCGGGATGGCTGGACTTTGGAAGCGGCAGATAGCCGCGCTGCAAACTCCAGCGGATGGCAATTTGCGCAATGGAGCGGTTATACTTCTTGGAAAGCCCCTGCATTTCCGGGATGCTGAAGATCTTCCCAACGCCCAGCGGGCTATACGCCTCCAGCAGCATACCCTGGCTGCGGCTGAACGCAACCAGCTCATCCTGCGTATCGCCAGGGCAGAGGCGAATCTGGTTGACCATCGGCTTGATGGTCGCGGTTTTTAGAAGCTCCTCGATATGGTGCCTGTGAAAATTGCTGATACCGATGCTTCTGATGCGGCCCGCCTTGTACAGCTCCTCAAACGCTTTCCAGGTTCCGGCGTTGGCTTCCTGCCAGTTTCTGCGAAATGCAATGGGATTGGGCCAATGGATCAGGAATAAATCAAGATAGTCCATTTTCAGCCGCTTGAGGCTTTGTTCGAACGCGGCCATGGTTTTATCGTAGCCGTGCTCGGTATTCCAAAGCTTGGACGTGATAAAAACGTCCTCACGCCTGAGGCCGCTGTTGCGCAACGCCTCCCCCACGCTTTGCTCGTTCCCGTATCCCTGTGCGGTATCAATGTGACGGTAGCCCAGGGCAAGCGCTGTCTGCACGGACGATACGGCTTCCGGGCCGTTTTCCACCTGCCAGGTGCCAAACCCGATGTTGGGGATTTTCACCCCGTTGGACAGCGTATAGGTATCTGCAACTGATTTCATACTGTTTCCTCCCTCTCAACGCGCAAGTGCAATCGCTAACATATCGATGTGTATGTACTCATTATACGGCACAAGCTGACAAATGAAACGACGAATTCACATCGCATGCCAATCACAATGGCTACACAAATAGCCGGAGCGCTGAAAGCCTTGTAAAATAAGATCAAGCGACGTTTTGCATGCACAAAACCAGTTGACTTTATAAATCGAATACAGTATAATTTCATGGATGTTTGAATACACCGTTGTGTTCTGTGCAACGGTGTATACTCTATTCTTCAGAACAGCATGACGTTCATGCCGTGAAAGGGGATTGTTGCATGGCGGAACAAAAAGAAAAAAGGATCGTACTAACCAAAGAGGGCCACAAGAAACTTGAGGCTGAATTGGATTATTACATCCGCGTTCGGCGTAATGAAGTAGCCGAGCAGATCGCTACCGCCAGAGGCTTCGGCGATTTAAGTGAAAACGCAGAATACGATGAAGCCAAAAACGAGCAGAGCCGCATTGAAGCCCGCATCGTTGAAATGGAGAATATTCTGCGCACCTGCGTAATCGTGGATGACAACAATATCTCTACCAACGCGGTGAACGTGGGCACAACAGTCAAGGTCAAGAATCTGGATTTGAATAAAGAGATCAGCTATACCATCGTGGGCGCGAATGAAACCAACCATCGCGAGATGAAAATTTCGTCCGAAAGCCCGATCGGCTCTATGCTGATGGGCAAAAAGGTCGGCCAGCAGGTATCCGTTGATACGCCTGGCGGCGTTTTGAAGCTGAAAGTCCTTCAGATCACGAAATAAATCCGCAGTTCCCCGAAAGGATGAATATCATGGATCCCGTTTCGCAAAACCCTACACCGGAGCCGCTTACAGAGTTACAGCTGAGCGAGCAGGAAAACATCCGCCGCGAAAAGCTGATGAAATTAATCGATGCAGGCCAAAGCCCTTACGCTGTAACGCATTTTGACGTCACCAACACCAGCCGCGAGATTTTGGACGGTTTTGACGCGTTGGACGGAAAAACTGCTTCTCTGGCCGGGCGGCTGATGAGCAAACGCGTCATGGGCAAGGCCTCGTTTGCGCATCTGCTGGATGCGGACGGTCAATTGCAGATTTATGTCCGCCGCGATGATATCGGCGTTGATGAATACATGAATTTCAAGACCTTTGATATCGGCGACGTAATCGGCGTAACCGGTATGGTGTTCCGCACCCAAAAGGGTGAGATCAGCCTGCACGTACAGTCGATCCAGCTGCTGGCCAAGAGCCTTAAGGTTCTGCCTGAGAAGTACCACGGGCTCAAAGACCCGGACCTGCGCTATAGGCAGCGCTATACGGATATGATCGTTAACCCGGAGGTGCGTGAAACCTTCCGCAAGCGCACCCAGATACTGAAAGCGGTTCGTGAGTTTCTGGACTCTCGCGGCTTTCTGGAAGTGGATACTCCGGTGCTGCAAACCATCGAGATCGGCGCCGCAGCCCGCACATTCAAAACGCATCTCAACGCGCTGGATCTGGATATGTTTCTGCGCATTGAAACAGAGCTGTATTTGAAACGCCTTATCGTCGGCGGGTTTGACAAGGTGTACGAGGTCGGGCGTCTGTTCCGCAACGAGGGCATGGACGCTACCCACAACCCGGAGTTTACCAGCGTGGAAACCTACCAGGCCTACGTGAACTACGAGACCGTAATGGAAATGGTTGAGCAGCTCTACTCCTATGTCGCCCAGCAGGTATGCGGATCGACGCTCGTTCCCTATCAGGAGCACGAGATCGAGCTCAAGGCGCCCTGGAAGCGCGTCACCATGGCCGATGCTGTGGAGGCCGCCTGCGGCGTGCGCTACGCCGACTGGAAAACAAACCAGGATGCCCGCGCGGCCTTACAGGCTAGAGACATTCACGTTGAAAAGACCTGGACACGCGGCGACTGCATGGCGGCGCTGTTTGACGAATATGTCGAAGCAAGTTTGATTCAGCCGACATTTGTCACAGACTACCCTGTGGATATCTCGCCGCTGGCCAAGCGCAAGCCCGAGAACCCGGACCTGACGGAACGGTTTGAATTCTTCATCAACGGCCATGAGATGGGCAATGCCTTCTCAGAGCTAAACGATCCGCTGGATCAGCGCAAGCGCTTTGAGGAGCAGGTGCGTGTCCGGCAAGCCGAAGGCATCCATGCCGAGGTGGACGAAGATTTCCTAAACGCTTTGGAACTGGGCATGCCGCCCACAGGCGGTCTGGGCTTTGGCATCGACCGCATGGTGATGCTGTTTACCAATAACGCGTCCATCCGCGACGTGCTGCTGTTCCCGACAATGAAACCGATCAAATAAGTCCCGATGCTTACGGAGGGATCTTCATGTCTTTTCACATGCCAATCACCAAACGCAGAATCAGCCATCATTTTCAGTACTCCATTTGGATGTACCTTCTGCTGGCCGGACTTGCGATGTTCGGCTGGAATCTGATCTATACCACCACGCGTTATCAGCCGCCCGAACCCATGCGCGTGGAGTTTTACGTACAGTCTTCCATTGCCAGCGAGGACGCGCTCAACGCGCTGGCGGACCGCATCCATGAAGAGGTCATGCCGGAAATGGAAATGGTCACCGCACAGGCAGTGACCATTACAGACGATTACTACGGCGATATGCAGATGACCGTATGGATCAGCGCGGCGCAGGGCGATATTTACATGATCGCCAAGGATTACTTTGATCGGTACGCTGTCGGCGGCGCGTTTTTGGATCTGCAGCCTTATGTGGACAACGGATCGCTGGATGTAACCGGAATTGATCTATCCCCCGGCATGCTCGCGCTGGACGACCCCGATCCGGGGCAGGAGGGCAAGCACCTCTACGGTATTCCCGCCGATACGCTCACCGGCTTTTACGAAGATCAGGTCGATACCCAGGGCATGGTGCTGTGCATCCTGTACCGCAACGGAAACGACGAGTACTCGGTCAAGTTTCTGAATTATCTGCTGACGCATCTGCGCTGAGCGTATCGCGCTGCTCGATCGCATAGATCGCCATGGCGCACTCCAGACGCTTTTGCTCCAAGCTGCACTCCAGCTCGTATGGTTTTCCGATATCGCCGTTGAACGCATGCGCGTTGGCGGCGCAGCCACCGCTGCAATAGAAACGTGCCCAGCAACTGCGGCACTTTTCTTTTGCCAGCACATGGTTGCTCTTAAAGTGCGTTTGCATACCCAGATCAAAGGTTTCATCCAGCACAGAGCCCATACGCATGTTTTCTCTGCCGACAAACTGATGGCAGGGATAAATATCTCCGTCCGGCGTCACGGCGACGTATTCGTTTCCCGCGCCGCAGCCAGTAAGCCGCTTTTGCAGGCAGGGACCGCCAGTAAGATCTAGCATGAAATGAAAGAAATTAAACCAGCGTCCGTCTTTACGGCGGCGGATGTATTCTTTGCCAAGCCGCTCGTACTCCTCGCCAATGCGCGGGATATCCTCCATACGCAGCGCGTAGGGCTTATCCGCGCTCGTAACCACCGGCTCAATGGACAACTGCTCAAAGCCTTCGTCGGCAAGGTGCAGCACATCGTTTGCGAAGTCCAGGTTGAACCTTGTGTAGGTGCCGCGGATATAGTACTGCTGCTGATTGCGCTCCCTGACCAGCTTCTTGGCGTGATCCATGATCAGGGCGTAGCTGCCCTTTCCGTTGGCTGTGGGGCGCATCCTATCGTGTACAGCTTCCCTGCCGTCAATGGAGATGACGACGTTATCCATTTCGCGGTTTAGAAACGCAATCATTTCATCATTCAGGTTGACGCCGTTGGTGGTTGTGGTGAACTTGAAGCGTTTATGGTGCGTTTTCTCCAGCTCGCGGCCGTAGGCGACGACTTCCCTGATCGCTTCAAAGTTCATCAGCGGTTCGCCGCCGAAAAAATCAACCTCCAGGTTGTAGCGGTTTCCGCTTTTCCTCACCAGCCAGTCCAGCGCACGCTTGCCTGTCTCTGGGGCAAGGAGCGCGCGGTCGCGCATATGGTACTCCCCCGCATCCGCAAAGCAGTAGGTGCAGCGCAGATTGCAATCGTGCGCCGCGTGGATGCACATCGCCTTAACGATGCCCTGGGTATTGACCTGAATGTCCGGTTCCTCGTCCGGGGTGAACAGATAGCCCTCCGCAATCATCTCGCGCAGCTCGGAAAGTGTTTCTGCCGCCTTGGCCGGGTCATGCTTCCTCAGCAGCGGCGCAAGAATGTCCATGTCGGACGCCTGCGGATTGTTGAGATAGCTCGTGAGCAAGTCATAGGCGATTTCGTCCAGCGCATACACGCCGCCGCTGCCCACATCCAGCGCGACCGCCTGGCCGAGCGCCTTGAATACATGTACCAACGTATACCCTCCCGCGATGAAAAACCGCGGCTTCATCAAGCGCCGCGGTTCAATGGTTTAGACTATTGTGCCTTACCGCTTTTCCGTGCGGTTGATTTTCCCGTCGCGTCCCGCAATGAGTTCCTGATCCTTCTGCGCGCAGCTCTGGTTGGCTACCGTGCAGCTGGTTTTACATGCGCTCTGGCAGGAGCTTTGGCACTCGCCGCAGCCGCCGTGCTGGACTGATTCCTGCAGACCGGGCTGTGCTACCGTTTGAAAATGTTTCATGTTCATGACCTCCATGCGGTTTCGTTTTTCGGGGATTAGTTCAAAACTTCGGAGTCGTTTTCCACGGGAACGTCTTCCACCTGGCGGATGGCCCAGCGTGCCATGATGAGCTTGACGTTGTCTTTGCCGACGGTCAGCTCGATGGTTTCGTCCTTGATGTCGGTAATCGTGCCGTAAATGCCGCCGATGGTTGAGATGCGGTCGCCCTGTTTCAGTGCGGACAGCATGGCCTTAACCTTCTTATCCTTTTTCCGCTGCGGGCGGATGAGCAGGAAATAGAAAACGGCAAACATGAGAACCATGGGCAGTAACAGCCCCAAAAGACTACCTCCGGCTACGTCGCCCTCGGCTACGCCTGTGGCGGCGTCCCCAAGCCCCATCAAGAGTTGTGCGATATTCATCTGCTTATTTGGCTCCTTTCAAAATTCCATGTATGTCAGTACGATATTATAGCAAAGCGAGTGCCAAATAGCAAGCGCCCGGCAGCCCTTGGGTTGTAAAACCCAAATGTACACAAAAACGGCGCACAAGCATTGATGCGCCGTTCTGCGTGCCAGTCCTTGAACCAGCCAATGGAGGTGCCACCCAGATTCGAACTGGGGGATAAAGGTTTTGCAGACCTTGGCCTTACCACTTGGCTATGGCACCGGGGAAATGGAGCGGTAGACGAGATTCGGACTCGCGACATCCACCTTGGCAAGGTGGCACTCTACCACTGAGCTACTACCGCATCCGTTTGGTGCCTTGGGGCGGAATCGAACCACCGACACGTAGATTTTCAGTCTACTGCTC
>DAIOVG010000008.1:0-7829 GCA_036759125.1 Candidatus Limiplasma sp.
GACCCTGTGAATCGATCTCGTTGACCTTGACCTCGATCTCGTCGCCGATGTTCATCACATCCTCGACCTTTTCCACGCGGTGATCGGCCATCTTGGAGATGTGAAGCATCCCGTCCTTGCCGCCGGTCAGCTCGATAAACGCGCCGAAGTTCATGATGCGCACGACTTTGCCAAGGTACACATCGCCGACTTCCACATCTTTGGCAATGCCTTCGATGATCTTGCGGGCTTTGGCGGCGGCATCGGCATCCGGCGTGGCGATGTAAACGCGGCCGTCGTCCTCGATGTCGATCTTCACGCCGGTCTCGGCAATGATCTTGTTGATCATCTTTCCGCCCGGCCCAATGACCTCGCGGATCTTTTCGGGGTTAATCATGAAGCGGACAATTTTGGGCGCATACTTGGAAAGCGCTTCGTGCGGCTTGGGCAGTACGTCGAGCATCTTCTGCAGGATGTGCAGCCGGCCCACGCGCGCCTGCGACAGCGCACGCTCCAGGATCGGGCGGTCGATACCGGCGATCTTGATATCCATCTGGATGGCGGTGATGCCTTTGACAGTGCCCGCGACTTTAAAGTCCATATCGCCCAGGAAGTCCTCAAGGCCCTGAATGTCGGTCAGCACGGCGACCTTATCGGAACCCGTGTCCTTGATCAGGCCCATGGCGACGCCCGCAACCGGGGCTTTGATCGGCACGCCCGCATCCATCAGCGACAGGGTGCTGCCGCAGACCGACGCCATGGAGGACGAACCGTTGGAGCCCATGATTTCGCTCACCAGACGCAGCGCGTAGGGGAACACGTCCTCGTCGGGAATCACGGGCACGAGCGCACGCTCGGCCAACGCGCCGTGGCCGATTTCGCGGCGGCCGGGGCTTTTGGCGCGGCCGGCTTCACCGGTGGAGTACGGCGGGAAATTATAGTGGTGCATATAGCGCTTGGAGTCTTCGGTGCCAAGGCCGTCAAGCATCTGTACCTCGCTCATGGAACCGAGCGTGGTGATGGTCAGGGCCTGGGTTTCACCGCGGGTGAACACGGCGCTGCCGTGGGTGCGCGGCAGTACGCCGACCTCGCACCAGATGGGGCGAACGTCGGTCAGGCCGCGGCCGTCGGGGCGCAGCCCGTTATCCAGAATCTTGCGGCGCATAACCTCTTTATTCAAATAGTACAGAGCGTCCATCACTTCGCCCTTGCGGTCTTCAAACTGCCCGGCGAAATGCTCGGCAACCTCGGCCTTGACCTGCGCTTCACGCTCCTGGCGCTCGGCGCGGACATCGGTTTCAAAGGTCCACACGGCTTTATCATAGGCAAAGTCGCGCACGGCCTGCTTGATATCGTCGCCGGTCAGCACAAGGACAGGCTCGTTTTTCTCTTTGCCGATTTCGGCAGCAATGCCTTCGATGAACGCGACGATCTTCTTGATCTCTTCGTGCGCGGTCAGAATCGCGGCGAGCATATCTTCCTCGCTCACTTCGTTGGCGCCTGCTTCCACCATCAGCACCGCGTCCTTGGTGCCGGATACCACGACGTGCATGGTGGACGCTTCACGCTGGGCATCATCGGGGTTGATAACATATTCGCCGTTGACCTTACCCACGATTACGCTGCCGGTGGGGCCGTTCCAGGGAATATCGCTGACCATCAGCGCGGCGGACGAGCCGATCATCGCGGGGATCTCCGGGGGAATATCCTTATCCACGGACAGCACAGTCGCCATCACGTGCACGTCATTGCGCATGCCCTTGGGGAACAGGGGGCGCAGGGGCCTGTCCATCAGGCGGCTGGTGAGGGTCGCCTTTTCGGTGGGGCGGCCTTCGCGCTTGATGAAACCGCCGGGGATTTTACCCACGGAGTATTGCTTTTCCTCAAAATCGACGGTCAGGGGGAAGAAGTCCACACCCTCCCGCGCCGCAGCCGACATGGTGGCGTTGACGATCACCACGGTATCGCCGTAGCGAACAAACGCGCTGCCGCCCGCCTGCTGGGCATACTTGCCGAATTCTATCTTCAGTTCACGTCCTGCCAGTTCCATTGAAAACACTTTTGCTTCCATAATTTCTTCTCCTCTTCCTGCTTGCGGGCCTCGTTGCCCGAAGCGACATCTGTTTCAAAAAAGCGCTTCGCCTTTTTGAGCTTGGCCGTACCGCATCGTTTGCGGCCAGCCCCGGCCATGCGCTGTGCATCGCCGTACTTACAAAACGACCGCGTATCGGCGGACTGTTTCCTACGTTCGCCGGAATACGCGGTCCCTTTGATATCTCAGGTTACTTTCTAAGTCCTAGTCGAGCAATCAGCTCACGGTAACGCTCAATGTCCGTCTTCTTGAGGTAGTTGAGCAATCCCCTTCTCTTACCAACCATCAGGAGCAGCCCGCGCCTGGAATGGTGATCCTTCTTGTTGATCTTCAGGTGTTCGTTGAGGTGGTTGATCCGTTCCGTCAGGATCGCAACCTGCACCTCAGGGGAACCGGTATCGCCCTCGTGGCGCGCATAGGTCTCGATGGTCTTTTGTTTGTCCATGGGATGTTTGCCTCCTTGATATCTTCGAATCGCCGCGTACATAGTCCGCCGTTGGCAGTCGCACGTCTGCGCACACGGTTCACATGCTTATTGCACATCCATTATTGTAACACGAGGTTAAGGGTTTGTAAACTCCATTTTCCGGCTTTATTTGCCTTTTCCCCCCGTTAGGGTACGCCCAAGCAGCGCCTCCGCGCCCGCTGTATCGCCACTTACAAGCAGCTGCCGGATGCGGGTGGAGCTGACGCGTTCGCCGTTTAACCGCACCTCTGGGACGACCGCGGTTTCAAACCCAAACGTTGCGCCAAGCGCGCGCATGGTATCGGCCGTGCCCGTGCCGTGCCTGCCGAAATTATAGTTATAGCCGATCACCACAGCCTTGGGGTGCCAGTGGTCTACGAGCAGCCGCACAAAGGCCTCGGGAGCCATATCGCGCAGCTCCTCGGTAAAGGGGCTGACGCATACGACGTCCGCGCCGTACTGCTCAAGCAGGCGCATACGCTCGGCAGGTGTCGTCAGCATGGGCGGCGCCATACCCGGCGCAATCAGGTTCAACGGGTGGCGGTCGAAGGTCATCACAACCATCGGCGCCTGAAAACGGTCCGCCAGTTCGCGAGCCTTGTTGAGCAGCGCCTGGTGCCCCAGGTGAACGCCGTCAAACATTCCCAGCGCCAGCACCGACGTTTCCGTTCGTATGGTATCGTCCGAGCAAATTCGCATAGTTCCTCCGATTTATAAAAGCCAGGCGACGGATTTCAGCACGCTGCCCTTGCGCTGCGCGATGGCGGCTGTCCGCCCGCCCACGCGCAGCTGTACCCGCCCGCCCTGCGCAACGCCCGCAAACGTGGGGAATGCGGCCAGCGGCAGGGGCACGCCGTTGTGAAAGTCCTTGGAAAGCGCCTCTGGCACATCGGCATACGGCAGATGAGAAAGCACATCCTCCACCGGGATCAGTAGGACCTGCAAGTCCTGGGCGCGTTCAATTTCGTCCAGGGTTTTGGCGGTCTCGATGGGAAACGCGCCCGACGCCGTACGCAGCAAAAAGCGCATATGCGCCGGGCAGCCAAGCATCTGCCCGATATCGTGGCACAGGGTGCGGACATAAAAGCCCTTGGAGCTTGAAAGCTGAATCAGCGCGCCGTTTCCGGGCATCATGCGCAAGAGCTCCAGCGCGTAAAGCGTCATGCGCCGGGGCGTTCTGTCTACAGTCACGCCCTCGCGCGCCAGCGCGTACAGGGGCTTCCCATCCCGTTTCAACGCCGAATACATGGGCGGCAGCTGCATCATTTCGCCCACAAGCGTGGGCAGCAGGGCTCGGAGCTCCTGCTCCGTGGGGATGGTTTCGCCCGTTTCGGTCACGGTTCCCTGCGCGTCCTGCGTGTCGGTGGCCGCGCCGAAGGCGATCTCGGCAATATAGGCTTTCCGGTCGCTTTGCAAATCGTCAAACAGGCGCGCCGCCTTGCCGATCATCAGCGGCAGCACGCCCGCGGCCTCAGGATCAAGCGTGCCCGCGTGGCCGATTTTTGTGCCCTGAAACCGCCTGCGCGCGATGGCAACCACACGCGCCGAGCTCATGCCCGGCGGCTTCAATACATTTAAAAACCCGCAGTACGATTGCTGCTCATTTTCCAAGAGCGTCCGCCTCCGCACAGGCCTTTACGAGCTCCGCCTGCAAAAGATCGGCCGCCTCCAATAGCGGCAAACTCAGCGTGCATCCGGCCGCGAGCATATATCCCCCGCCGCCGAATTTGAGGGCGACTTCATCGACCCGATAGAGGGTCAGCGCCCGAAGCGAGCACTTGACGACACCCTTTTGCACCTCGCGTACCATATAGGCCAGCCTGACGCCCCTGGCGTTGAGGGCATAATTCACAATGCCCTCGCAGTACTCGCCCGCAGGGTCAATCTCCACCATCGTTGTGTGATCGATATACATGCCGGCCACCTTGCCGTCCGCGGAGTACCGCAGGGTAGGCAGCGCACGGCCCAGCAGCGCCAGCTGTTCCCGGTCCATGCGCAGAAACAGGAGCCTAGCATATTTCTCGATATCCAGGCCCGCTTCCATCAGCTCCGCCATAATGCGGAACGCGTCCGCATCGGTGTACTTGAACTTGAAATTCCCCGTATCGGTGGAAAGGCCGACGTACAGGTTGGTGGCTTCGTCCTGCGTAAGCTTCATCCCGGCCGCCTTGAACAGTGAAAACACGATGGAAGCGGTGGACGGCGCTTTTCCGTCGACAATGTTGACCTGCGCAAAGCGCGGGTTGGTTTCGTGGTGATCAATCTGGGCGGTGAGCGACGCGCTTAAGAAGATCGGCTCCGCCTCCCCCATGCGGTCGCTGACGCTGACGTCTACGGAGATGGCCAGCATGTCCTTGCACTGGGGCGTGCATTCCAGTGTGCCGATGGATTCAAACCCAGGCATGAAGTTCATGCGTTCGGGGGGCGGCGCCTGCAGCACCACCTGCGTGGGTTTGCCAAGCCTGCGGATCAGGCTTTGCAGCGCCAGGGCGCTGCCCAGCGTGTCCCCATCGGGGTCGACATGCGGAAAGATGCAGACTTTCTGCGCCTTGCCGATGGCTTCGAACAGCTTATTGATCTGCTCTCGGTTATCCGTTTTCATTGGGCGTCTCCTCAGTTTGTACCTTCTTGAGTACGTCCGCGATATGGATTCCGTAGGCGATATTGTTGTCCTCTTCAAACAGAATCTCCGGCGCGTAGCGGATAATCATCCGCTTGCCCAGGCTCTTGCGCACGAAGCCCGCCGCCTTTTTCAGCCCGTCCATCATGGCCGCGCGGTCGTCGTCGGATAATACGCTTACGTAGATTTTTGCGTAGCGAAGATCGCGGGTCACTTCCGCGCGGGTAACGGAAAACGTGCCCTTGATGCGGGGATCGTGGAGCTCCTCGCGGATGATGGCGTCCACGTGCCGCTTGACTTCCTCGTTCACGCGGTCAATGCGTTGATTGTTCACGGTGCCTCCTGATGCTATGTCCGTGCGCGTTGTATGCAAAGGGCTGCGGAGCCTTGCGCCGCAGCCCCTTTGAATACGCGCGGGGGTTCATTTCGATGAATGAGTCCTGAAGTCCGGTGTGATGGTCAGCGTTCGATTTCTTCCATGATGAAGCACTCGATAACGTCGCCTTCCTTGATGTCGTTGTAGCCTTCCAGGCTCGCGCCGCACTCAAAGCCCTGCGCCACTTCCTTGGCGTCGTCCTTGAAGCGTTTGAGGGAAGACAGCTTGCCTTCAAAGACCACGACGTTGTCGCGCGTCAGGCGTACCTGCGCGTTGCGCTGGAGCTTGCCCTCGGTCACGTAGCAGCCGGCAACCGTGCCCGCGCCAGTGATGTGGAACACATTGCGGATTTCCGCCGTACCCAGGAAGGTCTCCTTGAACTCAGGCGCCAGCAGGCCCTTCATGGCCTTTTCGATGTCTTCGATGGCCTTGTAGATGATGCGGTAGAGGCGGATGTCCACGCCTTCCTTTTCGGCGGCGACACGCGCGGTGGCATCCGGCCGGATATTGAAGCCGATGATAATCGCATTAAAGGTTGAGGCGAGGTTCACATCGTGCATGGAGATTGCGCCCACGCCAGAGTGCAGCACGCGGACGTTGACCTGGTCGTTGGAAAGCTTTTCAAGCGCCTGCTTGACGGCTTCCACCGAGCCCTGCACATCGGCCTTGATGATAATATTGAGGTTGACGATCTTGCCCTGATCGATCTGGGTAAAGAGGTTGTCCAGCGTAACCTTTGTAGCGCTCTGCGAGCGCGCAGCCTTGAGCTTGTCCATGCGCTCCTGCACAACCTGACGGCCCAGGTGATCATCGGTGATGGCGATCATATCGTCGCCCGCGGTGGGAACCTCGGAGAAGCCCATGACTTCCACAGGCATGGAGGGACCGGCTTCATCCACGCGCTCGCCCTTATCGTTGATCATGGCGCGCACGCGGCCGGTGGATGTACCCACGACGACGTTATCGCCCACATGCAGGGTGCCGTTACGCAGCAGGACTGTTGCCACAGGCCCGCGTGATTTATCGAGCTTTGCCTCGATGATAACGCCCTTGGCCAGTCGGTCGGGGTTGGCGCGCAGCTGCAGGATTTCAGCCTGGAGGAGTATCATTTCAAGCAGCGTATCCACACCCTCGCCGGTGATGGCGCTGACGGGAACCATGATGGTATCGCCGCCCCACTCTTCCGCCACCATCTGGTGGTTTGTCAAATCCTGCTTGATGCGCTCGGGATTGGCGTTTTCCTTGTCCATCTTGTTGATGGCGACAATGATCGGCACGCCCGACGCTTTGGCATGGTTGATGGATTCAACGGTCTGGGGCATGACGCCGTCATCCGCCGCGACGACCAGCACCGCAATATCGGTGGACTGGGTGCCGCGGGCACGCATGGCAGTGAAGGCCTCGTGACCCGGCGTATCCAGGAAGGTGATCTGCTGTCCGTCTACATCCACGGTATACGCGCCGATGTGCTGGGTGATGCCGCCCGCTTCGCCCTGGGTAACCTTGGTGTTGCGGATATAATCCAGAAGCGAGGTTTTGCCGTGGTCGACGTGGCCCATGATGGTGATGACCGGCGGACGCGGCATCAAATCCTCCTCCGCATCCTCGATATCAGTGTCGGTGAGCTCGTCCTCGGCGGTACGGTCGAGCTTCTTTTCAAGCTCTACACCGAATTCCGAGCAGACCAGGCTTGCGGTATCGAAGTCGAGTTCGGAGTTGATGTTGGCCATCATGCCAAGCAGCAGGAGCTTCTTCAAAATATCGCCTGCGGGCTTGCCGATGCGCTCGGTCAGCTCTTTCACGGTGATTGTTTCTGTAGTCATAATCGCCTTTTCAATCTTGATAGGCGCCATCATCATCTGCGCGCTGGGTTTGCGGGAACGCGCGCGGCGGCCGCCGCGTACCACATCATCAAACAGCATGCCCTGGGTGCTTTGGCGATCCATGTGCTTGCGGTTTCGATTCGTGCGCTCGGCTTCCCTGCGCTTGTTGACATAGCTTTTCTTGTTGGGATCATAGTTGCTGACGCGCTCTTTCCCGGCAACGGGCGCGATCTCCGGCGCTGCGGCACCTGCACGCGGTGCAGGGCGGCCTGCTCCCTGGGGAGCGGCGGGCCTGCCAAAGGGACGCTGACCCTGCGGGTTTGCGGGTCTGCCAAAGGGACCTTGCCCCTGCGGGTTTGCGGGTCTGCCATACGGACCCTGCGGGTTCGCCGGACGGCCATAGGGGCCTTGTCCCTGCGGATTCGCGGGTCTGCCGTACGGGCCCTGCGGGTTCGCCGGGCGGCCATAGGGGC
>DAIOVG010000008.1:7929-34611 GCA_036759125.1 Candidatus Limiplasma sp.
GGATTCGCGGGTCTGCCGTACGGGCCCTGCGGGTTCGCCGGGCGGCCATAGGGGCGTTGCGGCGCGGGGGGTGCCGCAGGCCTTGCAGCGGGCTGTGCAGGCGCAGCTTCCCGGGCGGCAGGCTTGGCCGTCGCAGCCGGTTTTTCGGCGGCTTGTTCCGGTTCCTTCTGCACAGCCTCTGCCTTTGCAGGTTCAGGCGCTGCCTCGGCCGCAGGTACCGGTTCCGGCGCCTTCTCAGGCTTGCTTTCCACAACGGGAGCAGGCTCGGCTTTCGCTTTTGCTGCCGGAGCGGGCACGGGAGCGGCAACAGGCGCTTCCACTACCTCTTCTTCGGCATCCGGCATGGTATACGCCTTGGTATGGGTCTGCGCCAGGCGTTCCTGCTCGGCCAGCATTTCTTCTTCCCGGCGGATCTCCTCTTCGCGGAGATACTGGTTTTCCAGCTTCCGCAGCATATGCATCAGTACGTCCGCACCCTTGCGCACGTCCGCAACGGATTCCATCACGGATTCCGAGCTCTGGAGAAGGTCCTTGGTTGCGTCTTTCAGATTGGTTTTGGACATGTTTACGCTTGCACCCCCGCAATATCTGCACGATCGTTAGGATAGTTGAGCTGTTGGTTTTGGATGACGGCATCGTTTGGGAGGAGCTCTTTGAGCTTCCCGGCCATGGTTCCCCGCCGGACTGCGGCTGCCATCGCGCCGCTTCTGCCCAGTGCTCCGGCGATCAGGCCTTCCGGCACGCCGTAGAGGGGTACCCCGTGGCTGTGGCAGGCGTTACGGAAACGCTTTGTGGATGTCTGCGTGCTGCTTTCATCCAGCAGTACCAGCGCGGCGCTTTCCTTGCGAATGGCGTCCACGCAGGCGTCCTGCCCGAGGATCACCTGGCCCGCGCGGTGGCAAAGTCCCAGAAATCCTCTGATCTTTCCCCAGTCCCGCTCCGTCAAGGTGTGTCCTCCCTATGTAAAAGCCGCTCCATCGTTTCCGTCAGCGCCTGTACGGCGTCCTCACCCAGGCGTGTTTCCAGCGCGCGGTCGAGCTGCTTTTGCTTGAGCGCGCGCTTGAGGCACGCGGCATCAAAGCAGACGTAAGCGCCGCGTCCGGCTTTTTTGCCGGTCGTGTCCAGCGTGACCTCGCCCTCAGGCGAGCGCACCGCACGAAGAAGCTCCTTTTTGGGCTTCATCTCGCGGCAGCCAACGCACATGCGCATGGGGATTTTCCGGGGTTTTGGCGGCATAAGTTTCCTCTCTGGTTCCAGTATTTCTTACAGGGTATCGTCCTCGTCTTCCGATTCCAGGTCGATATCCTTAAGCTCCGGCAAGCCCGCTTCGGGATCATAGGGCGCGGCGGTCTCGTCGATAAATTCCTGATAGCCCATGGGTTCGCCGTAATCGTCCGCGGGCATCTCAAACATTTCCACGGCCTGGGACTGGCTTTTGATATCGATGCGCCAGCCGGTGAGCTTGGCGGCCAGGCGGGCGTTCTGCCCTTCCTTGCCGATGGCCAGGCTCAGCTGGTTGTCCGGCACCACGACGCGGCAGGCCTTTTCCTCCTCGGCCACGAATACGCTCAGGACGTGCGCGGGGTTCAATGCGTTGGCGATGAACTCGGCCGGGTCGGGCGACCACTTGATGATGTCAATCTTCTCGTTTTTCAGCTCCGCGACCACCTTGTCCACGCGGTTGCCGCGCGGGCCGACGCACGCGCCGACGGGATCAATCACGGCATCGGTGGAGTATACGGCCATCTTGGTGCGGCTTCCGGCCTCACGCGCGATGGACTTCACCTGCACCACGCCCGCGGCGATCTCCGGCACTTCCATTTCAAACAGGCGCTTGACAAGGCCCGGATGTACGCGGCTGACGCGCACCTGCGGCCCACGGATCATTTCGCGGCCGGAGCGGTTGACCTCCAGCACATACACCTTGATGTGATCGTCGGAGTGGTACTCCTCGCCGGGAATCCACTCGCTGCGCTCCAAAATGCCCTCGGTACGCCCCAGCTCCACATACACGGCGTTGGTTTCCACGCGCTGCACGATCGCGGTCAGGATTTCGTTTTCCTTTTCAGAATACTCGTCGTAAATCTTGCCCTGTTCGGCCTCGCGGATACGCTGAATAATCACCTGCTTGGCGGTCTGGGCGGCGGTGCGCAGGAAGCCCGTGGGGGTTACGTCAATCTCGGCGATGTCGCCGACCTGATAATCCGGACGGATCTTGAGCGCTTCCTCCAGCGTAATCTGCACGGTGGCATCCTCCACCTCGTCGGTGATCAGCTTGCGCGCAAAAACCTGCGCCACACCCGTACGGCGGTCAAGCGTTACCGAAAGGTTGGCGGGCGGGGCTTCAAACCGGGCCACGTTGCGCTTGTAAGCGGCCTTCAGGGCCTCTTCGATCGCGTTGAACAAAAGGTCTTCGCTGATATCCTTTTCAGAAGCGAGCATATGAACCGCGTTAATAATTTCCCTGTCCCGGTTTTCGATTTGCGTCTTCTTAGCCGCCATACTTCAAAACTCCTATTCCTCTTCGTCTATCATCATGATTACCGGTTTAATCAGAGCCACTGCCTTGCGCTGGAAGGACTTTGCTTGTCCGTCCGGCAAGGTGATGGACACGGTATCGTCGTCCATGTCCAATAGCGCGCCTGTGAACTGTTTTACGCCGTCCAGCTTGGCAAACAGCCGGATTTCCACCGTGTCGCCCTTGTGCTTTTCAAAATCGCGCTGGGTTTTCACAGGGCGGTCGGCGCCGGGGCTTGAGACCTCCAGATAATCGTACTCGATCTGCGAAAGCAATGGCTGCACAGCTTTGTGATACCGCTCGCAGTCATCCAGCGTGATTCCCTGTGCACTGTCGATATATACACACAGCGCCAGACCATCCGCTTCCTTTTGCAGGGTGACATCCACAAGCTCAAACCCCTGCGCATCCGCAACCTTCTGGGCAATCTCCCGCGCCGTGTTCACCGGCTGCACGCCCGGACTATTCTTCACCGTTTACCCCTCGACAGGCAATCAAAAAGAGCGGCTAATATCGCCTCTCTTCATCCGCTGTTTCGGAAAAACAGAAAAGCGTTTTTGTTCGCGTTTCAACATATTTTTCCGCCATACGGCAAAGGAGACAATACCCACTCTTTCGATAAACCCTTCTTTCTAAAGATGCTTGATCTCAATCATCATCATAAAGCTTGCATCAAAGCAGGTAGAGTATAGCACACCATCCGGCGAAACACAAGCAATTTCGGCATTTTGCGGTTTTCGGCAATCGCGCCGCGCATCTCCGTGCTTCGGTTTTCAGGCGGACGGGGGTTTGATTTTGATCATCGCCATGCAGCCGATCTGCTTGCTATGCTGAAATCCGCTGTGCTCATAGAACGCGCGGCTCACAGGCGTATCGTCGGTCAGCAGTACTTTTTGGTAAACATCCGGGTACAGGGCATCCAGCTTAAGCAGCAGACGGGTACCGATCCCGCGCCGCTTCTGATCCTGCCGGACAATGAGATCCTGAATATACAGTATGGATGCGCCGTCGCCCACAGCGCGAATCACGCCAAGCACATCGGTTTGTTGAACCGCGACCAGAACGGTACGCGAGTTACGCAGCGCCGCATCCAGCATGGCGGGATAGTTTGTATAGTTGAGCCATCCCGCGTCGTGATACAGCTGGCTGATCTTGGGATAATCCAAGGGGGTTGCTTCCCGGATCGCAACGCTTTCACGTTCGCTCATTGGTCAATAAACGTCCTTGCGAAGGATCATCCGCACCACGTCGTTTTCGCGCATGTGCACAATGAGCTTCGCCTTGCCATCGTGGCCGACATGCAGGGTGCTTGTGCTTTCGGGCTTGCCGTCGGTCTGCTCGCGCAGGGCTTCGATCTGCTCGCGGGTTGGCGTCTCCCGGCCCATCAGCTCGCGCAAACCCTGGCGCAGGTAGAGGGTATATACATCGTTTGCCATGTGGCCCACACGGCAGGTTTCCACGGTATAATCTCCGCTTTGCAGCCCTTCCAGCTCGACCTCCGCGTCGTCCAGCGCCTTGGCGGGCAGGTCGCGGATGAAGTATTCCTGATTATCGGCATCCTGATCGGGATGGGCATAATGCCACAGCAGGACATGCACCGCGTCCTCATCCATGGCCGCGTAGCTGTCCGCGTCTCCGGTTTCCAGTTCGTTGTCCGGAAGCTCACACAAAAAGCGGTAGGCGTGGAAGGACGGCTTCTTCAGCCCCTGGATGTTCATCATCCCAAATCCGCCGTGGAAGGGATCGGTACCGGGGCCGGGCTCCTCAAAGATATCGGTAAAGGTCCAGTAGCTCATGCTCTGGGCAATGCCCTGGCAGCGCTTGAGCGTGTACAGGATAAACGGCGCGGTCACGTAGCTGTCATGCACGTTGTCGCGGGGGGAATAGCTGTTGGACCACTCGGTGAAGATCACCGGCAGTCCGGGCATGGCGGAGTTCTCCACATCGTTTCGCGCGCGGAGAGCTTCCTCCACAATGCAGTCCTGGTTTTTTTCCAGGCGGTGGCGGCTGTTGCCGAACTCATCCAGATGACCGTCCACCCCGTAGGCGTGTGTAGAGATGAAATCCAGCGGAATGCTGCCCTTGGCGCAGTGATCGATCAGCTCGGCAACCCAGGTGCCCGTATCCAGCCCCGCCGTGCCGGGACCGCCCACGCGATACGCTGGATCGACCGCCTTGACGGCGTCCACGCTCGCGTCATACAGGTCGAAGTACTCCTGCATCGTTCCGGTGAAAAATCCCTTCAGGTTCGGCTCATTCCAGACCTCGAAGTACCACTGCCGCACTTCCTGTGCGCCGTAGCGGTTTGTGACATGGCGGGTGAAGGCCGATACCAGATCATGCCACTGTCGCATGTCCTTGGGCGGTGTCACGTTGCCGCGCCACCAGAAAATCGTCTGCTCGCCGCTTTTGAGGCAATCGGGCATGAAGCCCAGCTCCACCAGGGGGCGAATTTTACGCTCCAGCATGTCGTCGATGACCAGGTCCACATACTGCCAGTTGTAGAGCGCCTTTCCCTCCCGGTCGAGCCGGCACACAGCCATATCGTCGGAGAACAGGCCGTGAAAGCGCAGGTACTGAAATCCGCAGGCATCTTGTACACTGGTGAGCTGGTTGATGGCCTCGGCGCGGAGCATTTCCCCCGCCCGTCCCGCGCCTACGCAATGGGCAAAAAAACGATCCAGTGGTTTGGGTTGGGTACGCAAATCAATGTGCAGGGTTCTCATTTCAGACGCCTCCTCGTTTTCGGTTGCCCGGTGTTTGCCGGATGCTGTATAATGTAGACTATAACGCAAGTTCAACAGGCGGTGAGTTTTTGTATCGCGCAGTCATAGTAGACGACGAACCTTTCATGCTGGAAGGCATGCGCATGATGATCGATTGGCAGCGCTGCGGGTTTACGCTCAGCGGCGAGGCCGGCAATGCGCAGGATGCGCTGCACCTTGTGGATACCCTCCAGCCGCATCTGCTGATCACCGACGTTCGCATGCCCGGAATGCTAGGTACCGATCTGGTCTCCATCGTCAGCCGCTACCACCCCAATATCCTGATTCTGTTCTTCAGCGGATACCGGGACTTCACCTACGCACAGGCCGCCATCCGCTCGCACGCGTTTGGGTATCTGCTCAAGCCTATCGATGTGGAAGAGGTCGAAACCACGCTGCTGCAGGTCAAGGAGGAACTTGACGCGCGCCAGGCTTCCACCCGGCAGGACAGCGGGCAGGCTTCCATCCTCGCCGATCCGATCATCAACCGCCTTGCCTGCGGCGACGACAGCCATGAAAGCCTGCTGCGCGCCGGGGTGCTATTGCATTTGCAGTCCGACGACCCCTGCTGGTGCGCGGTCATCAGCCGCCGCCAGGGCATACGGTCCGAGAGCACGAAGCTCGTGCTGTCGTCGGTCAACGGTGCGGCGTTTGAGCTTTCTCCGGGAGAATACGGGCTGTGCTTTAAGCAGATCGAGCGCGACCTTCCACAGCTGGAACGGCTCGACGCGCTGCTGTGGGAACGGGGCAGGCATACGATCAGCGCCGGGAACGTGTACAGCGGCCCGCACGGCTTTCAAAAAAGCCTGCTGGAAGCGCTGGATGCACAGGGCGCGCTGTACGAATCCTACGGCTCCCTTCGCCTGTACAAGCCCTTTAACGCCCAAACCACCGCCTGGCTGGATCACGCCTGCCTTTCGCGGATCCGCAACGCGCTTTCAGGCGGAAAGGCCGATGCCCTGGACGCCGCCATCGCAGCCCTGGAAGAGGCAGCCTCCGCCCAAAACCCAAGCCTGTTTGCCCTGCGCTGCATGGCCGCGACGCTCGACGCCATGCTTCCCGCCAATGTCAGCAAGCTGTGCGCCTCCCCCGGCCACCCGCTGTGGCAGCAGGATGCCGTAGAGCCCGGCGTGTGGCTGAACGCATTTATCGCGCAGCTGCACGAGCTGCAACAGGGCTTGCTGCCGGAAGACGGTACAACGTACCCCGACGGGGTACAGGCCACGGTTGACACCATCCACACGCGCTTCGCCGAACCCCTGAGCCTGCAAAAGATTGCCCTGGACCTGCATATGAATCCGGCGTATCTCGGGCAGCTGTTTAAAAAGCACACGGGGTCGACCTTCCACCGTCAGCTCCTCATGGCGCGGATTGAGCATGCCTGTCTATTGCTCAGGCAAACTATGAGCCCTGTCTCCGAAATCGCCATGAGCGTGGGATTTCGAGATGTGGACTACTTCTCCCAGCGGTTTCGCAACCGCATGGGCATGAACCCCGTCGCCTACCGCTACGCAGTAGCCCCCAAGGAGGAACCGCATGCGACGCATCAATAATCTGCCAATCCGCAGCAAGTTCATCTTCCTGTACATCCTGGGTGTGCTGCTTCCCATTTGCCTCCTGCTGACCTACGTACTGACAAACGTAACGTCCGAAATCCGGCTGCGTGAATCGCGCAACGCAGAGCAGTCTCTAAACCGGGTATACTCGGCCCTGGAATCGCAGTTCGCGGGCGTGGTGTCGCTGTCCAATGCGATTTCAAGCGACAGTCAGGTAGAGAGTCTGCTGGAACGCAAGTATGAAAGTCCGGTGAATTATTATAGCACATATTATCAGGATTTACGCCCCATTCTCAACCGCTACGCCCTGGCATATGACCAGCAGGTGACCACACTTTCCATCTACTCGGACAACTTTACGATGTTCAACGGCGGATACTGCCTTTACATCACACCGCAGGTGCAAAAGGAGGAATGGTACCCAAAGACCATTCCCTCCGACGTGCAGCTCAAGGTATACCTTCGCAAGCAGGTTGGACAGACCAACATCCTGCAGCTGTGCGTAATCCGTTCGCTGCACGCCGGTTCGCCCTTTACCCAGATCCTGCGCATTGACTTGAACATGGAGCCGATCACTACACTAATCAAGGAGGAAAGCTCCTATCTGTCCATCTATCTGGTTGCGCCCGACGGGACCTCGGTGATTTATCCCGGCAGTTTACAGGACAGCTTCATTACAGACCGCAGCATCCGTCCGCCGGATACAACCGACCTGCGTATTTCCTTCAGTGAGTTCGCCGGCATGCAGGGCTGGACATTGCTTGCAAACATCAACGATGAAAACATGCAGCGCAGGATACGCGACGCCATCGTAATCGGGCTGCTGCTGGGCATTATCAGCTCCGTGTTTGCGGCGGTCATCGCCATCGTATTCTCACGCTCCATCGCACTGCGCAGCCAGCGGCTGTTGCGGCATATGGACGCCATGACCGCCGAGCACTTCTCCCCCATTACGCGTGACCCCGGCCGGGACGAAATCGGCGAGCTGACCACCCACTTCAACGACATGGGCGAGCGCCTGCACCAGCTGATCGACGAGCTGTACGTGCTGCAGCTGCAAAAGAAGAACATGGAGCTGGAAAACGTACGCGCGGAGCTGAAATACCTGCAGGCGCAGATCGATCCCCACTTCCTGTTCAACACCCTCAACGGCCTTCTGGTGCTCAGTGTCCGAAACGGGCACACGGAGGAGGCTTCCGTTCTCAGGGCGCTTTCCAAAATACTGCGCCGCATGGTGGATACCGCACACGACGTGGTTCCGCTCTCCGAAGAGCTGGAGTTCGTGCGTATGGTGCTGACCATCGAACAGTTCCGCTTCCACGGCAAGCTCAAATACCAGTTTGATATTTCCTCCGAGGCGCAAAAGCGCACCGTACCGGTCATGAGTGTGCAGGGGCTTGTGGAAAACGCCTGCAAGCACGGTGTACAGAACCTGAGCGACCAGGGCTTCATCGGCGTTTCAGCCTTTGTGGAAGCCGACGACGCGCTGGTTGTGGAAGTGACCGATAACGGCGTCGGCCTCAAGCCCGCAAGGCTTAAGGAGCTGCTCCGCCAGATTCAAAGCCCGGAGGACATGAAGGACAGCGTCGGCCTGCAAAACATTTACCGGCGGCTGAAGCTGTATTACGGGGAAGCCGTAACGCTGGAGCTGGTCGGCGCGCCGCAGCGGGGAACCATCGCCCGGATGCGCATCCCCAGACAGGAAGGAGCCTGAAACAATGCTACGTGTAATGCTGGTTGACGACGAGCCCCTGGCCCTGGAGGGCTTAAAACTGCTGATCGACTGGTCGGCCGAAGGCTTCACAGTTTGCGCGGAATGTAAAAGCGCCGCCCACGCGCTTGCCCTGCTGCCCTCCGCCAACCCGGATCTGATCGTCACCGATATCCGGATGCCGGAAATGGGCGGATTGGAGCTCGTCACCGCCGCCCAGCAGGCTGGGTTTACCGGGCAATTTGTGATCGTCAGCGGCTACTCCGATTTTTGCTATGCCAGAAAAGCGCTGCAGCTGGGTGTGGCGGGGTATTTGCTCAAACCGATTGAAACAGCGGACGCGTCCAGCGTGCTCGCGCATGTGCGCAAGAAGCTGATCGACCGGGAAACCGCAGCGAACCAACGTTCCAAAGCGCTGCACAGGGCCATCGGAACGCTGCTGTCGGAAGGCACCGTGCAGCAAGGCGAGCTTCCGGATGCCGCCGGATGGATGCTTGTCACCTGGGGCACGCCGCTGGCCTACCAGGATTTGCAGGCGGTAAACGCTCTGTTTACGGATGACGAGGCCACCGTGCATATCATAGCGGATAAGGAGTTTATGGTGCTGCGCCTGCAAGCGGGCATCGATACGCCGGTGCTGAGCAATGTACGCGCGCTGCTCAAGCAGCTCGGCCGCGACACCCATGTTGGCGGGCCGGTACAAAGCCCGGGCGAGCTCTTCACACTGCGAAAGCAGCTGTCCGAAAAGCTCGACGGAGCATGCCGCCAGGCTCTGCCCGGCCTCATCGATACCCTGGTCCATACCATCGCCCTGCGGCAGACCGACGAATGCGTGCTGCGCTGCCGGGAGCTGGAATCGTTTTGCACTGTCTGCGGCTCCCACGCGGCGACCCACGCGCGGCGGCAGCTGCTGTCTGCCTGCTGCGGGCTGCTGGGTGACAGGGAGGATGCCCAGAGCACCTTTCTGCGCTCCCAGGACGCGGGTTTTGAGGAGCTTTGTCTGCTGGCGATTGAGCTGCTCGCCCCCGAGCAGGAGTATGTCAGCGACCGGATGATGCAGTATGCCACGGAGCACCTGGACGAGAATATCAACCTGACAGACGTCGCCCAGGCGCTGACCTACAACGCCACCTATCTGGGCCGGAAATTCATTCAGGAGCGCGGCATGGGCTTTCGCGAGTGGTTGACCAAGGCGCGAATGGAAGCAAGTGCCAGGCTTTTAAAAAGCACCGACCGGTCCGTGAGCGATATCTCCCGTGCCGTAGGGTATGATTACTACAAGCGGTTCCTCAAGCATTTCAAACGTCAATACGGCGTATCGCCAGAGCAGTACCGCAGGCAGAAATAAACCGCGCAATACAGCCCGGACGGATGACCGTCCGGGCTGTTGTTTACCCTGTCGTCAGGCAGATCAGCCTTTGACGCTGCCTACGTTTAAGCCTACCACAAAGTAGCGCTGCAGGAAGGGGTAAATCACCACGATTGGCGCGGCGGATATAACCGTAATGGCCGCGCGGATGGTGATAGGCGTGGTGTTGGTCGTACTTGACGCCGCATCCACGCTGGTCAGGATGGCGTTGGCCTGGTTGGTCGTTGTCGCTAGCTTTAATTTCAGCAGATATTGCAGCGTATGCAAATGCACCTTACTGGCGTTGTACAGGTGGGTGTCGAACCAGCTGTTCCAGGCACCGACCGCGACAAACAGGGCGACCGTCGCCAGCACCGGCATACACAGCGGGAAGATCACCTTCCAGAACAGGTAGATATCTCCCGCGCCGTCGATACGCGCGCTTTCGACCAGCGCATCGGGCAGGCTCAGGATATAGGTGCGGGTGATAATCATGTTGAAGCACGATAGCATCGTGGGGACGATGTACACCCAGAAGCTTTTGCCAAGCCCCAGCGTACGCTGGATCAGCAGATAGTTGGGGATGAGGCCCGCGTTGACATACATGGTCAGCACGAACATGGTCGTGATGAGCTTGCGCAGCACGTACTCCCGCCGGCTCAGGGCATAGGCGAGCATGGAAGTGAGCACAACGTTAAGCACGGTCTGGATCGTGGTTCTCGCAATGGTGATAAAGAAGGCGTTATAGATAATTTCATCAGCAAAAATCGTCTCGTAGCTTTTCATGCTGAACTGCCGCGGCCATAGCCCGATCCCGCCGCGCACGGCGTCGGTACCGTCGTTAAAGGAGATGGCAATGGTATTGAGCACCGGGTACATGGTGATGAACACCAGCAGAATCATGGCAATGCCGTTGATGATCGGGAAGACAGAGCGCCGGCGAAGGTGGGATGCGTGTTTATGCAGAATCGAACCGTTCATCTCTCCGCCCCCTTTACAGCAGCGTGTCTTCGTTGAGACGCTTGGCGGTGTAGTTCGCACTCAGCATCAAAACAATAGACACGACGCTCTTAAAGATGCCCGCGGCGATCGCGCGGCTGTACTGGCCCTTGGTAATGCCGTATTTCAGGGCGAAAATATCCACGGTCTGCGACCAGTCCATCACGATGTTCTGGCCCATCAGATACTGGATTTCAAATCCGGCCTCCATCAGATAGCCGATGTTCATCACCAGCAGCACCACAAACGTGGATTTGATCCCCGGCAGCGTGATATGGAACATTTTTTTGAACCGCCCGGCGCCGTCCATATCGGCGGCCTCGTACAGGGCGGGATCAATGGCGGCCATCGCCGCCAGATAGATAATGGAGTTCCAGCCGCATTCCTTCCACAGGTTGATGCCGCCCACCAGCCACCAGAAGTACTTGCCCTCTCCCAGAAAGAAGATGGGATCATGAATAATGCCCAATGATAATAAAAGGCGGTTCACGGCGCCGTCGCTGGCTAAAATCGTCTGGGCGATGCCAACGACGATGACCCAGCTTAGGAAGTGCGGCAGATAGGTGACCGTTTGCACCGAGCGTTTGAACTTGCGGCTGCGAATCTCGTTTAAGAACAGCGCAAGCGCAATGGGGAACACGAAGCCGAACACCAGGTTGATTGCCGCCATGGCAAAGGTGTTGCGGATGGCGCGGATAAACTCCGGCTTGCTGAACAGCCAGACAAAGTTTTCAATCCCCACCCATTCGTTGGAAAAAAGCGGTTTGGCAGGGTTATAATTCATGAATGCCGTAATCCATCCCCAGACCGGGAAATAGTTGAACAGCAGGATATACAAAAGCATGGGTACGCTCATCAGCATGAGCTGGCGCTGCATCCACAGCCGCTTCCGGAATGGAACGACGCGGTATTGGATCTCCTTGTTATTGGAAAGTACCACGGACTGGATATTCTTTTTTCGCACGGTGTGCACCTCACTTAGGCAGATTCCATCACGGGAGCCTCAGCTCGCCGGATAATCGGTAAAGCAATGGCGGGAGGGGTTTCCTCCTCCCGCCATTGGGACGAAGTCTACTTATTGATTCTTTTCAACCAACAAGAGAATCTGTTCCTGCATGAAGTCCACGAAGTCGGATACCGGAACATCGATGACAGCCTGGACGAATTCATCCCACTTGGCGTCGAACTCGTCGGGATCGCTCATGATGACCTGCGGCAGCAGCTTGCGCTGCACATCCTGGAAGGCCGCTTTGGCGTCGTTGGCATCCTGGTCCACGGTGACGTCGATCTGCCAGGCTTCGCCGTAGGGGGCGATGGTGATCGGCGGGTTGAAGAAGTCCAGAGGCTGCTTCATGCCGTAGGCGGTCAGGAATTCTTTGTCATAATCGTTCATCTGGAGGAAGTAGTTTTCGGGCTGGGCAGCCGGATCCCACTTGTTGCCGTCGTCCATTTCGCCCTGTTTCTTGGGCATGGAGTTGGTCAGCACATAAGCGGAGTTGGCGTTCTTCCACACCGCGTTGGCGGCATTCTGAATCTGGTCGTAGGTGCGCAGGAGGCGGCCGTTTTCGACGTAATAGTCTTCGCCTTCAATGCCCCACCAGATGATCTTCTGCCACTCGTCGCTGAGCATGGCTTCCATGAACTGCACGAGGCGCTCGGGATCTTTGCAGTTGACGCTGATGCCGAAGCCGCGGTTGACGTTGATGACGGAGCCGTTGAGGTAGTGCTCGGTAATTTCCTTGCCGGCCTGCTCCTCGTTGTAGATGATCGGCAGACCCTGGTAGGTCGACTCGAACATTTCGGCGGCTTTCAGCGCGTCGGTCGCGGTCTGGAAGTCCCAGTTCTGGTCAAACATACCAACGACCGTGCCGCTGGACAGCTTGGCGATGTACTGGTCATAGTTCATCACGAAGGTATCCTGCGAGATGAGGCCCTTGTGGTACATTTCGTTGAGCTTTTTGTAGTAGTGCTTCGCGTAGTCCTGAATGACGTACACGTCGGTTTTGTAGTTGTTTTCGATGTCCACGATGACGTCGCCGTCATTGGGGCGGCCCATCAGGTGCTGGACGGGGTTGAACAGGCAGAACGCGCGCCAGCTGTCCGTCAGGATGGCAAAGCCTTCGTTGGGGGCGCCGTTGGCAGCGGTCGGGTTGGCGGCCACATAGCGCTCGATCAGGTCGAAGTACTCGTCCATGGTCTTGATCATGGGATAGTTGTCCCACGCCAGAACCTGCTTCTGGATGAAGAACGCGGGGCCGTTGACGTAGTTGAGGCCGTAATCGTTGGAATTATAGTTGCGGCCGTAGTTGGGGACGATGAACAGCTCGCCGTCCTCGTTGAGGAGCCGCTTGAGATAAGGCTCGATATGGGTGTAGAGGTTGGGGGTATCTTCCGCATTGATGTAATCCATCAGGTTGATCAGCGCGCCGGCAGCGATGAGTTTCTCAGCGCTGTTGCCGCCGTCCATCAGGTCGGCGTAATCCTGGCCCGCGATTTTCACGCCCAGGGTCTCGTCCAGATCGCCGGCGAGGAATTCAAACTCGAACTTCAGGCCGAATTCTTCTTCGATCATCTTGAAGATCTTGTTGTCGGACGTAGGCTGATCACGCGGATCCCCACAGAAGACGGTGACAGTCAACGGTTCGTCGGCAGCCGAGGCAAATACCGGAACTGCTGCGAGGCTTGCGAGAAGTACGAGGGACAGTAACAGGGCAACGATTTTACGCATGTATGCTCCTCCTCTTTGTTTCCGCACATAGCGGTTGTATGGTAGTATCATCATACCATGGACAGCCGCTGCCGATAATGCCCGCAGTACGACCACTACCCAGAGAAACTACAGTTCTTTATCATCATTGCGTATCGGTGGTATCAGCCGAATATCTGATACCGTCCGGCCAGCATCAGCAGGCAGAAGAAATACAGACAGTTGTCGTAATAGCGGCGCTCGCCCCTGCGCGGCGGCGTTTGCCAGAACTTCAGCACCCACTCACGCGAAAGCTCCGTATCCGTTGCCAGCGATGCCGCAGCGGTGGTGCAGATGATCGCCGTGGGGTGAAGGGCAGGCGGCTCCTTGGGTGTGCCGTCCACAGTGTAGGTCATGAAGGGTTCCTTGTCCCACAAAAACCGCTGCATGTGATCGGCAATTTGCTTGTACTCCGGGCGCGGGCCGTACCAGGCGCTGTCCAGGCCGATGTTCATGGCCACGCGGTAGGCGTCGGAGAAGAAATCTCCGTGCCCGCGGCTTGTTTCGGGCGTACCATCGTAATGCGCGTACTCCGCCGCCAGCCCGGTTTGTGGGTGACAGGCGGCGCTCAGGTAGGCGCGGCTCGCCTGCGCCGCACGCTTCCAGAAGGGGCGGTCCTCCTCGTCGGCAAGCAGGGCGAACTGCTCGTAAAAGTGCGGCAGGTGGTAGGAAGGATCGCTGAAATCGCACTCCGGGATGAAGCGGATCAGCGCTGTTTCCGGGTCCCACATGGCGCGGCCGCCCTTGACCAATTCGGGCTGGTGCAGGGCGTGGCGCAGAATATCACGCGCCTTGTTTGTGTAATCAAACGGCGGCTCCCCGTCGCCCCAGCGGGCGGCGGCAAGGAACAGCGCCATGGCGTAGTACTCCTCGCCGTCAGGCGCGGGGCCATCGGAATTCTTGGTGCCGTCCGGCTGCACCGACCAGGCGAAATACCCGGCGCTGCGGCCTGAATCCATGTGCATATGGCGCATGGAGAACAGCCAGAAGCGGTCAAACAAATCCTTGCGGTCCATCTGCACGGCCATCATCATGCCGTAGCTCATACCCTCGGTGCGGGCATCGTAGTTACCAGTGTCCATGAAATAGCCCGCGTCGTCGCCGGACTCGAAGTAAAAACGCTCCTGCGGATCGGTAAACATCGCGGCAAAGGTCTCGTCAATCCGGGTTTGAATGTCGGCTTCGCTGATCCCGACAGCCGCCAGCAGGTTAGGGGTGTTTTTCATAGGTTCTACCCTCACAAATTATAGTTGGGTGTTCCATGGGTTGCGCCGGTCAGCCTGCAGAAGAAATCCACCAGAACATCACGCCATTCGCGGGCGTTTTGCACCTGGCGACCCATGCGCTCCTCGGCCAGGGTATACACATCAGGAGGAAGCACACCCCGCAAAGTACGCAGAGATACCTGCATGGCCTCCGCTTCCCGCAGGCCCTGATCGTGATCGTCAAAGATGCGCTGCAAAAGCGTGCGCCCGTCGCGCATGCGGTAGGTATAGGGCAGGCGGTAGAAGAACAAGAGCAGGTTGTCCGGGCAGAGCTCCCGGGTGGCGTATTTCCTTTGAAACTCTTTAGGGTACTGCGACAGGTATCCCGTACCGGCCTCCGTGCGGTCGATGCCGATGGCTTCGTGCCCGGCCCGGTGGTAGGTGCCCCAGGCGGCGTACTCGTACCCCATGGGGCTTGGGCCGTAATGGTTGTGGGGATTCACCATCCAGCAGATACCCAAAGGCGCCGTATACTTTTCATACACCCTGCGGCTTAAGAGCAGCAGCTCGGCCAGGGTATCCAGATGCTTGCCCTCCAGCCCGTAGCTCAGGCGAATCCAGCGCTCGGTCGTTTTGCGAAAGTTTTGCAGGGGCGTGAACGCCGTGTGCCCGAAGGCATACAGGTTGAGCTGGGCAAAGGGGTGCCCCGTCAGGCAGGGATCGTCGCCGATGTTAGAAACGGCGGCAATCGCGGAGATATTGTCAAGGGGAATATCCTCCATGACCTCGTTGAACATGCCCTGCATGGCATACAGGTCGATCTGATGGCCGGTATACTCCTGCGCAAGCTGGAATTCCAGCGCTTTTCGGGTATTGGGCATGGCCAGCAGCAGCGGCGACACCGGCTCGCGCACCTGAAAATCGAACGGCCCGTTTTTTACCTGCAAGATTACGTTTGCGTCAAACTGCCCGTCCAGATGGGCGTAATTATCGTAGGCGGCCTTGGGGCGGTCGGTTTTGGTGTCGCGCCAGTCCTGCTTGCAGTTGTACACAAAGCAGCGCCACACCACCACGCCGCCGTAGGGCTTGAGCGCCCGCGCCAACAGGTTTGCGCCTTGGGCGTGGTTGCGTCCGTAGGTGTAGGGGCCGGGGCGGAATTCCGAGTCCGCCTTCACCAAAAAGCCAGAGGTTGGGCACATGGCGGTAAACAAGTCTGACGCGCTCGTTCCACCAGTCCTGCACGGATTTTTCCAGCGGATCAGCCGTATCCAACCCGTTTTGCACCGGCATGGAATAATCAATCGACAGCAGAAGCCGGATGCCGAACGGCCTGAAAATGTCCGCCACATGGGCGACGTCCGGCAGGAAGCGTTCACCGATCAGCTCCTGTGCCGGCGGGGCGACGTTGACGTTGTTGAGGCAGATGACGTTGATGCCGACCGACGCAAGCAATCTGGCGTAGGCGCGCAGGGTTTCATCGTCACCCTTGAAATCGTCATTGGCAAAAAAGATGGACATGCCCGCATACCCGCGCTCTATATGCCCGTTCATGTTGTCCCAGTGATCGATCATGCGCAGCGAAAACCTGGGCGTCTGCACGCCCTGGGGCGGCGGGCTGCCCTCGCGCCTGTGCTCAAGCAAGCGGTAGGCGCCATAGAGCACCCCGCATTCGCCGCCGCGCACGGCGCTGCCGTGATCCAGAATTTCAAAGGCGTCGCCCATTGCGGCATCCACCGTAAGCTCGCAGCTCTGGTCCAATTGCTCCAGCTCCCAGCGCGCGACCTCCGGCGGGGTTTGCAGGGTTTTGGGTACCTGGACGTCCGGAAGCCAGCATTGCATTAGGTTCATCTTACCACCTCATATCGATTGTCAACTTATTATATCATTTTGGTTGACAATCGTATTGTATTCTAGTATAATCTCGAAACGAAAAGGATGTGATCCGGTGAAACAATGGAAACTCACCACCATCGATATGGCGCTGATCTCACTGTTTGCGGTACTGATCGCGGTTTGCGCATGGATCGCCATTCCATCTGCCGTGCCGTTTACCCTGCAAACCTTTGGTTTGTTTGCGACGCTCGGCCTTTTGGGCGGGAAGCGCGGCACGCTGGCGGTACTGCTTTACCTGCTGCTGGGTCTGGTCGGCATCCCTGTGTTTTCCAGCTTTCGCGGCGGGTTTGGCGTGCTGGCGGGCATCACGGGCGGGTACCTGATTGGCTTTTTATTCGCGGCGCTATTGTACTGGGCGATCACCCGCAGGCACACGGAAAGCCTTTGGAGAAGCGCACTGGGCATGGCCGCCGGAATGCTGCTGGATTACGCCTTCGGCACCGCATGGTTCATGCTGTTCTATGCCAAGGCTTACGGCGCCATCGGGCTGGGGGCAGCGCTTTCAATGTGCGTGTTCCCCTTCATTGTGCCTGACCTGATCAAAATCGCGCTGGCGCTGACGCTGACCCAAACGCTGCCAAAACGGCTCAAAGGCCTGCGCTGACCTCTATTGGAGAAGCTTCCGGTACAGTTCCAGATATTCCCTGGCGCTGTGCGTCCAGGAATAATCGCCATCCATGCCGCGCTGCTGCAGGGTTTTGAGGATCTCCTTCCTGTTTTTGTAGAAATCCAACGCCCGGCGAATCACCGACAGCATATCATGCGCGTTATAATTCTGGAAGCTGAAGCCATTCCCCTCTTTGGTCTCGTCGTTATAGCTGAGCACGGTATCGCGCAGGCCGCCGGTCTCGCGCACGATGGGCACGCTGCCGTAGCGCATGGCGATCATCTGGCTCAGGCCGCAGGGCTCGAACAGCGACGGCATCAGGAAGAAATCCGCGCCCGCGTAAATCTTGTGCGCCAGGACGCTGTCCATGGCAAAGCGCGCGGCAAGCCTCCCCCGGTACTTGGTTTCCGCCCAAGAAAACAGGTTGGTATAGCGCGAATCCCCCATACCGAGCACAGCCACCTGCAAATCCTCGGCCATCATATCGCCCAAAACGCAATCCACCAGATCCAGACCCTTTTGGTTAGACAGCCGCCCCACCATGGCGATCACGGGCGTATCGGCATTCTCCTCAAGCGCCAGCTCCTGCTGCAGCGCTTTTTTGTTGATCTGCTTCAGCTCCAGCGTGTCCCTAGTAAAGGGTTTGGCGATCAGCGGATCGGTTTGCGGGTTATACAGCTCGGTATCGATACCGTTGAGCACGCCGTACAGCTCGCCCCTGCGTGCGCGGATCAGGCCGTCGAGCCGCTCGCCGTAATAGGCGGTGGTGATCTCCTCGGCATAGCTTGGGCTGACGGTGGTAATAATATCGGTATACACAAGTCCGGCCTTCATGAAGTTGGCGCAGCCGGAGAACTCCAGCTTGTCCGCGCTCCACAGCCCGTCGCCCAGGCCCATGACATCCTGCACCTCCTTGATGCCGAAAATGCCCTGGTATTGCAGGTTGTGAATCGTGAACACCGTGCGGATAGGCGCGTAAAACGGCAGGTGCTGGTACTGGATTTTCAACAGCGCAGGCACCATGCCCGATTGCCAGTCGTGCGCGTGGATGATCTCCGGCTGGAAATCGATGAGCGGCAGGGCATTGAGCGCAGCGCGGCAGAAGAACGAAAACCGTTCGTACTCGTCGCCGCCCAGCCCGTACACATACGGCCTGCCAAAGTAGTACTTGTTATCCAGAAAATAATAGGTGACGCCGTCGTGCTTCAACTGCATTACGCCGCAGTATTGCCGCCGCCAGCCCAGCTGCACGTCAAAGTGGAGCAATTGCTCCATCTTCTGCTGCCAGTTGAAATCCATGGCCGTATACATCGGCAGCATCACGCGTACGTCGTGCCCTTCCCGTGCCAGCACCGTTGCCAGCGAGCCGACCACATCGGCCAGGCCCCCGGTTTTGATAAACGGAACGCACTCGCTGGAGGTAAACAGTATCTTCATAGCCCTTGCTCCTTTAGATTGTCATGTTCTTGGAAATCACGATCGGGTACGAAGGCGGGCCGATGAGCTTGCCCCCGGCTTTGATCACGGCCTGCTTGTCCAGAATGCAGTTTTCCAGCTCCACGCTTTCCTCCACGATGCTGTCCTGCATGATGATGCAGTTTTTGATCCGAGCGCCTTTGCCGATGCGCACGCCGCGGAACAGCACACTGCGGGTCACCTTCGCGTCCACAATGCAGCCGTCGGCCACGATGGAGTCCGACACATTGGCGTGCTCCAGGTAGCGGGCGGGCATCTCGTCGCGAAGCTTGGTATACACGGGGCGGTCGTCGGAGAACAGGCTTTGGCGGACCTCCGGCCTGATGACATCCATATTGAATTTGAAATAGCTTTGAATCGAATCAATGCGGTAGCAGGGCTTTTTGTACTCGTATCCCGCCACCCGCAGGCCCGCGTCGCGGATCATGCGCTGGAACACGTGGCGCATCAGGTCGTGATACCCGTGCGAAACGCCCCGGTCGATCAGGTTGATGAGCAGGTCCTTTCTCAAAAGCGTGACCTCCAGCGCGGTGTTCTCATAGCGCGGTTTGGTGGGGTCGATCTCCACGTCGACGATCATGCCGCTGTCGTCAATATCCAGATACGCGCCGTATTCCGAGCGCTGCAGCTCCGGATTTTTAGAGTACATCATACACACGTCCGCACCGGACTTCTCATAGCTTTTGACCATGTCCCGAAAATCGGCGTTGAAAACGATCATGCTGTTGCACAGCAGCACATACTCCTGCCGGCTGCGGCGAATATAGCCTAGGTTGGCATGGAGCGCGTCCAGCGAGCCCGGATATTGGCCGTTGTTGTCGGCCGTCAAAAACGGAGGCAGAATGAACAGTCCGTCGGTTTTCCCGTGCAGATCCCATTCCTTGCCGCTGCCCAGGTGGTCCATGAGGCTGTGATAGTTCTTCTGCATGATGACGCCGACGTTGGGAATATCGGAGTTGACAAAGCTGGAAACCAGAAAATCGATCACGCGGTAGCGGCCCGCCACAGGCACGGCGGCCACAGCGCGCAGCGTGGTCAGCTCCCGCAGAAAGCTGTCCTTCTCGCCGGTATAGATAATGCCCATTACATCTTTCATTGCCATGATGCTTTATTCCCTTCCCGCGTCGACGCGCTCATTTCTGAATTGCTGGCCGGGCGCAATCGTATCGCCCTTGGCAACCGTCGCGGCGTGGCCGACCACACAAATTTCCCCGCCGGTTTCGCCCACAATCGCGCCTGCGCCGATCACGGCGTTTTCGGCGATGATCGCACGGCGTACCACCGCCCCCCGCTCAATCACGGCGTTGGGCATGACGATGGAATCCTCCACCACCGCGCCCTCCAGCACCGTCACACCGGAAAACAGCACGCTGTGCGAAACCTTGCCAAATACCTCGCAGCCCTCGGTGACCAGGCAGTTGGTCACCGTTGCGCCCGGGGCGATATAGTGCGGCGTCATACCGGGGTTGCGCCCGTAGATGCGCCAGTTTTTATCATACAAGTCAATAGGCATGGGCATTTGCAGCAGGTCCATGTTCGCCTCCCAGAGGCTGTAGACCGTGCCGACATCCTTCCAGTAGCCGTCAAAATCGTAGGCCATCATGCGCTGATTGTCGGCCATCATATTGGGAATAATGTTCTTGCCGAAATCGTTGCTGGAGTCGGGGTGTTTGGCATCGTCCTCCAGATAGTGCAAGAGCTTGTCCCAGCGGAAAATATACACGCCCATGCTGGCCTTGTTGTTCTTGGCAACCTTGGGCTTTTCCTCAAACTCGTAAATCACATTGTCCGGCGTGGTGTTCATGATGCCAAAGCGCGACGTATCGGCCCAGGGCACCTCGCGCACGGCGATGGTCGCATCGGCTTCCTTCTCAATATGGTAGTTGAGCATGGCGTTGTAATCCATTTTATAGATATGGTCGCCTGCCAGAATCAGCACATGATCGGGGTTAAACTGGCGGATGAAGGCGACATTCTGGTAGATCGCGTTGGCGGTACCCGAATACCACTCCCCCTGCTTGCCCTTCACATAGGGCGGCAGCACGTAAACGCCGCCGTAGGAGAGGTCCAAATCCCACGGCGAGCCGCTGCCGATGTAGGAGTTGAGCTCCAGCGGCTGATACTGCGTCATCACACCAACCACATCAATGCCCGAATTGGTGCAGTTGGACAGGGGGAAATCAATGATGCGGTACTTGCCGCCATAGGGTATGGCAGGCTTGGCCATATCCTCGGTCAAAATCCCCAACCGGCTCCCCTGTCCGCCGGCCAGCAGCATTGCGATGCACCGTTTCTTCTTCATGAGGCCCTCGCTCCTTCTTGTTGTTGATCGTCCAGCAGTTCCTTTTCATCCTCCGCTTCCAGGCTGAGTACGCCCTGCGCGGGTAAAATCTTCTCGTAGGAAAAATAGCAGCAGCTCAGCGGCGGCACGCAGATATCGGCATGGTAGGGAAAGCTGTTATAGTCGCCTTCATGAACCGAAATCTCGTAGGCGTTGTACTGGTCGCTTCCGCCGAACTCCCTGCGGTCGGTGTTGAAAATCTCGTTGAGCGTTCCGTCCAGCGGCAGGCCGATGCGGTAGATGGGGTGGAACACCGGCATGAAGTTCGCCACGCAAAGCACGGCCTTGCCCGCGGCATCCGTGCGCAGAAAGGCGACGACGCTGTTGTCGGTATCGGACGCGGTAATCCACTGGAATCCGTCCCAGGAGTCCTCCACCTCATAAAATGCCTTTGTACTGCGGTACAGGTGATTGAGCGCCTTCACGCAGGCCTGCACCTGCGGGTGGCGGTCGTACACCAGCAAAAACCAGTCCAGCTGGTCGTCATATTTCCATTCAATAAACTGGGCGAACTCCCCGCCCATGAATAAAAGCTTTTTCCCCGGGTGCGCCATGGTGTAGGCGTACACGGTCCGCAGCCCCGCAAACTTCTGCCAGAGGTCGCCGGGGTTTTTATCCAGCATGCTGTGCTTGCCGTGCACCACCTCGTCGTGGGAAAAGGGCAGCACATAGTTTTCCGAAAACGCGTACACCAGCGAAAACGTCAGCTTGTCGTGGTGATATTTGCGATGCACGGGATCCTTGGTCAAGTAGCTCAAGATATCGTTCATCCAGCCCATGTTCCACTTGAGCCCGAAGCCCAGTCCGCCCAGATAGGTCGGCGCGGTGACCATGGGATAAGCGCTGGCCTCCTCGGCGATCATCATCACGCCCGCAAAATCGTGGTATACGGTCTCGTTCATGCGGCGCAGGAAGCGGATAGCGTCGATGTTCTCCCGCCCGCCGTACTCGTTGGGCAGCCACTCGCCCTGTTCCTTGCAAAAGTCATAATACAGAAGACCGGAAACCGCGTCCACCCGCAGCCCGTCGGCATGGAACTGCTCCAGCCAGAAACAGGCGTTGGATAACAGATAGCTGCACACCTCGCCGCGGCCGAAATCAAACAGCATCGTGCCCCACTGGGCAATCTCACCACGCCGTTTGTCCGGGTGGTTGTACAGCGGTGTGCCGTCGAGCATGAACAGGCCCGCCTCGTCGCGCGGGAAATGCGCGGGCACCCAATCCAGAAGTACCCCGATGCCCGCCTGGTGGCAACGGTCGATGAACTCCATCAGCTGCTTGGGTGTGCCATAGCGCGAGGTGGCGGCGTAGAAGCCCAGCACCTGATACCCCCAGGACATATCCAATGGATGCTCCATCACGGGCAGGAGCTCGATATGCGTATACCCCATCTCCTGCACGTAGGGGATGATTTCATCAGCAAACTCCGGGTAGGTATACAGGCTCCCGTCCTCATGCCGCCGCCAGGAAGCGATATGCACCTCGTAAATATTCACGGGGCTTACATAGGGGTTGAAGGTGGAGCGCTGTTTCATCCATGCGCTGTCATTCCAGGTATAACCGTCCAAATCGTACAGGCGGCTGCCCATGTTGGGCCGAAGCTCGGAAAAAAAGCCGTATGGATCGGCTTTCAGGCGCAGCTTGCCGTCCGCGCCGGTTACGGCATACTTATATACGGGGTACCCGTCCAGGGGTACATCCTTGAACAGCTCGGCCTCTGAAAGCCGCAGCTCCCAGGTGCCGTCGTGCTGTTTTTGCATGGGATAGGCTTGATCGTTCCAGCCGCAAAAGCTGCCTGTCAGCGATACATGGCGCGCATTGGGCGCCCAAACGCAGAAATGCCACTTTTTCGCCTTGCCTTCCAGGCATGGATGCGCGCCCAGCATCTCATACGCGTGCCGGTTTGTTCCCTGATGAAAGGTATCGCGTACCGCTTGTGTGGGCGGGCTGTATTGCATCGGTCGTTCCCTTCGCGTTCATTTTATAGATAACAATGAAACCGCTTTTGCCTCATTGCACGGGCCTTCTGCGGTTTCAGCATTCCATGATCTCCTCTGTGCTCATTGTATGCGCAACGGCAAGCATTCGTCAAGCTGTTTCTTTGTGAACACCCTGTAAAATATAGCCTGAAAGCCATGTATGCCATATGTTTCCAGCCAAATCATTTCTTTACAATCCCCCCAAAACAGGGTAAGATGTGTGCAACGATAATTTGAGGAGCACCGTATGATCACCATGATCGTTAACCCGGTTTCCGGCGCCGGGCGCGCTGCCGATATTGGCGAAAAAGCCGCCTCAATGCTTAGGAAGCTGAAGATTGATTTTACCTATTTACTCACCCAATCAGTCGGGCACGCTACGGAGCTTGCCAGGCAGGCGGCGCAGCGGGGCGACGCCACCGTGATCGCCGTAGGCGGAGACGGAACGGTGAACGAGGTCGCCGCGGGCCTGATCGGCTCGGAGACGGCGCTGGGCATTATTCCCGCAGGCAACGGCAACGATTTTGCCAAGGTAATCGGCGTCCCGAAAAACTGGGAGGCCGCGCTTTCATATCTGCTGACGCAAAAACCGCGCCGCGTGGACACTGCCACTGCCAACGACCGCATGTTTATCAACATCAGCGGCACGGGCTTTGATGTGATGGTGCTGGAGAATATGCTCAAAGCCAAGCAGCATCTGCGAGGAAAAATGCCCTACCTGTACGGGATATTCGTTACGCTGACGCGCTTCAAGGCTTCGCGTATGCGCATTGCCACGGCGGAAGGCGAAGTGATCGACAAGCCCTGCGCGCATTTTTCCATCGCCAACGGGCAGTATTTCGGCAGCGGTATCCGCATCATGCCCCTGAGCCAATTGGACGACGGACTTCTTGATATCCTGGTGATCGATGCGATGTCGCGCTTTCAGATTTTTTTAAACCTTCCTGCCCTTTTAAAGGGCACGATTTACAAGAAATCATTTTCCCGCCATATCCGCACCAGGGAGTGCACGCTCTCCGCGCCCAGCATGCGCCTGAACCTGGACGGCGAAATTGTGGACGCAAGCGAAGTCAAATTCACCTGCCGCCCCGCATCGCTGCTGGTGCACGCCCAGGCCGGCGCATAAGCAGGAATTCGCAGCTCAACAGAGAAGCTTTCCAATGTTATGTTTTTGACCAACGGCAAATTAACGGAGTGATAATCATGTCGAAAACGAAATTTTCCAGCCGAATGAAGATCGCGTTCCTCAACGTCATGCAGGCGTTCGGTTCGGCCGCGTCCCTGTGGGCCAGCCATGCCAAGCTTCGCGTACAGGAAATCAATTTGGAATCAAAGCGCCACGAAATTCTGACAGAATCAAGCCTTCAGGCGTTTGAGCTGTGGCATAACGGCGTCGAGCTTCCCCCGGTGCTTGCCGATATGTTCGCGGAAATCTCGGCCATCGACGAAAAATTAAGCGTTTTACGCGCGCAGAAATACGCCAAGGTGAAGCCCGAGCACGACGAAGCGGCTGAGGACGGCGAACAGCGCCATCCCGATGAAATCGACGCCGAAGCGCTGGTCTGCACCCCCGCGCCTGCGACAGACGCGCCAAAAAAGCCGGCCGCGAAAAAGCCCGGAGAGCCGAAACCCAAGGAGTAAAGCTCGTCCGATGACTATGAAAGAAATGTGAGATATATCATGCCTCTTCAGATCAGACCCGTATCCCCCGACGATTTTGACAGCATCTATCCGCTTTTACAGCAGCTCTGGCCGGGAAAAGCCCTTGATATAGAACAGCTTCATCATATACTGCAAAATGGCGTATCTTCCGCAACGGATACGCTTCTTTGCGCTGTTTTAGATGGTACCCTCATCGGGTTTTGCGCCTATGCAATCATGAACAATCTGTGGCAGGAAGGCCGCATTTCCTATGTGTACGCCATGGTGGTAGACGAGGCACAGCGCGGGAAAGGATATGGCAAACAGCTCATCCAGGCCGCTCTGGACATATCCCGCAAGCAGGGCTTAAAGCGCATGGAACTGGATTCCGCGTTCCATCGCCTGCAGGCGCATCAGTTTTACGAAACCCTCGGATTCGAAAAAAGAGGCTATCTGTTTTCCTATCCGCTTTGATTCGTATCTAGATTCCATTGAAACAGAGTGATTCGTTTTGGATTACACCTTTACACTCGCGCAGGAAGCCGATGCCTCGGCTGTGTTTGCGCTGTACCAAGGCCTGATCGGAACGCCCGGCTGCACCTGGAGCGAGCATTACCCCACCGAAGACTTTATACGGGCTGATATTCAATCAGGTTCGCTCTATCTTATCAAGGACGCGCAAGGCGAAATCATTGCCGCCGCCTCCGCAGGCGGCGAACGCGAGCTGGATGATCTCCTCTGGGAGCCGCAAAACCCCTGCGAGCTCGCCCGTGTCGGCGTATCGCTCTCCCACCAGCATCAGGGAATCGGCTCATTTCTGCTTAAGCGGGTCATTGCCGCAACGCGGCAGCGGGGCTTTGATGGCATCGTGCTGCTCGTCAGCACAGCCAACCCCGCCGCCATCGCACTATACGAAAAACACGGCTTCACCCGCTGCGGCGAGATCAACCGGTACGGGTTTGATTTCTATCGGTATCAGTTGCTATTCGGTATTTAGTAATCAATATTCGATCTCTTTCACTGATGAAAGCTGACAGAACAAGATTTAAGCGCTTCTACGAAATAACCATCTGTTTTTACAGGTGGATATTTTAGAATGCACGATGGTCTACTCTCCCAGGCTGTCTCCAGTCAAGTACCTTCTACATGCTGGGCATCCTAGTTGTTCAAGAAATCCCGTATCAAATATTAGCATAATGAAGAAACCGCCCGTATTTCTACAGGCGGTTTCCTATTTTGGAATGCGGCGACGATCTACTCTCCCGGGCCGTCTCCAGCCAAGTACCATCGACGTGCTGAGGCTTAACTACTGTGTTCGGTATGGGAACAGGTGGATCCCTCAGGCTATTGCCACCGCAAAGGGTGAACTAGGTTGGGTGGTAGTTTGCCGGCTTGTGTTGGCGGTCTGCTTGCGCTTGGCCAACGGGGTCAAGACTGGCTGCGCCTACCGGGCGCTGAATGCGGATCAGGATGTTTGTACCGGGGGTATACACGAAACATCGGGATCCGGATTCCATGCAGGGGGTGTCGCCAGTCGGAGTTGCCGGTCTGCTTTTGGCAGCCTGCAGTCTCAAATCTGGCCGCCCGCACTGCGGGTCAGGGGTTGTCCCCGGGGTGAGGACATGTCCTCGCCTCAGGCTGCGCCCTGACAACTGCATACGGAGGATGGTGAGATGGAGATCTTGAGTTCATTTCCAATGCTGGTCTTAGGTTTTAAATAATGTGAACAAAGCGTTTGACCATTAGTATCATCAAGCTGCATGTGTTACCACACTTCCACCGATGACCTATCTACCTTGTAGTCTTCAAGGGGTCTCTCGCGCTTGCGCGCCAGGAATCTTCTTCTTGAGGGGGGCTTCACGCTTAGATGCCTTCAGCGTTTATCCCTTCCGCACTT
>DAIOVG010000009.1:0-34167 GCA_036759125.1 Candidatus Limiplasma sp.
TGCGGCGGCGGCGAAGGCCTCGGCATCCAGCGCGTCGGGTGAAGGAGCGCTGATATATGCGTATCCGGGCGTGTGCTTTCCGCCGCGTTTCATTGTGACCTGTAAAATGCTCTCCAGCCAGTGCGCTTCATAGACGGCATCCAGGCCGAAGGAGTTCACGGTATGTGTCTTTCGCGAACACAGGTTGACCTGGCAGCCGATGACGGATTCCACCGTATCAATCTCGCCTGCCAGCTTCTCGCTGCGGATGCCAAACTGTATCGCATCCTCTATGCTGCCTGTTTTTGATGGCTTGCCCAAACGAAGCGTACCCGCCGGGTTCATGATCTGCGGAGGAGTGTCCGATGCATAAGCGACGCTTTCCACCGCGCGCCGGATGATATCAGCCGGAACCTCATCATACTTTTCGGAATAGGCAATCCCGGTTTGCTGCGCCGTGGCGCGGACATAGAACTTGGTTACGCTGCCGGATTGCCCGTCCGCAACGGTTCCGCCTTGGATGTTCAGGGCGGTTTTGGTCACGTTTTCGGCGTTGACTTCCGCCGCTTGGATAGAATCGGGCAGGGAGGCGAACGCCTGCTGGTAACGGCTTACATCAATCATCCCAAACCGCCTTTCCCGCCCACGAGCATCTCGGCGATGCGGATGCGCGGCCCGCTTGCCGTGTTGGCGCAGAAGCCGGATGTTGCGCCGCAGAACGAGCCGCCCCCGTCCTCGGCTATGACAGTCTTGCCGACACGGTCAATCTTCAGCATGGTTTCATCGCCGCGTCCCGAGAGCATCGCGCCCTTCACCTGGCGGTCGATTTTGCCGTTCTTGATCCAATATGCAGTCTCAGCCATCAGCGTAAATTCGCGCCCGCCGGTGCCGCCGCCGATGGCGGTGACGAACAGGCCTTCCGGCGTATCACGTATCATGGCGTCCTCATCGTCCTGCCCGGCGGCCAGATAGGTGTTGCTCATCCGGGCGGCCGGCGCGTATTTATAGTTTTGCCGTCTGCCGCTCCCGGTCGGGGCAAGCCCAAGCTGCAGCGCGCCGAGCCTGTCGACGAAAAAGCCCTTCAAAATGCCGTTTTCGATCAGGGTATTCTTCTGGCGGGGCATTCCCTCGTCGTCGATACGGCTTGAGGCGTACATACCGGGCATGGTGCCGTCGTCGATCAGGGTTACCTTGGGCGACGCGATTTGCGCTCCGCGCCGGTCCCAGAATAATCCCTTGTCCTTCAGGGTGTTGGTTTCCAGCTGATGTCCGCAGGCTTCATGGAAAAACACTCCGGTGCAGCTTCCGGCCTCCAGAATCACCGGGACCCTTGCGCTGGGGGCGTCGGCGGCGGTCAGCACGCTTTCCATTTCGCGGATGAAGCGCGTCATGTGGGGGATGTACGCGCCGCCCGATAACGCTTCAAAGCCCGCCGCTACGGCAAAATCACTGAAGCGGCTTGCGGCGCCGTGTTCATTCTCGATCAGCGGGATGTAGCGCAGGCGGGTTGTGACCCGCCGGTCATGGGCGTCCGTGCCCTCGGTATTGACCACATGCACGGTCTGGTCGCGGTCGAAATAGGTCAGCTTGATGCCGCGCAGGGAGCTTGTCACAGCGCGGGCGGCGCAATCCGCTTCCCTGAGTATGGCAATTTTATCCTGATGCTGAACTGTCGACGGATAGACCAAAACGGGACAGGGATTGGCGATTTCCAAAGCTTTGGGCGGCAGCAGCTGCGCGCTGCCGTTGCCTGTAAGACCCAGAATCGCCGCCGCACGCTTCACCGTCTGCAATAGCGATGATTCCGTCTGGTCGTTGGTGTATACATAGGTGCTGCGCTTGCCAGCGAACACATTGATGCCAACGCCGGAGGTGCGCTGCTGCGCGATCCCGCCCACGGCTCCGTCATAGTCAATGGAGGTCTCCTCGCAGTCCTCCATAAATAGCTCGGCAAAATCCGCGCCCAGATGGAGCGCGTGTTCCAGAACCGCTTGTATTGTTTGAGATTTCAGCATGCGTTCTCCTCAGTCTGCGTGGTGGCAGGCAACGAAATGCGCGGGCGTAATCTCCCGCAGCTGCGGGCGCTCCGCGGCGCAGCGCTCTGTGGCCTTGGGGCAGCGGCTGCGGAAGCTGCATCCGCCGTCCAGATTGATGGGATTGGGTACATCGCCGGACAGCAGAATGCGCCTTCTGTGCTTTTCAACCACCGGATCCGGAATGGGGATGGCGGAGAGCAGCGCGCTTGTATAGGGGTGGTAGTGATGCTCATACAGCGATTGCGCGGGAGCGAGCTCTACAATGGAGCCCAGATACATCACCGCGATCCGGTCGGATATCTGCTTGACCAAGGACAGGTCATGGGTAATGAACAGGTAGGAAAGCCCCATTTCCTTTTGTAAACGCATAATCAGGTTGACGATCTGCGCCTGGATGGACACATCCAGCGCCGAAACAGGCTCATCGCAGATAATCAGCTCTGGCTCCACGGCAAGCGCGCGCGCAATGCCGATACGCTGGCGCTGTCCCCCCGAAAACTCGTGGGGGAAGCGGTTGGCGTGTTCCTGGTTGAGGCCGACCATATCCAGCAGCTCCAGTACGCGGTCGTTGCGCTTTTTGCCTTTATACAGGTGATGGATTTCCAGCCCCTCGCTGATGGACTGCCGTACAACATGCAGCGGATTGAGCGAGGCGTACGGATCCTGATAGATGATCTGTACGTTTTTATGATACGCAAGGTTTTCCCTGCGGTTGTAGCTCCAGATATCCTTGCCTTTATACAGGATGGACCCTTCATCGTTTTGATACAGCTTTACCAGTGTCCGGCCCAGCGTTGTTTTCCCGCAGCCGGACTCGCCGACAAGGCCTAGCGTTTCACCCTTGTAGATGGTCAGGCTCACGTCGTTCACGGCCTTGAGCACGCCGCTTTTCACTTGAAAATGCTTGCTGACCGATTTGAGCTCCAGCAGTGTTTTGTCAGCCATTTTCCTTGCCTCTCTTTTCAATCACATCGGCGTACTGCTCTTTGGCATCCTGCGCGTACAGCCAGCATGCGGCACAGTGCTCCGGCTCCTCAAAATCAAAGAAAGGCGGCTGCTGCTGGGCGCAGATATTCATGGCGTGGCGGCACCTGGCCGCAAACGCACAGCCCTTGGGCGGGCTGATCAGATCGGGCGGCGTGCCGGGGATATACTCCATCGCGCCTTTAACAGGGGCATCCAGCCGGGGGATGGAATACAACAGCCCCCAGGTGTAGGGATGCTTGGGATTGCTGAAGATATCGTCCACAGCGCCGTGCTCCACAATTTTGCCCGCGTACATCACATACACGCGCTGAGCCATGTTGGCCACCACGCCCATATCATGCGTGATCAGCACAATGGCGGCGTCGATCTTGGTTTTCAGCGAGTTCATCAGGTCGATGATCTGGGCCTGAATGGTTACGTCCAGCGCCGTGGTCGGCTCATCCGCAAACAAAACCGCGGGATTGCAGACCAGCGCCATCGCGACCATAATGCGCTGGCGCATACCGCCGGACAGCTGAAACGGGTAGGCCCTCATGTTGCGCTCGGGTGAGGGGAAGCTGACCAGCCGCATCATTTCCAGCACCCGCGCATCGGCCTCCTCACGGGTGGCCTTGTTGTGCTGCAAATAAGCCTCGGCAATCTGCCTGCCTACGCGCATGGTGGGGTTTAGGTAGGTCAGCGGGTCCTGGAAGATCATGGACATATCGTTGCCCTGCAGCTCGTGTAGCCTGTTCTTGTCGGCCTTGGCAAGGTCCTCGCCACGGAACAGAATCTGCCCTTTTTGGATGCTGCCGGGCTTGGACAAAAGACCCATGACCGTCTGGATGGATACGGTTTTGCCGCAGCCGGATTCGCCGACGATCGCGATGGTTTCCTTCTCGCTTACGTGCCAGCTCACGCCGCGAACCGCCTGCACCTCGCCCGCCTGGGTAAAGAATGAAATTGTCAGATCCTCAACCGTAAGCAATGCTTTTTTCATGCTATCTCCTTATGCTCGCAGTTTGGGGTCCAGCGCGTCGCGCAGTCCGTCGCCCATGAGGTTAAAGCAAAGCATGGTCAGGCTGACGAACGAACACGGAATGATGAACTGGTAAGGATAATTTTTGAAAACATCCGCCGCGTTGCTGATCAGCTGACCCCAGCTGGGATTGGGCGGGGCAATGCCAAGCCCGATAAAGCTTAGAAACGCTTCGGCGAAAATAATCATGGGAATCGTCAGCGTAATGCCGACAACCATGATGCCCATGGTGTTGGGCAGCAGGTGCCGGAAGATGATGCGCACCGGCGACGCGCCAAGCGTCTCACTTGCCATCACAAACTCGCGCGCTTTGATTTGCAGCACCATCCCGCGCGCGGAGCGCGCGGAGCCCATCCAGCCTGTCAGGGTAAACGCAATGATGAGCGTACTGATATTGCCGCTGCCCATCACCACAATGAGCAGGATGTTATAGATCATGGTCGGTATGCCCATGAGGATATCAATCGTCCGCATCATGATCATATCCACCTTGCCGCCGAAATACCCGGAAATCCCGCCCATGACCATGCCGATGGCAAAGGGGAACAGCGTCGCAAGAATGGCAATCAGCAGCGAAACGCGCCCGCCGACCCATACCCGCGTCCACAGGTCGCGGCCCAGCGTATCGGTGCCGAACCAGTGCTGCGCCGAAGGCGCGCTGTTGATCGCGGTGTAATCGTTGCTGTAGTAGTTATAGGGGTTCATCATCGGCCCGAACAAGACCAGCAGCACCAGCAGCACCAATATGATGGCGCTGACCAGCGCTGTTTTGCGCTTTTTGAAGGTACGCCATACGTCCTTGAGGTAGGTCGTTTGCGGGCGCACCATTTCCTCGGTTTGCAGAAGGTCAGGGTTGAGGCTTTCGTATAATTGATTTCTATCCATATCCGTCACCTACTCCAAGCGTATGCGGGGATCGACCACGCCGTACAGCAGATCGACAAGTAAATTCATCGTCACAAGGATGGTCCCATAAAATATCGTCAAGCTCATAATCAGCGGATAATCAAGCGTTGTAACGGCGCTGACAAAATGCTTCCCAAGCCCCGGAATCACAAAGATCTTTTCCACGACGAAGGAGCCCATCATCACCGATGCGATGGCCGGGCCGATGCCCGCAAGCATGGGAACGAGAGAGTTTTTCAGTTCGTGCCGAACCACGATTTGTACAGGCTTCAGGCCCTTTGCCTGCGCTGTTTTGATGTAATCCTGCGTGGTGGTTGCCAGCATGCAGGCGCGCATCAGGCGCGTATTGGAGGCGATGGTGGCCAGCCCCAGCACAAACGCGGGCATGATCATCTGCTCCACCGATCCCCAGCCCGAGACCGGGAGTACACGAAGCTGTACGCCGAAAAAGTACCGGATCAGCGGCCCGATCACCATCGACGGCAGCGCGATGCCCAGGATGGCAAAAAACATCAGTACATAATCGGGCCATCGGTTTTTGTATTGTGCGCTGAGAATGCCAAACAGAATGCCGATCAGCTCGGCAAAGAGCAGCGCAATCAGCCCCAGCGTTGCCGATACGGGGAAGAAGTCCGCGATGATATCGGTTACGTTTCGCCCGATATACTTCAGCGATGTCCCCAGATTTCCGGTCGCAATGTTCTTCATGTAAATGAAATACTGCTGGATCACGGGCTTGTCCAAGCCGTAGTAGGCCATTTGCTTTTCCTGAATGGCGGCCGGAACCTTGATGTTCAAAAACGGGTCGCCCGGCAGAAGCTTTAATAGAAAGAACGTGATCGTCGCCAGCACGAAGATGGTCAGCAGTGCGATTCCGATTCGCTTGAGGGTATATCGGAGCATGTGGGTTCCTCCAAAGGGTAGTTGGCTGCAAGCCCGACCAGCGGAGGCTGGACTTGCAGCCAACTTTATCAGTCAAGGGTTTCGTTGAATTGTGTCAGGGATTACTCCGCGAGGTCGATGAACGCCAGATCAACGCCATAAGACGAGTTCGTGCCGTGCAGGATGATGTCAGAGCGGTAGATGTAGCGCAGCGTCGTCCATCCCAGCAAAAGCGTGGGGACGTCTTCGCAGAAGATCTTTTCCAGCTCAAACAGCGTGTCTTTGCGGACCTGCAGGTCAAGCGTGGTCTGGGCGGTCGCGAGCAGCTCGTTGAACGCGGGATTGTCGTATCCGAACAATTGTCCTTCTACAGAGCTGTCATAGTAAGGCAGGATACCGTCGTAGCTGACTTCATCCATCTGGCCGGTGCCAAGGCCGCCAAACCAGAAGTCGTAGTCATAGGAGAACACCTTGCCCATCATCTGCTGTACAGGCTGGGGATCGATCACGCAATGAATACCAAGCACCGTCAGGAACATATCCTGGCTGGCCTGCAGAGCGAGCTGTGAGGTAGGCGACTCATAGCACAGCATGGAGAACTCGGGAACATCTGCAAGCGTTGCGCCCAGCTCTTCCAGTGCGAGATTCAAGTAGTATTGCGCCTGTTCAGCGTCCGTTGTCACGTTGATGCCGTTGTCCAGCGGATACTCATCAACATAGGGGCCGCTGACGCCCTGTCTGCTGGGGTCAACCAGCCGATAGGCGGGCTCTCTGCCCTGAAGGACGCTCATGGATAGCGCGGTTCTGTCCAGCGCATAGGAGAGCGCGCGGCGGAAGTTGACATTCGACAGGAAACGGCCGGTATCTTCAGTACGGCCCTGCAGATTGATGTGCAAGAATTGGTATGGATTGGCAATCGTAGTTTCCTTGAAGCCTTCTGCCAGCAATGGCTCGGTGTACAGCGGATCGGTGAATCCGCACAGATCCACTACGCCGGTCTGCATCATTTCCATGGCGATATCGTTGGCTACGTTGGCCAAACCGGTCAGCTTGTCCATATGGATGGCATCGGCGTTCCAGTACGCCTGGTTCTTCTCAAGCACGATACGGTCCTCATGCGCCCATTCGGTGATGACGAACGGACCGTTGCCCAGAACCTTGTCCATATCCGAGCCGTATGCTGTTTCCAGCGCATCGGCCAGCGACTGTTTCACGGGAACAAACATGGATTTGGTCAGCGAAAACAGGTTTTCAAGGCCGGTGTTCTCAAACTGCACCTCCAGCGTATAGTCGTCCAGCGCTTTGCAGCCAACATCTGCAACTTCGGCGGTTCCTTCCGCAAAAGACTGCGAGTTCTTGAAAATATATCCGCCTGAGGCCTGTGCATGGCCGTTGGCCGGATCAATCAGCCGGATGAACGAGTAAACAAAGTCATTTGCGGTCACGGGAGTGCCGTCGCTCCAGGTGCTTTGGCGCAGGTGGAACGTATACGTCAGGCCGTCGGCCGAGACATCCCAGCTTTCAGCGACGCCCGGTACCACTTCACCATTGACATAGCGCACCAGTCCTTCGCCAATATAGGCGACAATGTTAATGGAGTTATCGTCTGATGCCTCTGCCGGGTCAAGCGTCGAGGAATCATACGAACGAGCCCATGTGATTTCCTTGCCCTCTGCGCTTGCAAAACTCGTAGACAATGAAATCAATAGCGTTACAGCGAGTAAAATTGCGAAATACCTTTTCATTTCCATCCTCCTCAATCGTCTGATGAAGTCACCGGGGGAACATCCATTACCTTTGATTGATATCTGCCACAAGATGGGCTTTGGCAAGGGGCATATCCCTTGCTTTGAGCGCTTCAATGAGTTTCACGTGATAGTCCTGCCACCTCTCTTTCGAATATTTCACGCTCTGCTCCACTCTTGATGCTGATCCGAGTAACGATTCCGTCTGCGGGATGATATACATGTTGTGTGTCAGGTTGGCCAGGGCCATGTGAAAGCCATTGTTGATTTCGCTGACGTTGTCGGTTTCCTGAAAATCGGTTTTGATCAGCTGCCGCAGCGACTCTATGGCTTCGTCGCTGGCTTCCTGGCAGATGATTTCCACTGTCAGCACCTCCACGGCGATGCGCATACGGTTGAGCTGCTTCATTTCCTGGGGGGTCAGCAGCGTCACCATGTAACCGCTTCTGGGATAGCTGGTCAGGTGCCCCTCACTGCAAAGCCTGTGCAGCGCTTCTCCGGCCGTCACCTTGCTGACGCCGTATTTCTTGGCGATATCGCCTTCCACAATTAGGACATTCGGCTTGTATTTCGCCAGGAAAACATCGTTTTTCAACGCGGAGTATACCTTGTCGGATAATCTCATGCTGGTTCCTTTCTGTTATGCGAATCCCCGCTTACAATAGGCCTTGTGCAGGGTTCCAAGACATGACTGGATATACTGATTGGGCGACGCGATATTCATGCGGCAGTAACCGCGGCCCTGCGGGCCGTAATCGCTGCCCCGATCCAGATACATCTGTGCGTCCTGTTCCAGGAACGCGGCCAGCGCTTCATCATCAAGACCCAGCGCCCGAAAATCGATCCAGATCACAAAGCCCCCCTCCAGCGGAGAGATATGCAGGCGGGGCAGGTTTTGGGCAAAGAAGGTTTGCATCTGCGTATAGTTGTTCCACACGTAAGCCTTCATGGCTTTAGCCCATGTAAGCCCCTCGGGGGAATATCCGGCGAGAACGCTGCAATAGAAGAACGGATCAATGCTGCCGAAATGGTCTGTATTGCGCTGCTTTAAAAACGCGCTGCGGAGCGAATCGCTTCGGATGATGACATTGGCGTGGTTGACGCCGGTCAGGTTGAATGTTTTGCCCAGAGACGTACAGGTGATGGCGTTTTGAGGCGCAATGTCCACAAACGGCGTGACAGTGTGGCCGTCGAACGCCACTTCTGCAAAGATTTCATCAGAAAACACAACGACATCGTATGCCACGGCCAGATCGCGGATGCTTTCCAGCTCCTGCCGGGTAAACACCTTGCCAATCGGGTTATGCGGGTTGCACAGGAGCAGCAGCTTGTTGCGGGGCTGCGCCATCTGCGCCTCCAGCGCTTGCAGGTCGAGGCTGTAGACGTTGTTTACTTCCGTAAGCGGAACGCTGACTACGGCTCTGCCGTTCTCCCGCACACGGACGTCATACCGATAATACACCGGATGCAGGATGATCACGCCGTCGCCCGGTTGCGTAAAGGCGCGGATCGCGGTACCGACTGAAAAAATCGTGCCGAGTGTGGGGACGATTTCTTCGGCGGATACCTTGAAATCTCTGGCATTTTGCATCCACCAGCGAATCGCGTCGGTATAGGGTCGGTCAGGCAGCGTAAAGCCGAAGATCCCCTCGGATGCAAATCGTTTCAGCGCGTTTATCATCACAGGGGCGGTTTTGAAATCCATTTCTGCCCCCGCAAATATGATCTGGTTGTTCCTGCTGAGCTCTGCGGGGGTCAGGCATTCCTTTAAATTTCCTGTATTCTCCCGGTTGACCAGAGACTCGAAATCATACATCATATCCTGCTGTCCAATCTGTTGCTCTGTCTACTGAATAGTTCAGTGTATAGGCTAATCAAAAGTATACCATAGCTCCATGGTGAACGTAAACCGAACGGCTTGATACACAAGGTTTTATGGCTTGCCGTCCGCCGCTTGGCAGACCAGCGTTTTGGCGCACAGTACGTCTTCAATGGCAAGGCCGAGCGCATTGAATAAGGTGATCTCGTCATCCGTTTGCCGACCGGGCGCTTTGCCAAGCAGCACGGCGCCAAGGCTGCCTGCGATGTGGTCCTCGCCGATGATGCCCTCGCTGAGGGGAATCAGGTACTCTCCGGCTTCCTTTTTCATCGCTTCAATCTGGTCGGCATACAATCTGGACCGGGCCACCAGTTCCGAAGTTATCTCGCGTGTGGCAGGAGTGAAAGCGCCTACGGCGTTGATGTGCGTTCCCGGTGCAATCCATGCCGCCTCAAGGTAGGCCTCTCGGCTTGGCGTCAGGGTACAAACAATATCCGCCTCCCGCACGGCATCTTGTACAGATGCCGCAACGGCAATCGTTATGCCGTGTTTTATGCCCTGCTCCTGGGCAAACCTTTGCGCATTCTCCGGCACCTTATCATAGCAGGTCACCCGCTCAATATTGCGGACACAGAGGATCGCCGCCAGATGGGAGCGCCCCTGCGCGCCGCAGCCGATGATTGCAAGCGACTTGGCGTCCTTGCGTGCCAGCAAATCCGTAGCCACGGCGGAAACCGCACCCGTGCGCAGCTCGGTGACCGTGCCTGCGTCCGCCATGCCGACCGGGGCGCCGTGTACCGAATCGAAAATCATGATATATCCCATATGCGAGGGATACTCCGTGCCCGCGTTGCCGTGGAATCCGGTGATGATTTTCGCGCCGAAGTAATCATCCATCCACGCAGGCATAAACCCGAACAGGTTATGCCCCGGCAGGGTGATCACATTGCGCAGCGGCTGTACCGCCTCACCCGTTTCCAGCTTGCTTAGCGCCTGTTTCATCAGGGAAATGCACAGGGGCATGGTTAACTGTTTACGCACATCGGCTTCATTGAGAATCATCATTGGCATTGCTCCTCTTTCAGGTACCGGGTGAACCAGTCCAGTATTGCGTTGTAATAATGAATCCGGTGGGCAATGCTGCGGGGCTGATCGTGCGGGCAGCCCGGATACAGGATCATTTTCACGGGAATTTCGGGGTGCACATCCCGCAGCGCCGTATAGAACTGATGCGCATGTTCCACCGGGCAGCGCAGGTCGTCCATCCCGTGCAATATCAGCATAGGCGCGCTCAGGTTCTCCGCATAGGACACCGCTGATTTTTCCAGATTGCGCACCATGAACTCCTCAAAGTGCGTGTACTTGCTGCTGTCTCCCTGCATATCGGAGGAGGCATACGATATCTGCTCGTTGGCAATGCTGCGCTGGGTGACCAGGGCCTTGAACCGGCGGCTGTGTACGGCCATATAGTTAACCATAAAGCCGCCGTAGCTGCCGCCGATAGCGCCGATGCAGCTGCTGTCGATATAATCAAACTGCCGACACGCCGTGTCCACGAACTGTAAAAGGTCGATATACGCGCTGCCGTCGTAGGCTTTTTTCATGCTTTCATGCTCGCGGCCATAGCTGCTGGAGCCTCTGGGGTTGCAGTACAGCACCGCAAAGCCGGCTCCGGCCAGGGTTTGATGTTCGTAGTCAAACCCGTATGCGTAAAATGGGTGCGGGCCGCCGTGTATGTAGAGCACCGCCGGGTAGCGTTTGCCGGGCTCCCTGTTCTGCGGCGGCAGAACCCAGCCGTGCACGCGGCCGTTGCCGTCCAGGCAGTCAAGCCAGAGGTCTTCCGGCTTGCTGAGGGCGATTTCATCCTGCCAGGAGTTGCTGAAGGTCAGCTGTTTGATCAATGCTCCGCTTGCTTCGTCCATCAGCCAGTAGTCGCCGGAGCGGCTGGGAGTGCCGACCGATACGGCTGCCAGCCCCGCCTGCGGTTTGCCAAGCCCCGCCACCACCCATTGCCGGCTGGTGACAGGCTCAATTTTCGGCTCGCCGAAAAGGCTCGCGCGGTAAAGGTTCCCCGCGCCGTTCACCCCGGCGCAGAACAGGCAATATTGCCCGTCGGCTGAAATCTGTGCCGTGTCGTAAATTCTGGGCGCACCCGTGTTATAGGGGAACTGTACGCACTCGAAACACGGGGCGTCGGCAGGGAAAATTTTGATGTCCTCGCAGCCGTCCGCCGCGATACGGTGCAGGTAGACAAACGGCATGTATTCCTCAAAATTCGTCATGTCGGCATCAAACATGCCCGCGACGATATACTTGCCGTCCGGCGTATACATCGGGCGAAACGGCGACGGATAGCTGGCGAGCCAGCCCTCCGATGTGACGCGCCGGATGTCGCCGCCCCTGGCGGGTACGGCAAACAGATCGTTGGCCAGGGCATCCTTTTTATCCCGGCAGCGCGCACTGATGAAAATTACGGTTTCGCTGTCCGGCGACCAGTTATGGTGGAGGTGGTTAAACTCTCCGTTGGTGATCCTCCAGGCTTTGCCGCCGCTTACGTTGATCACCCACAAATGGGCGTGCTCGGGCTGCTGGAATCCCAGGCCGTCGAATTTATAACCAAAATCCTCAATGACGACCGGGCGTTTTTTGCGTTGCAGGGCTTCCTCTTGGGCAATGTTTGGATCGGGCAGGGTTTGCAGCCAGTCCGTGTCCGCGGTATCCGCGCACGCGCTGATAAAGCAGATTTGCTTGCCCGACGGCGACCACAGCGGATCCGAAGCGCCAAAGCGCATGGACGTCAGCGGTTGAGCGTTCTGCGACGGAATATCATATAGCCAGATCTGCCCGCCCTTGAGATAGCAAATCCGCTCTCCGTCAGGGGACAGGCGCGGGTTAACGCCGCCCTGCACCAAAACCGTTTCATTGCCGCCTTCGGTATCCGTCATGCGGATTTCGGGAGGCGCGCCGCTGCATGTGCGGCAGTAGACAAAGCGGTGTTTGGCGGCGTGGTATTCCCCGCCGGACAGGGATTCCAGGCGTGTATAGTCATCCGTTACCGCATTGTGCTTATGCATCGCACGCCACCCCCTGCCACGGCTCGTCGATCAGGTACTTGCAAAACCAGTTCACCAGCTCCGACAGATGCCGTATCTGGTTTGCGGGTTTTCCGGTGCGGGTGATTTCATGGCTTTCGTCGGGAAACATCACAAGCCGGGAGGGGATTTTGGGATGCCGTTCCTTCATGGCGACGAAAAACTGTTCCGCCTGCTCAAAGGAACAGCGGTAATCCGCGTAGCCGTGCAGCAGAAGGACGGGAACCTTGATTTCGTCAATCTGGCAGATCAGGCTTCGCTTTGCACGATCGGTTAAGTACGCAAGCATTTTGAAATCATCGGGCATAGGGCTCCGAGAGGATACAAACCCTATATCGCCGGTGCCATAGGATGTGCACAGGTTGCACAAGGTGCGCTGTTCCACGGCGGCCGCGAAAACATCGGTTGTGCAGATGAGCTTGTTGGTCATATAGCCGCCGTAGCTGCCGCCGGTGACGCCGATGCGCGTTTCATCGATAAATCCAAGCGCGACCGCTGCGCTGACAAAATCCAGCAGATCGTCGGCAGCCTTGTCCCATGCGGCGTCCTTTTGCATGAACGCGGGGCCGTAGCCCGCGCTGCCGCGGGGGTTGCAGTAGAGTACGGCAAATCCTGCGCCTGCCAGCGCCTGATATTCATGCCAGAAATCCGCTGTGGACGTTGTTTCCGGACCGCCCCTGATTTCCAGAACGGCCGGATACTTGACCCCTTCCTTGCGGAAGGCGGGGGGCATCACCCAGCCCTGGATGCTCGCTTCACCATCGCGGGTGGGAACGGACAGCTTTTGAACAGAGCCGAGCTGAAAGGCATCAAGCCAGGGATTGGAATGGGTGATGCGCTGATTTCCATAGAACAGCTCGGCGATCATCCCCGGCTCGCCCCGGGTATAGAGAACGGTATCCTCCCGGGTCAGGCAGAACGCCTGCACAGAAAAATTGCCATAAAGCACAGGCTCCGTTTTCCGGCTGCCCAGATGCAGCCTGAAAACACCTGTGCCGCCGTGGCTTGCCAGCAGGTAATATACTTTTTTACCGTCGCTGCTGAGCGTAAACAGCGGGCTGCTCTTGCCATAGATGGTGCGGGAAGCCGGGCAGCCGTTGATGCCCATATAATTGGCAGCGCTCCGGTCGAACAGCTCATACGGCTTTCCGCCGTCCAGGGGAACGCTGTAGAGCGATTGCACCATGCCGCCGTCGGGGAGCTCCGGATACACATCGATGATGATCGCCTCGCCGTCTCTGGCAAAGCATGGCGGAGATTCTGCGCCGATCAACAGGTCGCTTGTCAGCTGTGAGCGCCTGCTGCCATCCGCACGGCAGACAAACAGCTCGGCTTTTCTGGCTCTGGCGCCTGTATAGGGCCAGCCGTAGAACGCAAGCTTGCTGCTGTCGGCCGACCATGCCGGCAGGAAGCTGGGAATGTCTGTTGATAAGAACCTTACGTTCCCGCTATTCAAATTGACGATGCCGATGGCCCGTCGGCTGCCGTCCAGTATACCTTCATCATCATATTTATAGATCAGCTCGGTGATTTCAACCGGAGCCTGGGCTTGCTGCGCCAACCAGTGCGCTTTTTCATCGGCACTCATTTCGGCATACGTGCTGCGATCTGCGACCTCAGCTGGATATACCTTGCACTCAAACGCGATCGATCCGCTGTCCGGCGCCCACACATAGCGTTCCACGCCGTGCCGCAGGGTTGTTAGCTGTCTATGTGCGCCGCTTTTCAGATCCTGAATCCAGATCTGGAATTCGCCGCTGGCATCGGTCAGGTAGGCAAAGCTTTTGCCGTCCGGCGACCAGGATGGCGACCGCTGCACGCCGTCGCCCTCCAGCTTCACCGGCTCGCTGACCCGCCTGCGGTGGATATAAATCGAAGAAGCAAAGCCATCCAGCGCTGCATCGGCATTGGCTTTTACAAAAGCGAAGGCCGATCCGTCCGGCGACGCTGCCGGTTCAGACAGATAGGCGATATTCGCCATCGTTTCCGGAGAAAATGCCTTTAACAAAGTCATGCCTCCTATGCTGTCCTGTTATACAGTTCACTGACATACTCAGTGAATATGTTATCATACTATACCAGCAGACCTTTTTTTGCAATTGGCATTGGATGAAAACAGTGTTTTTATCTTGTTCGAAACGGTTACGCTGCGGCGATTGAAAAAGCACAAATTTCCATTTATAATGTTTACAGAGTCATTGAATCGGGTATCTATTTTTTGTGTGATGAAACGATACTGTCTGCAATCCTGTGTTGATCGGTGATTGCAGAAACCTTTGCAACATACTGAAGCGTTCACAGCCGAACGTTAATCAAAGGAGATTGGTATGAGTAATAATCCAGAAACTATGCGGGACGCATATGTTGCCAAACTGGAACAGTTTGACAAGGACGGCGCTGTGCAATATGCGCTTTCCCTGCTGGAAAGCGGGGAGGCTTCCATTCCGGTTCTGTATGAGCAGGTTTTGGCCCCCGCCCTCAACCGCATCGAGATTCCCCGGTGCGATGAGGATTGCATGATATGGAGAGAGCACATGATGTCCCATATCGTGCGCACCACCATAGAGGCCGCCCACCCGTACGTGCAAAAAGAGCGGGAGAAGGCTGGCGATGCAAATATGGGGTTGCTGGTGATGCTTGTCTGTCCGCAGGAGGAATACCACGAGATGGGGATGCGGATGGGCTCGGACTTTTTTGCGATGGAAGGATATCAAGTGGCCTATATCGGCTGCAATACGCCAAGGGATACGCTGCTGGACGCGGCGAAAACGCTGAAACCGCAGATCGTCAGCATCGGCGTCACCAATTACTTAAACCTCGCCCAGCTGCCGTTTCTTGTCGGCGCGCTCAAGGCACTTTCGCCTGCCCCGGCGGTTTACCTCAGCGGCAGCGCGCTCGAACATACGGGAAAACAGGCGGAGGATTTCGGCGCGGATGGGATTTTGACGACCTATGCCTCCATCAAAGCGTTGTCGGAGGGTCAAAAAGCATGAAAACAGCGTTAAAAATTGCATGGAGGTTTCTCACCCACGCCAAGGGGCAATCCATCCTGATTGCGGTTGGCATCGCGGTAGGCGTATCGGTGCAGGTGTTCATCGGATCGCTGATTGCCGGGCTGCAGGCAGAGCTTGTGGATAACGCCATCGGGCGCAGCTCGCAGATCACCGTCACATCGGCGCAGCGTGGCGAGCTGATTGATGGCTATCAGGCGATTGTCTCCTCCATTGAGCAGGCGCAGCCGGACGCGCTGTATGTTTCGCCGGTCGTGGATGCTAGCGGCTTTTTGCGCGCCGGGGACGGCAGCGACTTTCCCATCCTGCTTCGCGGCCTCAATATTCGGCAGGCAGATCAAATCTATCGCTTCAGCGAATCGCTGGTGTCCGGCACCTTGCCCGGCGACGGCGAGGTTCTCATCGGGGTCGATCTGGCACGGGAAGCATCCGTTGCGGATACCGTCACCCTGGCGACTCCGCGCGGGAGCACAAAGGAAGCGTCCGTGTCCGGTGTGTTTGATCTGGGCGTCGCATCTCTCAACGAGCGGTGGATTGTTTCCAATCTCGCGTTCGCACAGGATATGTTTGGATATGCGGGGCAAGCCACCGCGATTGAGATGCAGCTGCGCGACCCGTTCCAGGCAGATCTGATCGCTCCCGGCCTTGCCGGGATACTCCCCGACACCTTGAAAGTCACCGACTGGAAAACCCAGAACGCGCAGCTGCTCAGCGGCCTGAACGGACAAAGCGTATCAAGCCTGATGATTCAGGTCTTCGTGCTGTTGTCCGTTGTGCTGGCAATCGCAAGTGTTCTGGCGATCTCGGTTTTGCAGAAATCCAGGCAGCTGGGCATACTCAAGGCGATGGGTATCAAAAACCGAGACGCAAGCCTGGTCTTCCTATTTGAAGGATTTTTCCTGGGCATCGCAGGTGCGGCTTTGGGCGTGTTGCTAGGTTTGGGCTTATCGTATGCGTTTACGAAATTTGCCCTCAACCCGGACGGTACGCCGGTTGTTTCCCTGCTGATCGACCCGAATTTCATTACAATATCTGCCGTCATCGCGGTTGTGTCTGCAACCCTTGCTTCTCTCATCCCCGCCCGGCGTTCAGCCCGGCTGGATCCAATGGAGGTCATCCGGAATGGATAATATTATCAGCTTACGGCATATCGAAAAAACCTATGGCAGCGAAGTGAAAACGCAGGTGCTGTTTGATATCAGTCTGGACATTCAGGCGCGGTCTTTCACATCGATCATCGGCGCGTCGGGCTCCGGGAAAAGCACGCTGCTCAACATTATCAGCACGCTGGACAGGCCGACAAGCGGGCAGGTCTATATCGACGGCACGCAGACGTCGGATATGTCTAAGGCGGCGTTGGCCAAACTGCGCAATGAAATGATCGGCTTTGTGTTCCAGTTCCATTACCTGCTGCCGGAGTTTACGGCGCTTGAAAATGTTCTGATGCCCGCCCGCATACGCGACGGCAGGGTAACGAAGGAAACCATGGACAGGGCGCGGGAGCTGATGAAGCTCATGGGTATCGAAAAGGTGGCAAACAACAACGCCGCAAAGATGTCCGGCGGCCAGCAGCAGCGCACATCCATTGCGCGCGCGCTCATCAACAACCCCAAGATCATCCTGGCGGACGAGCCCACCGGCAACCTGGACAGCGAATCCACCGAGGTTGTGTACGACATCATGCGCGATATTAACGAACGCTATCAAACGACGTTTCTGGTCATCACCCATGACCGGAGGATTGCCCAAAAGGCAGACCGGATCGTGGAAATCAAGGACGGGCGCATTTATCTGGATCTGCCCAACAATGTCAAACAGTTGGCGTAGAAAGGCACACAATGGCAATCGGGTATGCCTGCGTTCATATTGGCAGCGAGGCTACGAAGCTGTCGGCATTGAAGCTTGCGACGGCAACGCCTGATGATTTCCGGCGCGTGATTACGCAAAATCTGAACGCGCTGCGTGAAATGATCCGGTATAACGCCGACCATGACATTCGGCTGTTTCGCATCAGCTCGGATAGTATCCCGTTTGGCTCGCATCCGGCCATGCCTGTGGACTGGCAAGCGGAATTTGGGGAAGCGCTATCCGGGATCGGCGAGCAGATACGGCAAAGCGGCATCCGTGTGTCCATGCATCCGGGGCAGTATACGGTGCTGAATTCGAAAAGACCCGCAGTGGTTGCAAACGCCATTGCGGATTTGAGGTACCACAACGCGTTTTTGGATGCGCTCGGATGTGATACGACGCACAAGATCATCATTCATATCGGCGGCGTTTACGCCGATAAGCCCCAGGCCATGAAACGCTTTGTGGAAACCCTGAAGGGCCTGGACGAGCGCGTCAGGGCACGGCTGGTGATTGAGAATGACGATACGCTGTATACCGTCGAGGATGCGCTTTTCATCGCAGGGCAAACCGGCCTGCCTGTCGTGTTTGATATCTTCCATCATTTGCTCAACCATGCGGAGAGCAGCCTTTCGCCGTACGACTGGATCGACCGGTGCGCTGAAACCTGGGGTAAGAAGGACGGAAAGCCGAAAATCCACTATTCACAGCCCAACGCAAAGGCTCGCGGCGGCGCGCATTCGGATACTATCGACGTTCAGGAGTTTCTCCGGTTCTACAACCAGCTGCATCAAAGAGATGTCGATATCATGCTGGAGGTTAAGGATAAAAACCTGTCCGCAATCAAGTGCATTCTGGCAACCATGGAAAAGCCGCCCATCCGGCTGCTGGAGGCGGAATGGGCGCGTTATAAGTACCTGGTCCTGGGTCAGTCTGCCGCAATTTACCAAAAGATCAGAACGCTGTTGAAGAACAAGGCCAACCCGCAGGTTATTCCCTTTTACACGTATATTGATGAAGCCTTGGCAGCGGAGGAAAACAAAGGCGAGCAGGTGAATGCCGCACAGCACGTTTGGGGCTATGTGAGCGATGTTGCAAGCCCTGCTGAAACAAAGCAGTTTCAAACGCTGCTCAAAGCCTATCGGGATGGAAGCCGATCGCTGAAGGCAGTCAAGGGCTTTTTGTTCCGTATGGCAAAACAACAGAATATCGGGTATCTGATGGAATCTCTTTATTTCTATCGATGACAGACAAAAAACAGACCGTTTGCCCATTAACGCAGCAATAGCAAATACTCCTTGGGAAGCTCCACAAACAGCGGCTTTTCGCGGAGCTTCAGCCAGCCCTCCTTGCCGGTTTCACACTCGATCTGCCCGGCTTCACCGGAGGCGGCGTTCTGGGCGGATACGGTGGCGACATAGGAAAACATATTATCCACCTCGCCGATCACGTGCACAGGCGCTGTGTTTGCGTGTGTGCCCAAAGCTGAATGCAGACGCACATCATGCCTGCGGATGCCCACATAGCGGGTATCCGGCGGGATGGGTCTGGGCAATTCTAACACCATATCCCAGTCTGCGGCGCGGAGGGTGCGCGAGCTCAGAATTTCAGCCCGGCAGATGTTTTTACAGCCGGACAGCAGCGCCGCCTGCACGGTGCCGGGATTCTTAAACACATCGTGCATACCGCCCGCCGCATCGATGTGACCGTTATCGAACACGCACAGCGTTTCGCACATGCGGTACAGCTCGTCGCGGTTATGTGAAACCATTAAAAGCGTCCCCCGGAAGGAGGACATCGCCTGGGTCAGCTCCTGCTCCAGCTTCCATTTCAGGTGGCTGTCAAGCGCGGAAAAAGGCTCGTCCAGCAGAATCATATCCGGCTGGGATGCCAGCAGCCGTGCCAGCGCTACGCGCTGCTGCTGCCCGCCGGATAGCTGATCGGGCCGCTTGCTTGCAAGCCCCTGCAGGCAAAGGCGCTCCATGGCCTGCTCAGCAACGCTCATTGGGTTTGTTTCGCTTCGGGGGATACCGATCATGATGTTTTTGAGCACCGTCATATGCGGAAACAGCGCGTAGCTTTGAAATAAATAGCCCACCCGCCGCAACCGGGGCGGCAGGTTGATTTTTTGCGCGGAATCAAACAGAGTGCGGCCGTTGTAGCGGATGTATCCAGCGTCCGGGGTTTCGATGCCTGCAATGCACTTGAGCGTCATGCTTTTGCCGCAGCCGGACGCGCCGAGTATGCCCATCCACTCTGCTTTTGCGGAAAAGGCGACGTCCAGGGTAAAGCTGCCGAGCTTCTTGCGGATGTTGACCTCCAGCGCCATTACAGCACCCCCCGCCGGACGCTGTTCCTGCGGTGACGCGAATTCACCAGATTGATCAGGAACATGGACGAGAACGATATGGCGCAGATGATCAGCATCCACTGGTACGCCAGCTCACGGTTGCCCGCCTGCACGGCGGTGTACACGGCAACGGCCATGGTTTGTGTCCGGCCGGGAATGTTCCCGGCGATCATAATCGTGGTGCCGAACTCCCCAAGCGCGCGGGCAAACGCCAGAATGGTACCCGCGATCAGGCTGGGAACGACGTTTGGCAGGACGATGCGAAAGAAGATTGCGCTTTCTTTCAAGCCCAGCGTGCGCGCGGCGTGGATCATATCGGCATCCACTTCCTCAAACGCGCCCCGCACCGTGCGGTACAGAATGGGAAACGACACCACCGTGGCGGCGATCACTGCGGCAATCCACGTAAACACCACCGTTACGTTCATCAGGCCCAGCAGCTTGCCGATCCATCCGTTCTTGCCGAAAATGAGCAGCAGGATAAAGCCGACCACCGTCGGCGGCAGGATCATTGGCAGGGTGAACAGCCCGTCGATCAGACCCTGAAAGCGCTTGAGGCGCACCACATACCGCGCAGCCAGAATGCCGAACACGAAGGTGAATATGGTCGCCAAAAGCGCGACTTTCAGCGAGATCCACAGCGGGGAATAGTCCATGGCCGCCTCCTTGTTGATCGAGAAAAACACAATAACCGCCGGGTTCCCGCTTGCGCGGGAACCCGAAACGGTGATCAGCCTATTCGCCGTCCGGTACGGGTGCGGCGGAGAAGCCAAAGCTTTCAAACACGGCCATGGCCTCCGGCGTGGACAGGAACGCCAGGAAGCTGAGCGCTTCTTCCGCCTGCGCTGTGCTTATGATCGCCGCCGCAGGGTAGATGATCTTGTCGCAGCTGCCCTCCGGCGCTTCGGCCAGTACGGATACGGCGTCCGTGGTCATGGCGTCGGTCGCGTACACCACGCCGCAGTCCACCGCGCCTTCCTCCACCCACATCAGCACCTGGCGCACGTCGGTGGCGAAGTTGACTTTCGCCGATATGGCATCCCAAATGCCCAGGGATACAAATACCTGCTGGGCGTACTGGCCTGCGGGTACGCTGGTCGGTTCTCCCATGCCCACCAGGGTGACCGCGTCCGTTGCAAGGTCTTCAAAGGAGGCAATGGCCGTTTCGCTGCCAAGCGGCACGATCAGCACCACCTTGTTTTCCAGCAGGGGGAAGCTGCTGTCCGGCAGGATCAGGTCCTCATCCAGCAGCGCATTCATATGCTTCATATTGGCGGATATGAACACATCCACCGGCGCGCCTTCCTCAATCTGTGCGCGCAGCGCGCCGGATGAGCCGTAGGTGAAGGTCAGCGTCACATGGGGCGCGACCCCGGTATAAACCTCGGCCAGCTTGGGCATGACATCTGTTAAGCTGGCCGCCGCGCTGACCAAAAGCTCCACCGGCTCCTGCGCCTGTGCCACCGCGCTGCCAAGCCCTGTGCAAAGCAGGAAAACGACCATCCCCAGCGCCAGAACCCTCTGAACCATCCTTGTGCTCCTCATCATGGTGCATCCTCTCTCTCTTCCCTCGTTCTGCCTGAACCTCACGGGAAACTCGGTTGTGCTTGTCCTCTGTTCGCCCCTTCGGTCTGTGTGCCGCTGTGTATGCCGATTGCTGAAAACAGAATATCGGCTGCATTTTTGTTCAGGTCCTCGGCTTGCCAAAGCGCCGGTGTGACCGAAAGGACGGGAGATCCGCATTCCACAAAGGAAAACAAGTCGCAGTTGCCCGCGCGCTCACCGATACCAAAGCAGGTGACGTCCACATGCGCGGCTCCGGCGCGGACAGCTTCGATAGCGACGGGCACGGCCATGCCCAGATCGTTGTGCGTGTGGATGCCCAGCGGCAGCCCGCCCTGCGCCATGCTGCGGATCAGCGTACGCGCCTGCCAGGGGGTGAGCGTGCCCACGGTATCGGCAAGCTTCAGCATGTCCGCGCCCTGCGCTTTAGAGATGGCTGCAAGCCGGAGCATAAAGGGGATGTCCGCACGGGAAGCATCCTGCAAGCCGACTGTCACCGTGTAGCCGTGCTCCCGTGCCAGTCCGATGCAGCGGACGAGTGAGGCCTCCACCCAGGCATGGCTTTTGGAAAGCACGCGCGTGATTAGCCGATCCGAGGCAGGAACGCTGATGTGGATGATGTCGGGTTCCACCTCCATCGCGTCGCGGATGTCGGACTCGCGCATCCGGTTCCACGCGGAAACGCGGATACGCTTTCGCTCGGCCATCATGCGGCGCATCACGTCCTTCACGTGGGATCCGGCGGCGGGGATGCCGGCATCGGCAATGGCAACGCCCCCGGCATCCAGCGCGCGCAGCAGGCGCAGCTTGGTTTCGGGCGGAAAGCAAAGGCCCGGCCGCTGCTGCCCGTCGCGCAGGGTGGTATCGGTAAGGGATACGGAAGGCTTCCTATTCATAGGCTTGGTTGGGCTTGCCGGATCAGCGCGGCAAAGGCGGCTTCATCCACTGTGCCGCAGGTCCGGCCCTGCTCGCGGATACGCTGTGTGAGCGCTTGCAAATCCAGCGTTCCGGGGTCAAGCTGCAAGGCGCGCAGCCGCGCTGCCACGGCGCTCTGGCCGGAGTGCTGATCCAGCACAATGCGCCGTTCACGCCCCACCGCCTCCGGGGGGAAGGGCTCGTAGCTTAAGGAGTCCTTGATAAGACCGTCCACGTGCACACCGGAGGACACATCGAAGATATTCTTTCCCGGCACCGGCTGATGGGCGGGGATGGGGATGCCCGATACGGCTTCCCACGCATCCGCCGCCTCGGGCAGCGCGCGGGGGTTCAGCGCGGTTTCGCCCTGCAGGAAAAGGAGCATGACCAGCGGCGCCAGCGCCGCACAGCGGCCCGCGCCCGGCAGGCAGGCGGCGGCACTCGCGCCGCCCAGATGCAGCCAGCTTGCGGTAAGCGCTGTTGCCAGCTGCGGGTCTCCCTTGACATGGAGGACGGTCGGTTGCCCGGACTGCCGCAGAAACTGCGAAAACTGCGCCTCGTATGCCTGATAGAACAGTGTCGTATCAATTGTATGATGCCGTAAACCCGCTTCATCGCCGCAGAGCGTGCGTTCTGGAACCAGATGCGCGGTCAGCAGGGGCAGCAGCCGTGCGGGAACCTGCACCATCAGGCCGATGGCGAGCAGCGCCTGATACAGCCGCAGTACGGCGTCCGGCGCAGCCGTTTCGGTCTGCGTGGCTGTCAGGGTAACGTCCGTCAGCCGTGGCAGCGGCGCTTTGCGCTTCAGCATACGGGCTGCGCCGCCTCGCTGATGATGGTTTCAATCGGGCCAAAGCCTGTATGCACATGCTTGCCCTGCGCCAGCAGCTTCTGGCGCGGCGCTTCGCCGATGCGCATGGTGATAATACAATCGCAGTCGCCAATGGCGGACAGGATGCGTTCCATCTTGTCGTCGGGGCTCTCCTTGCCGCCGCCGCTGCCGCTGCAATCGGCCGGGCCGCTGCAATACCCACTGCCGCCCACACCGCGCCGTTCGCGGAAGCGGAGGCCGCCGGAGGTTTGTTCATAGATATAGAAATCGGTCGCCTGTCCGAAGTGCTGGTCCACCAGCACGCCGCTTTTGGAGGACACAGCATACAAAACGGCCTTCTCCTTTGCGGGTGCGGCGGGTGCTTCCTGCGGCGCGCAGCCCTCGCAAGCGTCGGCGCGGCCGGGCTCCTCGCCAAGCGTACCCACGGCGTCGGCGCGGCACTGCTTGCAGTGGAGCATCTGGGGCATCATGGGCTTGCACAGCTCCCGAAGCCGCATAATCTCCTTGCGGGGGATCATCGGCAGGCGCGCAAAGGCCGAGCCTTCCACCGGAATCAGCTGCATAATATTGGACAGGCTGGCGCCAAGCTCCTTCGCCTTTTGCACGACGGCCGGAATGTGGGACTCGTTAATGCCCGGAATGGTGACGATATTCACCTTCACCACCGCGCCGCGTTCGGCCATCATCTGGATGCCCATCAGCTGGTTTGCCAGCAGAATGCCTGCGGCCTCGATGCCGGTGTACTGCCGCCCCATATAATTGACGAATTTGTAGATATTGGCCCCGATGGACGGATCCACGGCGTTGAGCGTGACGGTAATATGGCTTACACCCAGGCGGGCAAGCTCGTCGGCATAGCGCGGCAGCATCAGCCCGTTGGTGGACAGGCAGAAGGTTACGTCGGGGTCCTGGGCGCGGATCAGCTCCAGCGTTTCCTTGGTCTGGCTGAAGTTTGCCAGTGCGTCGCCTGGACCCGCGATACCGATCACGGTGAGGTTGGGCACGGTTTGTTTCTTTTCAAAATACCACTGCGCCGCTTCCTGTGGCGAAAGCACGGTGCTGGTCACACCGGGGCGGGATTCGTTGACGCAATCGTACTTGCGCACACAGTAATTGCACTGTATGTTGCATGCGGGGGCGATGGGCAGGTGAATGCGGGCGAACTTCCCGCCGCTGCCGTTAAAGCAGGGGTGGGAGGCTGAGCGCGCGGCGGCGTTTTGAATGGCGGGCTGTTTTGGCGGTTCCTCTGGCTGTTTCGCTGGCTCGTGGAAATACTTGTCGTACATCTCGGTGCGGAATCCCGTTTCGATCCCGTGCATGATCTCGTTGGTGATCTTGTCCAGCAGGGAGAGCGAACCTTCGTACCCCAGCATCCGCAGGCGCTGGCCGCCGACTTGATCGTGTATCGGAAACGCGCAGCGCACCAGCGGCAGGTGCTGGTCATGGGCAATGCGCCGCCCGTCGGAGCTGCCGATCAGCACGTTGACACCGAGCTCCTTCGTCCACGCCGCGATGGAATCAAAATCGCTGTCGTCGGCAATGCGGATGCTGTCGACCATCGCAAGCTCCGCGGCGGGCGCGATTACCTCTGCCAGGCGTTTTTTCAGCGCTTCGCTTTTAGCGCCGGTCGCGGCTACGACGGGGACGATGCCGTTTTCGGCGCACAGCTTGCTGACGGCATAAATGAAATCCGGCTCGCCGAACACCGCCGCGCGGCCCTGGGCGTTGAACTTGTGGGAATCGACCATCGCATCCAAATAGCGGGAGCGTTCGGCTTCAATCGCGGGCGTCAGCACGCCGCCAACCCTGACCAGCTCGCGGATGAGCGCGTCGCTGCCTTGCAAGCCCACCGGCAGCGAAAGCCGTACGCAGGGAACACCATAGGCGGTTTGCAGGTATAAACCGAGAGAGGCGCTTTCCTGTGTAAAGTTCGACAGCTCTATTGTCAGCCTCGCGCCGCCCATGCGCCGGATATCCGCAAGCGTGGTGCCGCCGCTGTGCAGGCGGCTGTACTCGCTTTCGTGCCCGCCGTCCAGCGTTTCGGAAAGGTCGGGCAGGAAGATTGCGGTCAGCCCCATCTGCGCGACCAGGTCTTTCAGCCAGCGCGTATCGGCCGGGCTGATCATACCGGTGACGATGTTGACGCAGCCGTTGGGGGTTGTGTCCATCTCGGTTTGGAATACGATGGCATGCAGCGCTGCGAAAAAGCCCTCAAACTGGGTGCCCGAATACCCGCCGGACGATACGGTGAAGATTTTCGCTGCACAATCGGGATGCTTTTCATAAAAACTGTGGATGATGCGGGGCAGATCCTCGCCGATGGTTTCGGCAAGGCAGGTGGTGGCGACGCCGATCACATCGGGCTGGTAGAGGCTGATCAGATTGTTAAGTCCCTTGATCAGGTTGCTCTCGCCGCCGAATACCGCGCCTTCCTCGGTCAGGGAGGAGGATGCGATGTCGACCGGCTCGTTAAAATGCGTGGCCATGTGGCGGCGGATGTAGGTGCTGCAGCCCTGGGAACCGTGCAGTATCGTCATGCAGCGGGCGATGCCCGAAAACGCGGTGACGCTGCCCATGGGCATGCACATCTTGCAGGGGTTGACGTTGAGGTTAACAAGGTTAGCGCGCATGGTGTTCCTCCTCCTCACAAAGCAGCGGATGCTTAACGGCCGCAAACACGGGGCTGGCAATCGACTCATATATCTCCCGCGTGAAATTGAGTACGCCCTCGTACCCGGCCATAGCGTGCTTGCGCTCATGGTTATGGTCACAGAACGCGACGCCCAGCTTGTAGGCCAGCGGGCGCTCCTTCACGCCGCCAACCAGGATATCCGCTTGCTTTTCCTTCATAAAATGCTCAAGCTCGGCCGGGTTGGCGTCGTCGAGCACAACGGTGTCCGCATCCACCAGCGAGGCGATCATCTCGTATTCCTCCGGCCGCCCCGTTTGCGTGCCGACCACTACGGGCTTCATGCCCAGGGCGTTGAACTCGCGGATCAGCGAAATCGCCTTGAAGCCGCCGCCTACAAAGATGGCCGCACGTTTGCCTTTCAGCCGCTTGCGGTAGGGCTCCAGCTGCGGGGTTACCTCGGCGGTCATTTTGCGGGTAAAGGCCTCGGCGCGCGCCACGGTATCGGGCGTGCCGATGGCCTGGGCAACGGTGCGCAGCGAGGCGGAGGTATCATCCACGCCAAAGAAGCTGACGCGGATGTAGGGGATGCCCATCTCCTCCTCCATGCGCTTGGCCAGATAGGTCATCGAGCCTGCGCACTGTACAATGTTCAGGGCGGCGGTGGGAGCTTTGAGCAGCTTTTCGTAGCTGGAATCGCCGGTGAAGGTCGCCTTCACCGCAATGCCAAGCTCGCGCATATAGTTTTCGATAATCCACATCTCGCCCGCGAGGTTGTAGTCCCCCAGAATATTGATGCCGGATTTTACAGCGTTTGGGTCAATGTGGGGCTTGAGCAGCGTCATCAGCGCGTTGCAGGCCATTTTATAGCCGAATGACTTGTTGCCGGAAAAGCCCGGAGACTGCACGGGGATCACCCGGATGCCGTATTTGGCTTCCGCCTGGCGGCAAATGGCTTCCACATCATCACCGATCACGCCGACGATGCAGGTGGCGTACACAAAAATCAGCTTGGGGTGCTTTGCCTCCACCAGCTCGTCAATGGCGGCGGTCAGCTTCTTCGCGCCGCCGAACACCACGTCTTTCTCGCCCAGATCGGTGGAAAAGCTGTTGCGGTACACCTCGCTTCCGCTGGAAAGGCTGCCGCGGATATCCCAGGTGTAGCTGGCGCAGCCGATGGGGCCATGCACGATATGGTAGGCGTCGGTGATGGGGTTGAGCACCACGCGCGCGCCGCAGTACACGCATGCGCGCTGGCTGACCGCGCCAGATAGGCTGTTGGAGTCGCACTTGATGCTGCCGCATCCGCCGCCCTGGCCGATGAACTCTTTGCGGTCCTCTAAAAATGCCGATTGACCCATAGCGACCCCTCCCTCAGAAATGCGCAAACGGCCGCTCCGTGCAGGAACAGCCGTTGTACCTTTATACAAACAGCCGTCCACCAAAGTGAACGGCCGTCGTTACTTTTATAGTATAGGGAATATTGTATCCAAATAACAATAGTCATTCATGGGTCATTGTTGACCTATCTGTACAAAATCGCACAGAAAACGACGAAAAACCAGAACGCGGCGTGATATTCACGCGCAATCGTGCCGGAATGCCTTTGGGTTATGAATCGGTTATGTGCAAGATTCCTTTAGACGCCATCAGGTCATTGGGTGCGATGCCAATCTGCGTGGTTTTGCATTGGTATACAAGATGTTGACTGTCCTGTGCCGTATTGGTATACTGGCTGTGCGCAGCATGGAAATGTCTGGAATTTAGGCAGTTCGCTTGAGTAGGGTTAGTGCATCACAACAGTGCCTTGTTTTGATCGTTGTTCATCCTTGAAAAATGGAAATGAGGAAATAAAGTTGCGGATTTTCAAACGTACACTGGACGGCTTTCTTGTTGTGCTGTTTTTGCTGTGCATCTTTCTGGCGCTGAGCGCGGCGCTGGATACGATGACCGTCGCCACCGAGCGGCCGTATTTGCTGCAGGGAACAATCCTGTTTGGCAGCGTCGCGATCATCGCCGCGGCGGCCGGGCTGATGCTTGGGCTCAATGCAATGAAACGGAGGATCGGCGATACCGCAGCGGGCTGGATCAGCTGGATTTGGTTTGGGCTGGTGTTTATCGCAGGGGTGTATGTGCGGGTACGGGTAATCCGCGCCATTCCCATCACGCCGTCCTCCGACTTTGCAACTTATTACAAGCTGGGCGAGCTTCTGGCCGACGGCGAGCTTCTAAGCGCTGCGTCCCAGCAGCTGCGGGAATATGTATCCATGTTTCCCCATACCATCGGGTTTCCGCTGTTGCTGCTCAAACCTGCCTTTGCCGTGTTTGGCACCAGCGTGACCACCGCCCTATACGCAAATCTTGTTTGCAGCATGATCTCGGTTTTGCTGATGTATGGAATCGGGCAGAAGATCGCGGGTCGCCGCGCGGGACTGGCGGCCATGACCCTGATGAGCCTTTGGCCCTCGCATGTGCTGTATTCCAGCATGGTGGCATCGGACCCCGCCTTTACCTGCCTGCTGCTTGGCGGCCTGTATCTGGTCGCGGCGGGTGTCAGCCGCGGGCCCAAAAGCCTGTATGAGAATCGGCCGATCGCCGCGATTGTCGCGCTGCTTGGCGCGGGCTTGGCAATCGGCATTGCCAACGCGATCCGCCCCATGGCGGTCATCCTGCTGATTGCCGTCGTGCTGTGCCTGCTGCTGGACAGCCGCTTTCGCCGTGCGTCGGTGGAGCAGGGCGGGCCAAGACAGATTCTGTCCATCCGCTGGCTGTGCCTTGTGCTGGTACTGCTGCCTTTTTTGCTGACGAATATCATCTTGTCGCAGACAGTAGAAAAAACCATCGCTCTCAAGCCGACCGGCGGCATCGCGGCCTCCGGCTATAACCTGCTGGTTGGCACCAACGTGGAAAGCAACGGGATATGGAACCAGGAGAACGCCGACTTTTTCAACGACGCATATCTCCGCACAGGCTCTGCGCAGGAGGCCCAGGAAGCGTGCCTGGACAGGGCCATCGAGCTGATGCGCTCCCGTCCGGAGGATGTGCTCAACCTGATGGTCTTCAAGTTCCGCGATATGTGGGGGAGCGATGATTTCGGCATCGACTGGAACCTGTTATGGATGGAACAGCAGGGGCTTTTGACCGACGACAACAGCGCGCAGCTGCAGGCGCTGCGGCCAATCGGGCGGATTTTGTACTTCTGCCTGTTGTTGCTGGCGGGCATCGCAGGTATACGGCAGCTGATGCGGCGCAACGTCGGCTTGGTGTTCCGCATCTCCATGCTGTTCTTCCTGGGAACCGCGGCCCTGCATATGGTGCTGGAAACCCAGATACGCTATCACTACACAGCGCTTGCCTTCCTGATGTTGATGGCGGTCAGCGCGCTGATGCGGCGCGACTGGGAGACCATCGCGCCCGTGGAGGGGACTGCGGCCATTTTACAGCCCGGAGATCCCAAAGCGGCGGATTCCCGCAAAGCCACCCAGGCGGACATGCCGGACGTGGCGCGCGCCATCCGTGAAGGGCATATCGTCATCACCGCAACCAGGAAGAGCTCGCAGGATTTTATCGATGCCGACACGCGGGAGAAACCATAGCATGAAACAGGACAATGCCAAGGCCAGGCTGCGGATTCTGGGCGGCGTGATGGCGCTGTTCCTTGTCATTTTGGCCGGTCTTTTGCTGTACGCACTGACCAGCGGGCTTTTTGGCAGCGATACCGCAGATACGCTGCCCCGGTCGGCCGGGCAGGATGAACTGACCATGCGCGACGATCTGTGGCCGGATATGGATTCGCTGTATAAAGCCTGGGATTTGAGCTTTGAACAGGCGAACGGGCAAGCCGTCCGCTTGTCGGCGTATCGCGGGAAACCGTTGGCGCTTGCGTACTGGAACAGCTGGTGCCCGGACTGCAAGTCCATGATTGGCATGGCAGATCAGGCGGCCAACGCCGCCAGGGCAGCCGGCGGCCAGCTGATTCTTGTGGCGCGCGGCGGCGTCAGGGAGGAAACAGCGCAAAGCGCGGCCATGTACCTGGCCTCCATCGGCATGGCGCAGCCAACCCTGCTGGACCCGGACGCCGGGGGATATACGCAGCTGGGCCTGCACTGGGTGCCCACGGTGCTCTACTTTGACGCAAGCGGCGTGCTGATGTATGCGGACACCGGGGGCGATCTTTCGCCTGCGGCTGTCAGGGCGGGGCTTGCTTACGCGCAGCGCGGCGGACGCGAGGCCACCGAGGCGCTGGTACGCAATCAGCTGATGGACGCACAGGGCCGTGTGGCCGGAGCGTTTACCCTAGGCGCTGATAGCGCTGTTGCACCTCTTGATACCGCGCTGAGCGAAACCCAGGGGCTGATGATGCTCTATGCCCTCAAAGCTGGCGATCAGACGTTGTTCGACCTTGCCTACGGATACGTGCGAGACGGCCTGAGCCTTGCCAATCTGGCGGCCTGGCGGCGGGACGGCCAAACCCTGGCCGACACCAACGCAACGCTGGACGACCTGCGCATTGCGGGCGCGCTGTACGACGCCAACGAACACTGGGGCGGGTATGAAGCGCAGCTGCGGGGACGCACCGAAGCCATGGCGGCCAGGCTGATTCAGGACGACTATCTTCTGGACTACACACAGCTTGGCGGCGAACAAAGCGCCGATACCATGACCCTGTGCTATGCCGACCTGATGACGCTTGCAAAGCTCGCATCTCTTGACAACCGCTTTGCTCCTGTGGAGGAGAACGCAAAGACACTGCTGTTGGGCGGCCGCATCAGCGATGAATTTCCGTTGCTGTACCCCAGGTATTCGCTGCAAACCTTACAGTACGAGGCCGGGGAAATCCATACCGCTGAGGCGATGCTCGCGCTGTTACATCTGGCGCAAGCGGATTTGCTGCCGGAGGATACGATTGTGTTTTTAACGGATTGGGTTCGCGGCGGTCCGCTGTTTGCCCGGTATTCGGTTCAGGGGGAGGCCCTGTCCGGTTATGTGTATGAGTCGACCGCGACCTATGCCATTTTGGTGATTCTCGGCTGTGAAACCAATCATCCGGCGCTTGTGAAGGCGGCGCTGTACCGCATGGAGCGCTTTCGCCGGATGCTAAACGGCGCGTACGCCTACGAGGGTGAAAACGCGACCTTCGATACGCTCTACGCGCTGCTGGCCTGGCAGGCGCTGGAGGACTGCGGATTTCAAGCAAGCCTGCGGGAGTAGCGGCAAAGGTGCTAGGGATTACCGCTGAAGTTTTCAGGAAAGGAGTGTGACGGCATTGCTGACGCGGCTGGCAGCGCGCGTGAAACGCATGGTTTCGTGGCTGCGGAATTTGCGAACCCGCATCAACCGGGCGATGGGCGCGCGCTACGCTCCCTGGAAGCTGGCACTTTTATTCGCCATGCTCACGGTGCTTTTCATCGGGCTGCAGCTTTTTGTACCGCCGTATATCGGCAGCGCGAACGATGGAAGCTTTGATACGGTGATGCAGGATGTCGGGCTTGCGCGGCTCACCCCGGACGACGATGATGCCTACTTCAACTATTACGAGCGCGAATACAGGCTGGCGGATTACCCTGCGCACAGCATGACCACGCCGTTGGCCCTGCGGGCAAGCGCCGGGCTGGCAATCGCGGTCGACCGCTGGTTCACCGGAGACGAGCGGTTTGATATGCGGGTACTTGCACTTTTGTACTGCCTGCTGTATGTACCGGCGGTGTTCCTGGTCACCCGCTTTGCCATGCGGCGTGTGCAGACGTTCACCGAAGGGGTGCTCGTCGGTGTGCTTTCGCTGCTCGTATTTGCCGATGTCAGCCTGGTTTCGCGGTTTCCGTCTCTGTATGTGCAGCCGCTCATTCTGATCAGCCTTTTGTATATGGCAGGAATGCTGATATTGCTGTGCGAATCCCCAAAGGCCTGGCCTATGGCGGGGCTGTTGGCGGCACTGATGGTGCTGTTATCTGCCGATCCGTATGCCGGAGCCGCTGCGTTCGTGCTATCCATCTTTCTTCTTGTGCTTCTCACCCGCAGGCGGGGTATGGTGGTGCGGCTTTTCTGCATCGTCGGCGCGCTGTGCATCGGCATCATGGGCTTTGCGGCGCTGATGTCTGCCCAAAAGACTGTCACCCTGACGCAAAAGTACAACGCTATGGCGCGGGGGATCCTGCTTAAATCCTCGCAGCCGGAGGAAACCTTGGCGGAGTTTGGCATCGACCCCCGCTACAGCATTGTGACCGATACCTATGCCGACCAGAACTACCCGCTGGCCCTGGTCGACGCCTCCGCGCTGCAAACGGGGTTCTTCGACCATTACAATACGGGCTTGATCCTGTCGTACTACATCCGCCATCCGGGCAGCCTGATCGGCATGCTGGATGCGGGGGTGGGCATATCGGCGGAGACACGTCCCAGCTACAACGGTAACTACGAAAAGAGCACGGGCAAGCCTGAAATGGCGCAGGCACGGTTTTTGGCGCTGTGGTCGTCCCTGAAAAGCCAGGCGACGCCACGCACCGTCGGCCTGTTGCTGGTGCTGGGGCTGGCGATCCTCTTTGTGTACCGGGGCCCAAAAAACAAGCTGGAAGCGCCTGGGAAACGGACACTCAATCCGTATCGGGCGGCGATGCTCTCGCTTTTGCTGTTTGAGCTTGTGCACATGGCCACTGTGATTGTCTATAGCGGCGACGCGGAAATGATGCGGGAAGCCTTTGTGATGAGTATACTCAACGATGTGCTGTTTTTGTGGGTGTTCTCCGAAGTGCTGCATCGCTTGAACCGGATGGGTTTGGAGGAAGCTTGATGAAGAAATATTTCGCCAGTGGCAACGCGTACAGGGATTTTGGAATGCTGCTGTTTTGCGTATCGCTGATCGGCGCAATCCTGATGATTGTGCTTGCGCCTGTGCACAGCCAAATGCTGTACCTCGCGCTGCTGGGAACAGCGTTTGTCGGCGTGGTGCTGGGGATGTTTGGCAAAACCACGGCGGCGATCATCTGGGGCGGCGCGCAGGTGATCCTCTGGACAGCCTATAAGCTGTATCTTTTGGTTGCCGACGGCAGCATGATCAGCTTCCCGCTGGACTATCTCTGGGTTCCCGCGCCGATGGTGCTGATCTCGGGGATCTGCCTGTACCAATACGGAAGCTCCAGGCTGGAAACGGAAAACCGGCTGCTGCGCGCACAGGTGGAGGAGCTGGTCATGGTCGATTCGGTCACGGGGCTGAACAACCTGCGCGCCCTTTACCGCGATATGCCGGGCATGATCAACCTGTGCGAGCGCCACGGAAGGCCGCTTTCCCTGATGCTGATCAAGCTGCGCTACCACCAGGAGCTGCGCTCGTTTTTGTCAAGCCGTCAGTTCACCCTGCTGCGCCAGCGGCTTTCGGAGCTTGTGCAAAAGCAAATGCGCCTGGAAGATCGCCTCTATGCCATGGATGAAAACGGAACCCTTGGCGTGCTTTTGATTGCCGATAACGACGGCTGTGAGATCGTGAAAAAGCGCATCAAGGCCATGGCCAACGAAGCGGCCGCGTTTGAAAGCATCGCCAAGGATAACCTCGTGGTATCCCTCAGCATTGCCAACAGGCTTTGCCGCAAGGACAGCGGAACGCCAATCGAAATCAAGCTGCGCGTGGAAAGCGAGCTGGTATACGATGTGTAAACGCCTGGCGTTTATGCTCGCGGTTTTCCTGGCAATAACAGCTTGTTTTGGCGCGGCGGCGGAGGAATCTGAGGTGCCCGGTACGATTCTGTTCGTCTGCAACGCGGCCGCCGGATCGCCGGAGGAAACCGCCGTGCGCAGCGTGACCAAGTTCCTCACCTATATGGGCAAGGATTTCGATCTGGCCACGCCGGATGCGCCGTTTCTGCTCAATGATTATGAAGCGGTGTATCTGCTGATCGGGGCAGGCGACAGGCTGTCGGACAGGAACGCCGCCGCGCTGCGCGGGACAGAGAAATCTGTCCTTGTCATCGGTCCCGGCGGCATCACCCAGCTGACCGACAAGGCTACGGAGCGCAGCGGATATTTTGAGATCAGCTATGTGCTGGAGGGCGATCAGCCCCAGACCTGCCTGACGGATGAGCAGCGATTGTACTTTTTAAGCGATCCGGATGCGAGCTACGGGGGAACCGTTCGGCCGGTAGCCGGGGGAGACTCGTACCCGCTGTGCGCGGCGGAGGGACACCTTGCGCAGATCGCGTGGTATGCCGCCGACCCGGCGTGGATGCCCTTTGCGGCGGCCGATATGATCACCCGGTGGACTTGGCCGTACCAGAACGCGCCCCATCAGTACGGCGTATACATGGTGCTGGACTCGGTATATCCGTTTGAGGATCCGGAGCTCCTGCTGCAGGTTTCCGAACTGATGGAAAAGCAGAGCGTGCCCTATGCCATTATGGTCATGCCGGTCTACAGCAATGCCACCTATCCCGCGATGAAGCGCTTTTGCGAAACCCTGCGCTATTTGCAAAGCCGGGGTGCGGCCATCGTGCTGCGGACGCCGCTTGTCACCATCGGTAGGGTGGAAACGGAGGAACTCAAGCAGCATATCCAGCTTGCGTATGAAG
>DAIOVG010000010.1:0-32594 GCA_036759125.1 Candidatus Limiplasma sp.
CATTGTTTCCAAGGCTGTGATTCCATCCATGATCAAAAAGGGCCACGGCAAGATTATCAACATCTGCTCGATGATGAGCGAGCTGGGACGTGAAACCGTATCCGCCTATGCCGCCGCCAAGGGCGGCCTGAAAATGCTGACACGCAATATTTGCTCGGAATACGGCATGCACAATATTCAGTGTAATGGCTTGGGCCCCGGCTACATCGCCACCCCGCAAACCGCGCCGCTGCGCGAGAAGCAAGCCGATGGCTCCATGCACCCGTTTGATGCCTTTATCCGCGCCAAGACACCCGCCAACCGCTGGGGTAATCCGGAGGATCTGGTTGGCCCAGCCGTATTTCTGGCGAGCGACGCTTCGGATTTCGTGAATGGGCATATCCTGTATGTGGACGGCGGAATTCTTGCCTATATCGGCCGTCAGCCGTAAGCGTTTGTCACACATAGAGCGTTTCCATGATGGAAACGCTCTTTTTTTGATTGAATCCCTGTGTTATAATCCCAGAGAGGAAATGAGGAGGAAACGCTATGAACCAACCCAATCACACGCAAATCACTCTGGAATTCAATAATATGATGCGCGGTCGCCTGCATGGCGAGCATGGCATCACCACGACTGCGATTGACGAGCTGGCTGAACGCGCCAAGAGCGCCCAGCAAGCAGTTGCCAAAAATCGCGGTAATAACGAGCTAATGCTCGGTTGGACGGAGCTGCCATATAACCAGGCGGAGATTGTCAAGGAAATTAAAACTGCCGCCTCGTATGTGCGTGATACGTATGAGTATTTTGTTGTTCTGGGAATCGGCGGAAGCGCGCTGGGCCCCATCGCCGTGCAGGCAGCGCTAAACCATCTGCGCTGGAATGAGCTTTCGCATCGCAACGGTCCGAAGTTCTACGTGGAAGACAATATCGATCCTGAACGCATGGCCTCGCTGCTGGATGTAATCGACGTGAAGAAAACCTGCTTCAATGTGATTACCAAGAGTGGCGCAACAGCCGAAACCATGAGCCAGTACCTGATTATTTCTGATCTTCTGAAAAAAGAGGTCGGCGAAGGCTGGCAGAATCAAATCATCGCCACGACGGATGAAAAGAACGGAAACCTCATCAAGATCGGCAAAGAAGAGGGCTTTCGTATGTTTGTCATTCCCGACGGTGTGGGCGGCCGTTTCAGCGAGCTTTCCCCCGTCGGTCTTCTGCCTGCGGCGGTTTGCGGAATTGATATCCAGGCGATGCTTGAAGGTGCTGCGGCTATGGACAAGCGCTGCGAGTCCGACGATGTTTGGCGCAACCCAGCACTGATGGAAGCTGTTTTACAGCTCGTCGCCACCGAAGGGCACGGTGCGAATATTCAGGTTGTGATGCCATATGCCGACAGCCTGAAGTTTATGGCGGACTGGTTCTGCCAACTCTGGGCCGAAAGCCTGGGCAAGAATGTTACCCGTGATGGCAAGGCGGTGCATTATGGCCAAACGCCCACCAAAGCGCTGGGTGTAACCGATCAGCACAGCCAATTGCAGCTGTACACCGAAGGCCCGTTCGATAAAGTGATCACCTTCTTGAAGGTGGAATCGTTCCGCACGGAGTACACGATCCCACATGGCTGTGAAGAGTTTAAGAACGTCGCATTCCTGGGCGGAAAGACGCTTAACCAGCTCCTGGACGCAGAACTCAAAGGCACCGAATTTGCGCTTTGCCAGGCTGGGCGCATGAACCAGACCATCATTCTGCCTGAAGTGAACGCGCATACCATCGGGCAGCTGCTGTTCTTCTTTGAAATGGCAACCGCCTATATGGGTGAACTCCTGAATATCGACGCATTCAATCAGCCCGGCGTGGAAAATTCCAAGATTGCAAGCTTCGCCGTGCTTGGCAATACCGGTGAGCCGAAGTATGTCGAAAAGGCCAGGGAAATGCAGGAACAAACCAAGCCTGACGAGCGTTTTATACTATAGAAACACGCACCGCAATTGAGCGCAAGCCGCGTGCTTGCGCTTTTTTCTTCAATTCGTAACATACTTGCAACAAACCTTTGTATACGGTATACTTTTTGAGAAGGGAGCGGGCAAAGATGCGCGTGATACTGCGGAGGTTCACATCCGTTTTGGCGCTGTTTTTGGTCTGCGCTCTTTTTGTTTTCAATACCGCGTTTGCAAGCTCAACAGATAGCACAACAGATGCACATATCGAGGATATTTCAACGGAAAGCGGAGATAATTATATACGGTATCCGCAGCTTGCCGGTATGGATGACACTCCAATACAGAATGCCGTCAACGATGCGATTGTCAACGAGGCAGGCATCAGCCAGCGGCTGATCACACTCAGCATGCTCCAGCCCGGCGGAACGGGACTACAGGTTTCCTATACGGCATACCTGCATGACATGCTGTTTTCCACAGCGATCAGCGCCAAGGGTGTGATGGAGAACCAACGAAACGGTCATGTTTATACGGCATTATCCTATGACCTGAAAACCGGAACACGCCTGACGATGTCAGATTTCTTTTTGAATCCACAGGCGGCACAGGCTTGGATGGAAGAGCAGCTGACATCAACCCTTGAGGATGATTTGTCCACCTACCTTCTATATGCTGAGCTTACGCCGCTGCCCTTAGACAATTTCTCGTTTGATCAAAACGGCATCACTTTTTACTACCCGTATCACCAATTCTCGCTTCTCTCGGAGTATAGCGGAGCCGTGCAGTTTCAATACGGCGAGCTGCAGAATTTTCTAATCCGTGAGGAAGGATCCGTACCGGTTCGGCTGGGCGCGATTGTTCCCGAGTATACAGATGCGGAGATCAAAACACTGATTGAAGCCCAGGTATCTCAGGGTACTCTCCCCGGAATCAATGTGCAATTAGGGGATTCGATTTCCGATTTGATCTCTGCCTACAGGCTGCCGGGCACCCCAGATCAGTTCCCTGGCGGTCGGTATTTCCAGTTTGAGGATGCGGCGTTCCGCCAGATTCTGATTCTGTCCGACGCGCTGACCTCCGGATATGAATCATCCGTTGTACAGGGGATTCTGGCACGGCGGATGAACCTCTACGGTATCCAGATCGGCGTTACGGAGCAAAGCCGCTGGCGCGAAATTCTTGGAGAGCCATGGACGGTTGACTACGACGCCTACACTGCCGCCGATTACGGCTTGCCAGTGGGTACGGCGGACTATTATACATTTGAAGATACACAGTTGATGCTCTATGCCGACGAGAGCGGCGTGCTGTACGCCGTACAGCTCAAGAAGTAAAGCGGAGGTTCTATGGCAACTAGAAAACGGGCTCGCGCAAGAAACTACAGTTCCGACACCATCTTGTTTCGGAATATTTTCGGCATCCTCATTATGGCAATCGGCGTGCTTGCCGCCGTATCCGCATTGGGGATTGTGCAGGGCAGCGTTTTCCAGGCCATTCGCCGTATCGTACAGGGGCTTGGCGGCTCGCTTTGCCTCGGTGTTCCGCTGTTTATCATCTGGGGCGGCTTGCTTATAATGCTGTCGGCGTATCGCAGGGTTTCTCTGCGCGCCTTCTTGCTTCTGTTCTTGTTTTACCTGTTTGTACTGGGTATCATCAACCTGCTTTCCAAAATTTCCGGGCTGGGCTTGCTTGAATATTTCGGCAGGGATAACAAAGACGATTACCTCAGCATGGTTTCCAAAAGCTATCAGTTTGATTCTTACCAGAGCAGCCTTGGAGGCGGCCTTGGCATGCTGACCGCCTGGCCGCTTGCCACGTTTATCGGCACTGTTGGCGGCGCTATTATTCTATCCCTGTTGGGCCTGTTATGCCTGCTGTTCTTCTCGCGTTTTGATTTCATCGGTTCGATCAAGCAGCTTCGCTCCGGCCGTAAAACCACCAAGGATCAGCGCGAGCTGGAAAAACGCCGTCAGGCGCATTTGAAGAAGATGGAAAAGCAAAAGGCCGAGGAAGAACGCGAGAAGCGCAGTTTGCAACTGCCTGCCTTTATGCGCCGGAATCAACAGCCGGATCAGCCGGTGCAGCAAGAGTTTTCCAATACCATACCGATGCCTGCCGTGCGGCAGCAGCCCAGGCAAGGGCAGCCGACACGCAAGCCTGTCCGGCAAGCGCCGGTCACGCTGTATGACGAAACCATCGTTGCCGATCCGGCCATCGCCAACCTGAAACCCACCGGCGATACGGGCAAGGTGCTCAAGCGCATGGATGAAATCCGTCAGCGGAAAGCGCAGATTGCCCGTCAAATGGGAGAAGAATCGCCTGATACCCTGGATGCCTGGCCTCCTGTAGCCGCGCCTCCGGTTCGCAAGCCACCAAAGCAAACGGATCCTTACGAGGCTTACAAGGGGCCGAAAAAACGCGAAACTGTGGTCGAGTTCCCGCCAAGCGGTAAACGGCTGGATGACCCGGCTCTCATTTTACCCAAGCAAAACGCTGTTGCAAAACGAAACGAACCCAAGCCGAAGGTCAGCGCGTATCCCTACCCGATGATTGAGCTTTTGGATCTCACCCAGTTCGCGCCGCCGGTTGACAGGCAGCATGATATTGAAAGCATCCAAACTTTGGAAGATACGCTGGCAAGCTTTGATATTCCCGCCCGTGTACAGCGTGTTACCCACGGCCCCGCTGTGACCCGCTATGAGCTTGGGCTCACGTCCAGCGGCGTCAACGTTAAGAAAATTCTTGGGATCTCAGAGACGATCGCTTTGCAGCTGGCCGCAAACGGACAGGTGCGCATTGAGGTTCCGATTCCAGGAACCAATCTGTTTGGCGTCGAGGTTCCAAACCGTGAGATTTCCAAGGTGTCGCTTGCGGAAGTGCTGACCAGCCCTGAAATGGAACGCGCCAAAGGCAACCTTTGCATTGCGCTGGGCAAGGATATCTCCGGCAGATCCGTAATCTGTGATCTGGAAAAAATGCCGCATCTGCTGATCGCCGGGCAAACCGGCAGCGGCAAAAGCGTCTGCATCAATACCATTATCAACAGCCTCCTTTTCCGCCAGTCTCCGCAGGATCTGCGTATGATCCTGATCGACCCGAAGGTCGTGGAGCTACAGGGATATAATGAGATTCCGCACCTGCTGATCCCCGTTGTGACCGACCCGCACAAGGCTGCGGGCGCGTTGGCCTGGGCTGTGCAGGAGATGCTGGACCGTTACCATAAAATGCAGTCCAAAGGCGTGCGCAACATCACATCCTACAACGCACGTCGTGCGGGCGACGAACCCGCTCTCCCCCGCATCGTCGTTGTAATCGACGAGCTGGCCGACCTGATGCTTGCATGCAAACGCGAGGTGGAAGACAGCATCATCCGCCTGGCGCAGCTGGCACGCGCGGCGGGTATCCATGTCATCATCGCAACGCAGCGCCCGACGGTCAACGTCATTACAGGCCTGATCAAGGCAAACTTCCCGTCTCGTATTTCATTTGCGGTCGCGTCCAGCATCGACAGCCGCACCATTCTGGATGCCAACGGCGCGGAAAAGCTGCTTGGCAGCGGCGATATGTTCTACTATCCCACCGGCAGCAACTCCCCGATCCGCGTGCAGGGCTGCTTTGTCAGCGATCAGGAGATTCGCGATGTCGTCGGCTATATTGTCAAGAATTCCGAGCCCGATTATGATACCAGTATCAACGAGCTGATGGAGGGTCAGGATAGCGGCATTCCCGCTGCTCTTGGCGGCGGCAATGGTGACGAAGGACTTGATGACAGGATGGAAGAAGCGATTGAGATGGTCATTTCCGACGGACAGGCAAGTATCTCCATGCTGCAGCGCCGTATGAAGATCGGCTATGCGCGCGCTGGCCGCCTGATCGACGATATGGCACAGCGTGGTATCATCAGCCAGAGCGCGGGCTCCAAACCCCGCGAAGTGCTGATCTCCTATGATCAGTTTATTGCTGACAAAAGCGCATACTTAAGTTGACGCTATATAGTCAAACACGGTATAATCCCCCTAATCTATACGTTTGAGGTGAACGAAATGCTGACGCAGATGCCCAAAGGCACCAAGGATATACTGCCCGCCGAGTCCGCCAAGTATCAGGCAATGGAAGCCCTGATCCGTGAAAAGGCGCGGCTTTCTGGATATCAGGAGATTCGGACGCCTGTCTTTGAGCATACGGTTTTGTTTACGCGCTCCGTCGGCGAATCCAGCGATATCGTCCGCAAGGAAATGTATACTTTTGAAGATAAGGGCGGCCGCTCCATTACCCTGAAGCCTGAAACTACGGCGGGCGTCGTGCGTGCGTTTCTGGAATCCGGCATGCACAATCAGGCGTTGCCAGTGAAGTTTTATTACCTGTATTCGCCGCATTTCCGCTATGAAGCGCCACAATCCGGCAGGCTGCGTGAACACCACCAGTTTGGTGTGGAATGCTTCGGCGCGCAGGAGGCATCGGCCGATGCCGAAATTATCTGGCTGGGGATGGATCTGCTGAAGAGTATGGGCATCACGGATGTCGAACTGATGATTAACTCCATCGGCTGCCCGGTGTGCCGCCCTGCCTACCGCAAAACGCTGTTAGACTATCTGCACAGCAAAGAAAACCTTTTGTGTGGCGATTGTAAGGATAGGATCGACGTCAACCCGTTGCGGGTACTGGACTGCAAGGTTCCCACCTGTCAGGCACAGCTTGCGGACGCGCCGCGAATGATGGATCACCTGTGCGACGAGTGTAAAGACCACTTTGATACGCTCAAAATGATGCTGGACGCCGCCGGACTCCCCTATGCAGTGGATACCAAACTGGTACGCGGACTGGATTATTACACCAAAACCGTATTTGAGATTATCGCCCAAACCGAAAACGGCCCCCTGACCCTGCTTGGCGGCGGACGCTATGACGGGTTGGTGGAGGAAATCGGCGGTCCAAGCATCCCGGGCGTTGGATTTGGCATGGGTATGGAACGCGTACTGATGCATTATGATTCGCTGCAGGACGATCAGAAGAAATTAAAGGTCGCCGACAGCAATCCGGATATCTATATCGCGCCGTTGGATCGTTCGCTTGCGCCTCTGGCGTTTAAGTTACTGGAGCAGTTCCGTGGTCTTGGCCTGAAGGCAGATATGAACCACACCACGCGCGGGCTGCGCGCGCAGTTCAAGTTTGCCGATAAGCTTGGCGCTTCCTATGTAGCGATTCTCGGTGAAGATGAGGCCCAAAAAGGCGTTGTGAAACTGCGTGATATGAAATCTGGCGACGAATGGGAAGTCTCTCTGGCGGACGCCCCGCAAAGCATGAAACAAAGACTCGGAAACCAATCAGAGGAGGCATGTTCTCTATGAACAAGCGCACGCACTACTGCGGGGAGATCACCAAACAGGACGTAGAACAAAAAGTTGTTTTAAAGGGCTGGGTGCAGCGTGCCCGCAACCTGGGCGGCTTGATTTTTGTCCAGCTCAGAGATCGCACAGGCATTGTACAGGTGGTCGCCGACTCCACAAAGATGAGCGCCGAACACTTTCAGATAGCCGAAAGCCTGCGCGGCGAATTTGTTGTGGAAATATTGGGTACAGTACGCGCCCGTTCCGCTGATGCCGTAAACCCGCAGATGAAGACCGGCGAGATCGAGGTCTTCGCCGATTCCGTTACAGTCATCAATGCCAGCAAAACTCCGCCAATTTATATTGAAGACGGAGCAAACGAGCAGGAAGCCGTTCGTCTCAAGTACCGATATCTGGATTTGCGTAAGCCTGGCGTACAGGCCGTGCTTCGGCTGCGTCACAAGGTGACCAAGGCCATCCGCGACTGTATTGACCAGAAAGACTTCATCGAAGTCGAGACCCCCATCCTGACCAAGTCCACGCCGGAAGGCGCGCGCGACTATCTGGTACCCTACCGGCAGAAGCCGGGGCTCTTCTATGCGCTTCCCCAGAGCCCGCAGATTTATAAGCAGCTATTGATGGTCGGTGGTATCGACCGTTACTATCAGCTGGCCCGTTGCTTCCGCGATGAGGATGGCCGCGCTGACCGCCAGGCGGAGTTTACACAGTTCGACATGGAAATGAGCTTTGTGGAACCCAAGGACGTGCAGGACGTCATTGAGTCCGTCTATCAGAACGTGTTCAAAACCGTCATGAATATCGAGCTCACTCTCCCCTTCCCGCGCCTGACCTGGCGGGAGGCGATGCGTCGCTTTGGCAGCGATAAGCCTGATCTGCGCTTTGGCATGGAGATTCTGGATGTCGGCGAAACCGTGAAAGGCTGCGGCTTTGCAGTATTCGAAAACGCGCTTTCGGAAGGCCAGACCATCTGCGCAATCTGCGCCAAGGGCGCGGGAAGCCTGACGCGAAAACAGCTGGATGGTCTTGCGGAGTTTGTGAAGACCTATCATGTGAAAGGCCTTGCCTGGGCAGTCCCGCAGGAGGACGGCAGTATACGCTCCAGCTTTGCCAAAGCCATGCAGGGCGACAGTATGCAAAATCTCCTGTCCGCAGCCGGGTGCGGCGTCGGCGATGCGCTGTTTGTGATTGCCGACAAGAAATACACCGCCCTCACCGCCATGGGCCAGCTCCGGCTCAAGCTTGGGCACGAGCTGAACCTGATCGACAAAAGCCAGTATAACCTTTTGTGGGTCACCGAGTTCCCGTTGGTTTCGTGGGACGAGGAAGCCAATCGCTATGTGGCGGAACACCATCCCTTCACATCGGTCATGGATGAGGATATCAACCTGATGGATACCGATATCGGTTCGGTGCGCGCCAAGGCGTACGATCTGGTTTTAAATGGTGTGGAGATGGGCAGCGGATCGATCCGTATCCACCGCAGCGATTTGCAGGCCAAAATGTTTGAAACCATCGGCCTTACACCTGATGAAGCGCAAAGCAAGTTCGGGTTCCTATTGGAGGCCTTCCAGTACGGCACCCCGCCCCACGGCGGCTTTGCCTTTGGTATCGACCGTCTGGTGATGATCCTTTGCGGTGCGGATAGCCTGCGCGACGTACTGGCCTTCCCCAAGAGCCAGGGCGGCGTCGATTTAATGATGGATACGCCCGCTTCCGTCAACTCTGACCAGTTGGAGATGCTCAAAATACAGATTGAAAAGTCTCTCTGATTGTCTGAAAAGGCGTTTCATTCGACATTCATATATTGACAACCAACCACAAAGCCATTATAATTAAATGGTTAATCTATGCGAATTTGTATGCCTTTTGGTATACAGGATACGATAAGGAGTTGTGCAAAATGGTACGTACCTATCAGCCCAAGAAAAGACAGCGCAGCAAAGTACACGGCTTTCGTTCGCGTATGTCCACCAAAAATGGCCGCCGCGTTCTGGCTGCCCGCCGCCGCCGCGGCCGCAAAGTGCTCAGCGCATAATGCATCGACCCTTGACGATGTGATGGATACCCGCACCCATCTTTTACTTCAATGTAATGTGGGCACGGGTTTTTCAATGTCAGCCGGAACCGACCCTGAGAAGTGAGGCTTTCTTTTGCAGAAGCAGTATCGGCTGTGTCATAACCGGCAATTCAGCTATGTATACCGCCGCGGGATGCGGACGTCCTGCAAGGATCTCACGCTGATCTACGCCAGAAGCAATCAAAAACGCGTGGGGTTTTCAGTCAGCAAGAAGGTTGGCGGTGCGGTTGTCCGCAATCTGATCAAGCGCAGGCTCAGGGAGTGTATTCGCCCGTTGATGCCGGACCTAAAGCCCGGCCTTTACGTCGTGATTGCGCATCCTGCCGTAATCAATCGTTCGTACAGCCAGATGCAATCCTGTACAGATGCGATGTTTCGGAAGCTTTCCCTGTATCAAAGTAACCGGTTGCAGTCATGAGCAGGTTTCTCATCCGCATGATACGATTCTATCAGACACGTATCAGCACACACACCCACGCGTCGTGCAGGTTTTTGCCCACATGTTCGGAGTATGCTGTCACCGCGATTCAGCGATTTGGCATGTGGAAGGGTCTCAGACTTGCGATCTGGCGCGTCCTCAGATGCAATCCCTTTGGAAAGGGCGGGTATGATCCCGTCCCGGAAAATACCGACGTTTCAATAAGGAGGAATTGACTGCCGTATGGGTGCAATTAATACATTCTTGTTCAACATTCTCAGTGGCATTAACAGCTTTATCGGAAATTACGGATGGTCGATCGTCATCTTCACGGTCATCATCAAAACGCTCTTGTTGCCGCTGGATTTTAAGAGCAGAAAAAGCATGCGCCGCATGTCCGACCTCCAACCGCAGGTCGCCAAGCTGCAAAAAAAGTATGCCAACGACAAAGAGAAGCTCAACCAGAAAACGGCCGAGCTTTATCGGAAAGAGCACATCAGCCCCCTTTCCGGTTGTTTGCCGATGCTGCTCAGCTTCCCGGTGCTGATCGCAATGTTCGGCGCCATGCGTATGGTGGCCAATAACGAGCTTGCCAAACAGACCATCGATTTCATTGTCACCGGCACACAGCAAAACCAGGGCTGGCTCTGGGTGAAGAACCTGTGGATGCCTGATAGCCCATTTGCTTCGTTCGTAGCTACGGAAACGGAGCTTAAGGCTATTCCAGTCGATATCTGGAGGATGGTTCTCACACCGGATGTCTTGGAACAGCTTGCAAGCGTCGGGATTGTCATTGATACCATCGATACGAACACCTACCAGCTGCTGCTTTCACAACTGCTTGTAATGCCCGAATATACGGCGCTTTTAACCAAGTGGGCTTCGCTGCCTGAGGTGAACCTGCTGGTGTTTAAGCTGCAAATCTTTGCCAATAACAACGGCTTGTTTATAACCCCCATACTGGCAGCCGTAACGCAATACCTGATGACCATTACCCAGCCGCAAACGCCAAGCGCTACCGGCAGCAAGGGCACCGGACAGTTTATGAAGTATTTCTTCCCGTTGTTCTCGCTGTATATCTGTTCGACATTCAATGCCGGGTTCTCCATCTACTGGGTGACAGCCAACTTGATCGCTTGGGGCGAAGGCATCATCATCAACAAAATGATGGAAAAACAATCGGCTAACAACAATACAATTATCCAGGAGGATAGCCTGAAATGAGAAGCATCGAATCTTCTGCAAAAACCATAGAAGACGCAATACGGCAAGGTTTGGAAAAGCTGGATGTATCTCTTGGCGACGTGACGATTGACATCATTCAAGAAGGCTCCAAAGGCTTGTTTGGCATCATGGGCACCAAAGAAGCCAAAGTGCGCCTGACCGTTAAGGACGACGGACTGGACGACGATATTCTCTCCACGCTTGCTCCTCAGACAGCGCCTGCTGCGCAAGAAACCCCCGTCTCCGCACCCCGCAAGCCCAAAAAGCAAAAAAAGCGTTCACAACCCAAGACATCAGAACCTGTCGTTAAATCTGTCGAAGCTACCGTTGAGAAACCTGCTGACAAGCTTGCAAAGCAGCAGAAGCCTAAAGTGGAGATAACAGATACCCCCAAAGAGCCTCTGAAGCAGTATGCAAAAGCGGATCCTGATACTGCGGCAGGCGTCGCGCAGGAGTTTTTGGTCAATGTCACCAAGCTGATGAATCTGGATGTGTCTGTTGAATCCGGTACGGATGAAGAAGGCAATGTCCGCGTCAATATCCATGGCGATACACTCGGTATTCTGATCGGTCGCCGCGGCGAAACCCTCGATGCCCTGCAGTATTTGACCAGCCTGAACGTCAACCATGGCAAGGATGATTACACCCGCGTGACGCTTGATACCGAAAACTATCGCGCCAAACGGGAAGAAGCCTTGAAACGCCTGGCCAACCGCATGGCAAACCGCGCCGTGAAAACCGGCCGCAAGGTGGTTCTGGAGCCCATGAACCCCTACGAGCGCCGCATCCTGCACAGTGCGTTACAGCAAAACAGCGCCGTAACCACCCACAGCGAAGGCGACGAGCCCAACCGGCACGTTGTGATTTCACTGAAATCCTGACTGATCTGTTATGTTCAGGTTACTTGTTAAAGCTCACTTCAACTCCCGGCAGCTTACGCTTCCGGGAGTTTACAGTTCATACTTTGTCAGTGGTACAGAGTATGGTATAATTATAGGCAGTTAATTCTATATGTGATGTCTGCGGTTGCAATGGAGCACGCAGCGTTAGGAGGAACCTTATGGGCAATTGTGTATCAGAAGCTGTTTTGCGGAGATTGCCGCGGTACTATCGTTACCTCAGCGACCTGGAAGCTGATCATATCATGCAGATCTCATCCAAGGAGCTCGCCGATCGCATGGGTCTGACCGCTTCCCAAATCCGGCAGGATATCAATTGCAGCGGTGGCGAAGGCCGTCAGGGCTTTGGGTACTCTGTACCTAAGCTCAGGGAGCATATCGGCAAAGTGCTTGGCATTCATAAAAAACAGAATATGATTATCGTAGGAGCCGGTAACATCGGTAGCGCCGTAGCACTTTCCGATTCGTTCCGCACCAGCAATTTCAACACTGTTGCGATATTTGATGTGGATCCCCAGAAGATCGGGAAGAAAATCGGTCCGTTAACCGTATTGGATTATGCGGATATTGCTTCCTTTTTAGCGAAGAATCCCGTTCACATTGCCGTACTGGCCGTCCCCTTCGCCTACGGGCAGTCTGTCGTGGACAGGCTGCATGATCTTGGCGTTACCGCCTACTGGAATTTTGTACCCGCCGACCTTGATATTCCTGAAGATGCAACGATTGTCAGCGTTCACCTTGAGGAGGGGCTGCAAGTGCTGTCTTACAAGATCAAGGAGAGCAATTCGTAATTCTGCTCGCCTCGCCAGCCCTTTTTGAGAGGAGGCTCTCCGCTGCATGCCGGACCTTACCCCGCGTAACGCGCCTTACTCTGCGCCTCGCAGTTCGCAAGCGCCACCGCCATATCCGGATCAGAACCAGCCTGAGAACGCGGACACGCTTGATTTCAATTTTGATGATACCCCGGCCTGGAACGAGCCGATGGATCGAATTTCCATTGATCAACCTGTTCGCTATATGGAACATGTCGGAGATAATCCATTTGCGCAAAAACAGATTCCGCCCGATCCACTAAAAACCAAAAAGAAGCAACGACGAACCTTACTGCTGACTGTCTATAGCACAGTCATCGTGGTTTGTTTTGTGATCGTCGGCGCAGTCGGTGTCGTAATGATGCCGCAGCTCACCGGGTATTTTTGGACCACCTTTGATAATTACGCGTTCATCAACGGTGAGCTGCTGCGGTATGATAAAACAGCGGATGCGAACTATAAACGATATCGGGATTACCTGCAGCTGGACGTCATCTATCCCGGTGTGTTTGTCGACGGTATTCATGTCGGCGGAATGACCCCCACGGAGGCCAGGGAAAAGCTCAGCGACGATAACGCAGTTGCCGCAGCATTCAGCATCACGGTCAATATTGGCGATAAAAACTGGACGCTCAATAACCAAAACGTCCCCGCTTATCGTGATATTGACGGCGCGCTGCTCAAAGCGTATTCCATCGGCCGCAAGAACACAACCGCAATTCAGGGCACACGGCGCACGCCATTTATGGAGCGTGCCGAAGCCGTGATTGCCCTGCGGGAAAACTACGTAAGCATCTATAGCAAGCTGACATACGATTACGCTGCCATTCGCTCCATCGTTTCGGAAATCAACGATTACGTTACCCGCGACCCCGTGGACGCTCAGATCGTGAGTTTCGATTTCAACTCCCGCAGCTTCACCTTTTCGGATGGTCAGCCAGGCGTTTCCATCGACGCGGAGGATCTGTACAACCAGATTATCGGTCTGCTGGAACAGGGCATCGTCAACCGAGCCATCACCGTATCCCCATCGCTCACCTTCCCCACCATTACCAAGGATGATCTTCAAAGCACATTTAAGATGATCTCCGCCTTTACTACCAAAACTACATCCGATTCCAACCGGAACAACAATATTAATCTAGCCTGCCAAACGATCAATGGTACGGTGCTGCTTCCCGGAGAGACCTTCTCGTTCAACGGCACCGTTGGCGAGCGCACCTATGCCCGTGGGTATCGCGAAGCGGGTGCTATATCAGGCGGTCAGCTAATAGACGAAGTCGGTGGCGGCATCTGCCAGGTCAGCTCTACTCTGTTCAACGCCGTTGCGCGCGCCAATCTGCAGATTACAAGCCGCAGCCCGCACGCCTGGCCCAGTACCTATGTCAATAAGGGTGAAGACGCCACGGTTAACTGGCCGAACCTGGATTTCAAGTTCACGAACAATACCGATGCGCCGGTGTTTGTGATCGCATACTATAAAAACAGGCAATGCACCGCAGAAATCTGGGGTGTCAGCCTTGGCGAGAATGTGACGATTGATCTAACCTCCAAAGTGGTCAAGACAATCGAGCCGCCCCTTGAGATCAACTACGTGTACAACCCTGAGCTTCCTGTGGGAACCAGCAAGGAGACTATCAAACTCCGCACGGGATACGTTGTGGATACCTACAAGGTCTGGTACCAGAATGGTGTCGAGTTTAAACGGGAGCTGCTGCATACATCCACCTACCGTGCCTATCAGCGCACCATTGAGTATAACTAATTCACTTGACCTACAAGGTGCTCATCAGGTATGATATCGCTATACCACTTGCATTCCGTTGAAACGGCGGTAGCGACATTTTACGCAATTTTTCACTGCTTATATACTGTTTTCGTACACAACCCAATCCGTTTTGTGTATACTGTATCTTGATCAATCGATTGAAAATCGAGGAGGAACTAACATGAAAAACAAAGTCTTCGCGCTGCTAATGTGCCTTGTTCTGCTGGCGTTGGGTTTCACTTCTGCTTCTGCCGACCAGAGCACGGAAACCGTGACCACGCTATCTCTGAAAGCCGGTCCGCTGCTGGCCGAGCCTGTGGAAGTGGGCCAGATACTGGACACCGCGTCCATACGCATCCACACCATGCCTGATGGCTACGGCGCATTTGTGCTGACGCTCAACAACATTGATACATTGCAGAGTCTGTTCAAAGCTGAACAGGATGGCGTTTATGTACAAAGCGGCATCTTTGGTCAAACACCTCTGTATTTTAGCTGGGAAGACATCAGCACCTTCATCACACAGCAGATGGAAGCATATGCTGAAAATCAGGGCTTGGATATGCAGGCGATGAACGTGGCAGCCGAGATGGAATCATATCAGGCCATGATGAACAGTGCCATGACGGACGGCACGATGACGGATGAGCAGATGTATGAAATGATGGGTCTTGATGAAGACCTGCTCGCATACATTGATGATATTGATGCCAAGAAGGTTATCGAAAGCGGAACCTTTGCCATTAACGGCAGCGACGAAGCCGATCAGAAAATCATGATCGTCATGACGACTGAAGATATTGCCCGCGTTCTGGATCTGCAAATGGTTAGGGATCAGATGGCTGGCCAGCTGATGGCGAATGATGAAGCACTTTCTCAGGAAGACGTCGATAACCAGGTTGCAGAAATGGTTGCGGAAGCTAAAAGCGAGCTAATGGACAGCAATCTGCAAGTCAATGTAACAGTCTATACCAAAAACGACGAGCTTGTCGCCTTTGTGTTCAATATGAACGGCGAAATGAGCGGCTATGAAGGCGAAGCAACGCCCATCGGTATTGATGCTACGCTCACCCGCACAACCATTGATGAAGCGAAGTATTATCAATTCTCCACGACTGTGATGCAGAATGGCGAATCCATGGAGATTCAAACGGGTTCGTTGTATATGAGCGAAGCGTTTGTTTCCGGCGAGTATGTGCTGTATGAATCGCCCGACGAGCCAGCTTTCAAGGCCTCGTTTAACTGTGACAAGAAAAACGCCGATCACACCAACGCCGAGGTCTCCTTCACGGTCTATGATAACTATGCCGGCAATGAACAATCCGCATACCTGACGATTGATCAGCAGAAGGCCGAGAATGTTACCGATACTGAGATCGCTCTCTACGTCGGCGGAACAGTGGATTCCATCAAATCCGCTCTTGATGAAACCGGTCTGATCACTCTCAAGGTCAACACTGTTACGCAGCCGGACAGCGGCTTCTTTGAAGCGCTTACAGATGTTTCCCCCGATACCTCTGTGCAGCTCCTGCAGATGACCGACGAAGAGCTGGAAAGCTATATGCTCACATTGCAGCGTGGCTTAACCATGACGGTTCTCAATATTATTGATAACTTGCCGCCGGAGCTCAGCGAATCGGTGATGCAAAGCATGAACGGGTTTTAGCCACAATCGCGTTGGATAGTGTAATCCACTGCTCCACGCTAAGCGTTTCGCCCCGCACCGTCGCGGATAATCCCAGTTCATCCAAAATGCCCTGAAAGGTTGCAGCCGGAAACGGCAGAACGCCTTTCAGGGCATTTTGCATGGTTTTACGCCGCATGCTATAGCTGGCGTTTACAATGCGCCAGAGGAATGCCTCGTCCTCAACCGGCAAAGGCGGAGCTTTCCGAAACGGTAGCGTCACAAAAGCGCTGTCGACCTTCGGCGGTGGTGTGAAAGCGGCAGCGGGGACTAGCTCGGCGATTTCCGTCAAACAGTAATAGTGAGCGCGAACGCTCGTCAAACCGTAAGCCTTATCACCCGGATTGGCGACCAGCTTATCCGCCACTTCTTCTTGCACCATCACTGACATTTGTTTGACCTGAAGTCCCTTTCCCCAGAACAAATCCAATATCTGCGACGTGATATTGTATGGGATATTGGCAACGACTGAGAATACTCCCTGAAACGGCAGTGTCGAAAAATCGAGCTTACGTATGTCGCTCTTGATAATCGTCAGATTGGGGAACTCCTCCCCCATCCTTTGCAGATTAGCCAGAAGCGCTTGATCCACTTCTACGGAGACGACGTTCGCACCCGTTTCGCAAAGCGCGCGGGTCAGTGTGCCGGCGCCGGCGCCGACCTCTAAAATATCGTCTCCTTCTGCAACGTTTGCCTTGCGGACAAGTGAACGCAGGAGCTCCATGTCGTATAAAAAATGCTGTCCAAGATCTTTTTTGTGATGAACAGCAGGTTTTGCATAGGTAGGCATTGCGCCAGAATTGCGTTTCAAGTCAATCCTCCGTATCGTCGATCTGCAGAAGATCACGCCCGACTGCTTCGGCAAGCATTTGAATGCTCTCGCGTACGTCAGCCTTGGGTTCGTCATTCCCCTCAAGTATCGCTTCAAACCCCACCGGGCGTCCGGCAGCGGCAGTCAGTGTTTTAACGATCGCTTCCACCTTCTCCGGTTTTCTGAGGTTGGCGTAGGAAAAACCAGCGCGGCTCTGTGCGACCCTCACACGGAATACACCTCCATGCTCTCCCAGGAAGTGCTCGCGCTTTAAAAGCCCGAAAATGGCGGGTTCCCCGGCGGCTAGCTGTTTCAGTGCCGCCTTCCAGATATCCGCATCATTATACTTCGGCTGATCGGCAGTTTCCGAAGAACTTGTACTCTGCTCCAAATTCACTTCTTGCGAAGGCTCAACACTCTTTACAGTCGTCGTTTCCGGTTTCACGGTCTGCTTCATTGTTTCTTGCATATTTTCCAGCGGGAGTATGGCGGACTGCTGCTGTGTTGTTGTCGTTGGCAGCTCATTGAGCTTGATTTCAAGCTCCGCAACGCGTTCCGCCAGGGCGGCATTGCTCTCCCCCTCTGCGTCCTGGCAGGCCCTCAAGGCGGCGATCTCGAGTCCGATGCGCTGGGAAGCGGCATATCGAAGCTCACTGTCAGCTGTCATCAATCCGTTCATCATGCGGATCAAGCGTGCCTGCGAAAACTTCTCGGTCTGCTCCCGGTAGCGTTTTTCGTCTTCCTCGGTACTTTGTAATAAAGCAGAAGCGTCCGTGGAGACAACCTTAACGATCAACAGCGCTCGAAGATGGCGTGTCAGCTCGCGCAAGAAGACCTGCGCCTCATATCCGGCGCGTATCAGCTGATCAATCTTTTCCATAACAGCGCGGGTATCCCGTGCCGCCAGGGCGTCTGCAAAGCCGAACAGAAAATCCTTATCGGCTGCCCCCAGGATATCCCGAACGATTTCCGCGGTAATATGGTCACCCACCGCTGCCGAGACTGCCATGTCCAGAATGCTCCAGGCGTCGCGCATCGCGCCTTCGGCGGCGCGGGCTATCATCCGCAGCGCTTCTGGTTCAACGGTGATCTGCAGGCGTTCCAGAGCCTGTTCCATGCGCTCCTGAATCAACACAGCAGGAATGCGGGAAATATCAAAGCGCTGTACGCGGCTCAATATTGTGGCAGGAATGCGCTGCGGTTCGGTTGTAGCCAGAATGAATACCACATGCTCAGGGGGCTCTTCCAGCGTCTTTAACAGCGCATTGAAGGCCGCTGTAGACAGCATGTGGACTTCGTCGATAATATAAACCTTGTACTTCCCAAGTTGTGCGGGATAACGCACCTGCTCCAGTAGGTCGCGCACGTTATCGACCGAGTTGTTGCTGGCCGCATCCAGCTCGATCACATCCAGTGTGCTCTCCGAAAGGATGGCCTTGCATACTTCGCATACGCCGCACGGTTCGCCTTCGCTTGGATTCAAGCAGTTAACGGCACGGCTCATGATTTTGGCAAGCGTTGTTTTGCCGGTACCCTTGGAACCGCAGAACAGGTACGCATGAGCGATCCTTCCAGTGGTGATCTGCCGCAGCAGCGTTTTTACAACGGCCTTCTGGCCGATGACATCAGCAAAAACATTCGGCCGCCATTCCCTGTAAAGCGCGCGATAAGCCATTGTAGCCTCCGATATACATTGATGAAAAAAGCGGCAGAGTGTTTTACGTTCTGCCGCTTTGGTAGGTTAGAAGTTTTCGACCAGCTCGATGTCCTTGTACCTCGGCATTCCCGTACCAGCGGGGATCAGCTTGCCGATAATAACGTTCTCCTTGAGCCCAAGCAGCGGATCAACCTTGCCCTTGATAGCGGCATCTGTGAGAACGCGTGTGGTCTCCTGGAAGGAGGCTGCCGAGAGGAAGCTTTCCGTTGCCAGGGACGCTTTCGTAATCCCCAAAAGGATACGCTTTGCGATCGCCGGACGCAGACCCGCTTCAATGGGCTCGCGGTTGGCCTCTTCAAACCGGAAGATATCCACCAGCGCACCGGGCAGCAGGTTGGTGTCGCCGCAGTCTTCCACGCGAACCTTCCTGAGCATCTGCCGCACAATGATTTCAATGTGCTTGTCGGAGATATTCACGCCTTGCTGGCGGTACACGCTGAGCACCTCGCGCAGCAGGTAATCCTGTACGGCTTTCACGCCGAGGATACGCAGCAGATCATGCGGGTTGATGGAGCCTTCGATCAGCTCGTCACCAGCTTCGACCATCTGGCCGTCCTCCACTTTCAAGCGGCTGCCATAGTTGATGGTATAGGTCTTCTGCTCGGTCACATCGTCCTGGTTGGTGACGACAACCTCGCGCTTGCGCTTGTTCTCACCAATGAAGACCTTGCCGCTGATTTCGGCGAGGATCGCGTCGCGTTTGGGCTTGCGGGCTTCAAACAGCTCTTCCAAGCGGGGAAGACCCTGCGTAATATCGTCACCGCCGGCAACGCCGCCGGTGTGGAACGTACGCATGGTGAGCTGTGTGCCCGGCTCGCCGATGGCCTGGGCAGCCACGATACCGACGGCTTCGCCGATATCCACAGGCTCGCCTGTGGCGAGGTTGGCGCCATAGCAGCGGGCGCAAACGCCCGTTTCGTTACGACATGTGAGGACGCTGCGGACCTGCGCCTTCTTCACGCCGGCATTCACAATAACCTTGGCTTTCTGGTTGGAGATCAGTTCGTTGAGCGCTACCAGTATTTCACCGGTTACGGGGTCAACGATATCCTCAGCGGCCACACGGCCGACCAGCCTGTCTTCCAGGCTCTCGATCACCTGGTTGTTAATGGCGATCTCTTCCAGCGTAATACCACGCACTTTTTCGCTGCCATGTGTGAAGCAATCCAGCTCGCGTACGATAACCTCCTGGGATACGTCCACCAGGCGGCGGGTCAGGTATCCGGAGTCGGCGGTACGCAGCGCGGTGTCTGCCAGAGATTTGCGGCTGCCGTGCGAGGACAGGAAGAACTCAAGCACCGACAGACCCTCGCGGAAGTTAGCGCGGATAGGCAGCTCGATGGTTTTACCGGAGGGTGAAGCCATCAGGCCGCGCATACCGGCGAGCTGCGCAATCTGTGATGCGCTGCCGCGTGCGCCGGAGTCGGTCATCATACGGATGGGGTTGCGCTCGTCCAAACCGGGCAGAATCATATTCCTGAGCTTGGCGGTCGTGGAGCTCCACACATCAATAACGGCACGATACCGCTCGTCCTCGGAGAGCATACCCATGAAGTAGTTGTCATTGATTTCATTAACCTGTTCCTGCGCTTCGGCCAGCATTTCAGGCTTCTGCGGGGGAACCTTGATATCCGCAACCGATACTGTAATCGCGCCGCGCGTCGAGTATTTAAAACCAAGCGCCTTCATAGCGTCGAGCACCTGTGCGGTAATATGGATGCCGTGCTGCTGATAGACCTGATCAACGATCTTGCCAAGGTCTTTCTTGCCGCAGAGCGTATCGACTTCCAGGGCGAACATATCGTCCAGGTTGGTACGGGGTTTACGGCCGATATCCTGCGGGATAACCTCGTTGAGGATCAGCATACCTAACGTACAGTCGATCACCTTGGTTCCGGTTTCCGCCTCAAACGAACGGGTAATGCGGACGCGGATGGGCTGCTGCAGGGTGATGTTTCCGGTTTGATAGGCCATCATCGCTTCGTCATAGTTGGAGAATACGGGAATATCCTTAGGCTCAAGATCCTCGCGTTTGGGATAGGTCATGGTCAGGTAATAGCAGCCGATAACCATGTCCTGCGAGGGGGACATCACGGGTTTGCCATCCTGTGGCTTCAAGATATTGTTGTGCGCTAGCATCAGGAAGCGGGCCTCAGCCTGTGCCTCCATGGACAGCGGAACGTGCACGGCCATCTGGTCACCGTCAAAGTCGGCGTTATACGCGGTACAGACCAGCGGATGCAGTTTAATGGCGCGGCCTTCGACCAACACAGGCTCGAACGCCTGAATGCCCAGGCGGTGCAATGTGGGGGCGCGGTTGAGAAGCACAGGGTGCTCTTTGATCACGCCTTCTAGAATATCCCACACCTCAGGACGGCCCTTTTCCACCATTCGCTTTGCGTTCTTACCATGGTGTGCATACTTAAGCGCCACCAGGCGTTCGATCACGAACGGCTTGAACAGCTCCAGCGCCATTTCCTTGGGCAGGCCGCATTGGTAAAGCTTGAGTTCCGGGCCGACGACGATAACCGAACGGCCGGAGTAGTCAACACGTTTTCCCAACAGGTTTTGACGGAAACGACCCTGCTTGCCGCGCAGAAGATCGGACAGCGACTTGAGCGCGCGGTTGCCGGGGCCGGTTACGGCGCGGCCGCGACGGCCGTTATCAATCAGCGCATCAACAGCTTCCTGCAGCATGCGTTTTTCATTGCGTACAATGATATCCGGCGCGTCGAGCTCCAACAGCCTCTTGAGGCGGTTGTTGCGGTTGATCACACGGCGATAGAGATCGTTCAGGTCGCTGGTGGCGAAACGCCCGCCGTCCAGCTGCACCATGGGGCGCAGATCCGGCGGAATGACCGGCACAACGTCTAGGATCATCCATTCGGGGCGATTGCCGCTCTGGCGGAAGGCTTCCACCACTTCCAGGCGCTTGACGGCGCGAGAGCGCTTCTGGCCTTCGGTATCGCGGTCGCGTTCTTTCTCCACAAGTTCGGCGATCTCTTTTTTCAGCTTTTCGCTGATATCGTCAAGGTCGAGGGTCACAAGCATTTCCTTCACGGCTTCGGCACCCATGCCGGCGCGGAACGAACCGCGGCCATGCTGGGCTTCCAGCTCACGGTACTTGGCATCGGTAATCAGCTCGTGCTTTTTCAAGCCCGTCACTTTGGAATCGCCGGGATCGAGCACGATAAAGCTTGCAAAATACAGTACTTTTTCAAGCGCGCGGGGGCTGATATCCAACAGCATGCCCATACGGCTGGGAATGCCCTTAAAATACCAGATATGGCTAACAGGGGCCGCCAGCTGAATATGACCCATGCGCTCACGGCGCACCTTGGCGCGTGTAACCTGCACGCCGCACTTGTCGCAGATTTTGTTCTTGTCTTTGAATTTGATTCTTTTATATTTCCCGCAGTTGCATTCCCAGTCCTTTGTCGGTCCGAAGATGCGTTCACAGAACAGTCCATCCCGTTCGGGTTTCAGCGTGCGGTAGTTAATGGTTTCTGGTTTGCTGACTTCGCCAAAGCTCCAAGCGAGGATTTTTTCCGGCGACGCCATACCTATCTGTATCGAATCAAGGTTCGTAAGTTCAAACAAAGTTTGACACTCCTTTCGGATATTGGACAATCATGTTGATGGAACGATCAAAACGGCGTTGTTTTGTGGGTCAGTCTTTGTGCGCGTCGTCGCCTGGGTTATGATCGTCGTCTCCGTCAAGATCAATCTCCAGATCATCGTCAAGATCCATGTTGAAATCATCCAGATCATCGTCTTCGATAAAGTCGATGTCTTCCAGTACCTCTTCATCAAGCGGCTCTTCCAGGCTCTCGGGTTCGAAGTCCCTGTCCTGGCGTTCGCGCTCCACATTGCGCACCGGCATGGTGATTTCCTCGGTATCGTCGTCTTCCAGTTCCCGGATGATGATCTCGTTCTTCATGCTGTCCATCACGCGGATATCCAGCGAAAGTGACTGCAGTTCCTTTAAGAGCACCTTAAAGCTTTCCGGTACGCCCGGCGAGGGGATATTCGTACCCTTGACAATCGCTTCGTACGTCTTCACACGGCCGACGATATCATCGGACTTGACGGTGAGGATTTCCTGCAGTGTGTTGGCAGCGCCGTAGGCTTCCAGCGCCCAGACTTCCATTTCACCGAAGCGCTGGCCGCCAAACTGGGCTTTGCCGCCCAACGGCTGCTGGGTTACCAGCGAATACGGGCCGACGGAACGGGCGTGCATCTTATCATCCACCAGATGGTGAAGCTTTAAGAAGTACATGATACCGACGGTGACGCGGTTTTCAAAGGGTTCACCGGTACGGCCGTCGTACAGAAGCGTTTTGCCGTCCGGATTCATACCGGCTTTTTCCAGCGTTTCGGTAATCTCGGAGTAATGCGCGCCGTCGAATACCGGCGTGGCTACATGCCAGCCCAGGGTTTTGGCCGCAAGACCCAAGTGCACTTCCAGTACCTGCCCGATGTTCATGCGCGAAGGCACGCCCATCGGGTTTAAAACGATTTGCAGTGGCGTACCATCGGGCATGAAGGGCATATCTTCCTGCCGCAGGATGCGGCTGACGACGCCCTTGTTGCCATGGCGGCCTGCCATTTTATCGCCGACGCTGATTTTGCGCTTCTGCGCGATGTAGACACGCACCATCTCGTTAACGCCGGGGCTGAGTTCGTCCTTGCTTTCGCGTGTGAAGGTTTTCACATCCACCACAATGCCGCCTTCGCCGTGCGGTACGCGAAGCGAGGTATCTCGTACTTCGCGCGCCTTTTCACCGAAGATCGCGCGCAGCAAGCGCTCTTCCGCGGTCAGATCGGTTTCGCCCTTGGGAGTTACCTTGCCGACCAGGATATCGCCAGCCTGCACTTCCGCGCCGATGCGTACGACGCCGAACTCGTCCAGATCTTTCACCGCGTCTTCGCCGACGTTGGGGATATCGCGGGTTATTTCTTCAGAGCCGAGCTTGGTTTCACGGGCTTCGGACTCGAACTCTTCGATATGAATGGATGTGTATTTATCCTCGCGTACCAGCTCTTCGCTGATCAGGATAGCGTCCTCGAAGTTATAGCCTTCCCAGGACATGAAGCCGATAAGCACGTTGCGGCCAAGGCCGATCTCGCCCATTTCGGTCGAGGGGCCGTCTGCGATCAGATCGCCTTTTTCAATCGTCTCCCCCGCCTTCACGCGCGGACGCTGATTGATACAGGTTCCCTGGTTGCTGCGGGCAAACTTCTGCAAATGATAGGTGTGTTCTTCGTTGTGCTTGTCGGCGATAATCACCGAGTCGCCGGCGACTTTTTTCACAACGCCGTCTTCCTTGGCGATGACAACCACACCGGAGTCCTGCGCGGCCTTGTATTCCATACCTGTTCCGATGATCGGCGCTTCCGGCGTTAGCAGCGGCACCGCCTGGCGCTGCATGTTGGAACCCATCAGCGCGCGGTTGGCGTCGTCGTTTTCAAGGAACGGAATCATTGCCGTTGCAACGGAAACTACCTGCCGCGGGCTGACATCGATGAAGTCAACCTGATCGGCGTGTACTTCAATGATTTCGGATTTGTCGCGCACAGTGACGCGCTCGTTGACGAAAGCGCCGTCCTCCTGCAGGGGCTCGTTCGCCTGGGCGACCTTGTAAAAGTCTTCCTCATCAGCGGTCATGTAGACAATTTCTTCAGTGACGCGCACGGCTTTCTTATCTACACGGCGATACGGAGCCTCGATAAAGCCGTACTCGTTGATACGGGCATAGGTCGCCAGCGAGCCGATCAGGCCGATGTTGGGGCCTTCAGGCGTTTCAATGGGACAAATACGCGCGTAGTGGCTGTAGTGCACGTCGCGGACTTCAAACGAAGCACGGTCACGGTTCAAGCCGCCGGGGCCAAGTGCTGACAGGCGGCGTTTGTGCGTCAGTTCAGCCAGCGGGTTGGGCTGATCCATGAACTGCGACAGCTGGGAGGATCCGAAGAACTCCTTAATCGCCGCGCTGACCGGGCGAATGTTAATCAGCTCGCCCGGGCGTACGTCGTTGGCATCCTGAATCGCCATGCGCTCACGTACCACGCGTTCCAGGCGGCTTAGGCCAATGCGGATCTGATTTTGCAAAAGCTCGCCAACACTGCGCAGGCGACGGTTGCCAAGATGGTCAATATCATCCGTATGGCCGATGCCATATGGCAGACCCAGCAGATAGCTGACAGCCGCCACAACGTCGTCTGTCAGGATGCGCTTGGGAACAAGATTATTCAGGTTATCGATGATGGTCTGCTTGAGCAGCTCCTCGTTGTCGCCGCAGGCATCCAAAATCTGCTTCAGCGTCGGGTAGTGCACCATTTCGAGCACACCGACGGATTTGGGATCAAACGGCAGATATTCGTTCGCTTCCACAAAGTGGTTGCCAACGATTTTCAGCGTACGGTTCTCCAGCTTGATCGACACAGAATTGATACCGCTGTTCTGGATTGCCTTTGCGGTTTCCTTGTCTATTTTCTTGCCGGCTTTTACGAAGACTTCTCCATCCTGCGGGCTCACGATATCTTCGGCTGCAACCTGGTCCTGAATGCGCTTGGCAATCGAGAGCTTCTTGTTGAACTTGTAACGGCCCACGCGCATGAGATCATAGCGCTTGGGGTCAAAGAACAGCGAGTTTAACAGGCTCTGGGCGCTATCACGCGTCGGCGGCTCGCCGGGCTTCTGCCTTTTATAGATTTCTATCAGGCCCTCGTCCTGGTTTTGCGCGTTATCACCCTTTTGCAGGGTGGACATCAGCCGTTCTTCCTCACCCAGGAGATTGATAATGTCTGAATCCGTTCCGTAACCCAGGGCGCGCAGCAGCACCGTAATGGGCAGTTTGCGCGCGCGGTCGATGCGAACCCACAGAACATCGTTGGAATCCGTTTCAAACTCCAGCCAGGCGCCGCGGTTGGGAATCACGGTTGTAGAAAACAGGTGCTTGCCCGTTTTGTCAATCGAATCAGAGTAGTAGACACCTGGAGAACGCACCAACTGGCTGACGATAACACGCTCGGCTCCGTTGATCACGAAGGTACCGTGCTCGGTCATCAGCGGAAAATCGCCCATAAAGACGTCGGACTCCTTGATTTCGCCTGTTTCGCGGTTTTTGAGGCGCGCGAATACTTTCAAGGGCGCGGCATAGGTCATGTCGCGCTCTTTACAACGTTCTACGCTGTTTTTCGGTTCATCAAGTGAATAATCTACGAATTCAAGGACCAAATTATCCGTATAATCGTTGATCGGTGATACGTCGGCGAGCACCTCGCGGAGGTCTTCTTGCAGGAAGCGTCGATAACTGTTCTTTTGCACCTCGATAAGGTCTGGCATATCCAAAACCTCTTCGATGCGTGAGAAGCTCATGCGCTTTCTCAGTTTCCCCATTTGAACCTCGTGCACCATAAATGCTATCACCCCTCATGTTCTTGCACCTGACCATTTGCACACGGTTTCCATGCCCTGGCATTTCGCAGTTGCTTTTTATCCTCGCAAGCTGTAAAATACTGATTACGGGCACAGTATAGCCCGTGAACAGACGATACTAATGCAATTTTATATTTTATCACCAAACCCGTCTATAGTCAAGTGAATCCCTGAAATTCCCAGACTATATTCGCACGTTGCATAAGAAGGGATCCTCATGATCAAATTCGGCCAGATTAGAGACAAAAACGAAAATTCGGGCATGATCACTGTACAGTTTTCGCGCCCGGAAGCCTGCGGCAACTGCCACGCCTGCGGATACGGCTCCAAGAACAGCGAGATCACTTTGCCTTCCGATCGCAATGTCGGCGAATGGGTACGAATCGAGCTTCCTGAAAACCGTTTCGTGCAAGCCACGACGCTTGTGTATATCATCCCCCTTGCAGGCCTCCTTTTGGGCATGCTTTTGGGATGGCTGTTCAGTGCCGGAAGCGACCTTTTCACGGTCCTGGGGGCTGTGGTCGGCTTACTCGTATCATTTGTAACACTTTATCTCGTTGACAAGCATATTGCCAAAAAACCGGAATGGTCACCGAAAATTACCGCCGTTTACCCCGATAAACCTGCTGATACAGACCTTCAATGCAATGCATCATAACACAAGAGCACAGCAAATCAGCATGTTCCCTGTGAGGTTATGACAAAATCATTCCGATTGTGATTTCTTTCTATTCAATTTAAGCTTCTTGTGATATAATGCCGTTGTTAATAGAAAGCGCGAACCGTTGCCGATAATCATATAGTATGCCCATGGTAATGGGCTGTTTATAGAAATGGCGATAGAACACGGTATGCCATTAACATTAACATACGGAGTATTCTTGCGCTGTAAAGAAACATACGCTTTGAATAGCATTTGTCTTTTTACGAATGCAGGAACTCTCGCAGCATAAAGGAGGTTATTCTATGACGGAAGCTGCGCAGACGAGACTGAAAATCATCCCGCTCGGCGGAGTTGATGAGTTCGGCAAGAACATCACAGTCGTCGAGTACGGGGACGATATCATCGTAGTCGATTGCGGCTCCATCTTCCCTGAGGCGGATATGCTGGGCGTAGATCTGGTCATCCCGGATGTTTCCTACCTGATCAAGAACAGGGAAAAAATTCGCGGCATTTTCATTACACACGGCCACGAGGATCATATCGGCGCAACCCCGTATGTCCTTCGGCAAATCCCGGTACCGCTGTTTGGTACGAAGCTGACTCTTGCATTGGTTGATCTCAAGCTAAAAGAGCACCGCTTACCCGGCATACAACTCAACGTTGTCAAGCCCCCGGACGTCGTCCAGGCGGGTTGCTTTTCCGTGCAGTTTATTCATGTGAATCATTCCATAGCCGATGCCGTATCGCTTGCCATCACCTCCCCTGCGGGAACGGTGGTGTTTTCCGGCGACTTCAAAATCGATTATACCCCGATCAAGAGCGGCGTGACTGATCTGGCTACCTTTGCAGAGCTCGGCAAAAAGGGTGTGCTTGCGTTTATGTGCGACTCGACGAACGTCGAGCGTAAAGGCTATACGATGAGCGAAACCCGTATCTCCCAAACCTTCGTTGATCAGTTCCAGCTGGCCAAGGGGCGTGTATTTGTCGCTATGTTCGCCAGCAATGTCCATCGCATCCAGATGGTGGTCGATTCCGGCGCGTTGTTTGGGCGCAAGGTTTGCTTTGTGGGGCGCAGTATGGTGAACGTCTCCCGTGTGGCCATGTCGATCGGCGAGCTGGTGATCCCGTCGGAAAACCTTGTGGATATCGACGATCTGAGCAATTACGCCGATGAGGAGATTCTGATCATCACCACTGGCAGCCAGGGCGAGGCCATGGCAGGCCTGACACGCATGGCTTACGGTGAGCATCGCAAGCTTCAGATAAAGCCTACGGATATGGTTATCATCTCCGCAAGTCCGATTCCCGGCAACGAGAAACCCATCGCACGCGTCATCAACCAGCTTTACCGCTGCGGAGCAAACGTGATTTATGGTCAGATCGCCGAGGTGCACGTTTCAGGCCACGCCTGCCAGGAGGAACTTAAACTGCTTCACGTATTGCTCAAGCCGAAGTACTTTGTCCCCATTCACGGTGATTATTCCAAGCTCTGGCAGCACGCCGAGCTTGCCGAGGGTGTCGGCACGCCGAGCGAAAATATCGTGATTCCGGAGCGCGGACAGGTGATTGAGATGAGCGAGGACAGCCTGGCCATCACGGGCATCGTTCCCACCGGCGGCGTTCTGGTGGATGGCCTTGGCATTGGCGACGTGGGCAACGTTGTGCTCCGCGACCGCAAGCATTTGAGCCAGGATGGCCTGATTATCGTCGTCATGGCCATCAACCGCGACGAGGGCAAGCTTGTCAGCGGTCCGGATATCGTCAGCCGCGGCTTCGTGTATGTGCGCGAGAGCGAGGATATCATCGAAAATGCGCGCGAGCTGACGCGTTTCATCATTGCCAGCTATTCAAGCCTCGACGGCAGCGAATGGCAAACCATGAAGAACCGCATCAAAGACGAGCTGCACCGCTACATTTTCGAAAAAATCAAGCGTAACCCGATGATCCTTCCCATCATTATGGAAATCTAAGGTTTCTGTATAAGAAAAGAGATGGAGTATACGCTTCATCTCTTTTTGTTCCGTTTGTTTGTGGAGAATAGGTTTCCATTATATCTTCTTGAAGCTGTCGGCTACGGCATCCTTCAAGGAATATAAGCCCGGCTCCTGATGGATTAGGTACGCGGCACCTCGCAGCGCACCACGGGCAAACAGAGCGCGGTTTTCCGCACGATGTGTGAGGATAATTTCTTCCGCATCGCCGTAGAATCCCACTTCATGCTCACCGGCAACTGTACCGCCGCGAACCGCGTGGATGCCGATTTCGTTGGTCCGCCTCTGTCCAGTTTGTCCCTGGCGGCCATACACGGGAGAGAGCCAAACGCGTTCCTTGCGGATGGCATCAGAAAACATTAGTGCGGTGCCGCTGGGGCTGTCCACCTTGCGGTTGTGGTGTTTTTCCACGATTTCAATATCAAAATCATCACCCAGGACGCGCGCAGCCATCGCAGCCAGCTGTGCCATAACGTGGACGCCAAAACTCATATTGGCACTCTGTAAAATCGGTATCTCTGCAGATGCTTTCTTGATTTCCGCAAGCTGTTCTTTACTGTATCCTGTTACGCAAAGCACCAACGGCGTTTTTGATTTCAAGCCATAGGAAAGAAGCGCGTCCAGATTATCGGCGACCGAAAAATCAATCATCACATCCGCTGATTCCGGAATCTGCTGGTAACTTCGCACCATGGGGAAGTTATCCGTCTGCACCTGGACTGTTTTATCAACACCGCAAACAATATTGATTCCTGAAGACTTTGCAGCCTGTGTTAGCTCTCTGCCCATGCGGCCCAGTGCGCCGCTGATGATGATTTTCATATGCTCTCTCCCCTATACAAGGCCAAGCCCCTGAAGCGCATCCACCAGCTTCTCTCTGCAGGCGCAGCCAATTTCATACAGCGGGAGACGCAGTTCTCCGCTGCACAAGCCCAGGATCTCCATTGCTGCCTTGCAAGGAATGGGGTTCACCTCATTGAACAGCGCGCGGTTAATGGGCATCAGCGCCATTTGCTGTTCCAGTGCCGACTGGGTATCTCCCTGCATGAATGCATTGACCATGCTGAAAAGCTTATCAGGGATGAAATTGGCCGCAACCGAAATTGTGCCCTGACCGCCTAGCGTGAGCAACGCGTAGTTCATATCGTCGTTACCGGAATACATGGCGACCTGCGTGCCTTTGACGGCAGCGAACTTTTCCATCACGGTGGGATAATCGTAGCTGGATTCCTTCACGCCGATAAATTGCTCGCACTGTGCCAGCTGATACAGCAGATCCGGTTGAATATCAATCCCTGTACGGCTGGGCACGTTATAGATCATGATCGGGAGCTTGGTATTCTCCGCAACCGTCATGAAGTGCCTGTACAGGCCTTCCCGGTTTGTTTTGTTGTAATAGGGCGTCACAACCAACTGTGCCGCGCAGCCGAGGTTTTCATAGCGCTTGGCCGTTTCGATCACATGCAAGGTATCGTTGCAGCCTGTTCCGGCAATAATTGTAATGCGGCCATCGGCCACCTCACAGCAGGTACGAACGACGAGCTCGCACTCGTCCGCATTCATGGTTGCCGGCTCGCCTGTCGTACCGCAGGCTATGATCGCAGCGGTTCCTGCAGCAATCTGCATTTCCACCAAACGCACAATGGCGTCTGTGTCAACCTTACCGTTTCGAAACGGCGTGACCAGCGCGACGCCGCTGCCTTGAAAAATTGCAGCCATCGTATCGCTCCTCTTAGAGATAGCCAAGTTTGTACAGGTATTCAGCACTGAGCAGTCCGCCGCCGGCCGCACCACGAATGGTGTTGTGGCTCAGGCATACGAACTTGTAATCCATCACGGCGTCTTCGCGCAGCCTGCCGACGGTGATGCCCATGCCGTTGCCAAAATCACGGTCCAGACGGGTTTGGGGGCGGTCCGGTTCGGTCATGTATTTAAGAAATGGTTCGGGGCTGGATGGCAAGCCCATACCGGCGGTCGCCGGTTGTGCGTTCTGCCAGCACTCCAGGATTTGTTCCATCGTCGGTTTATGCTTGAATTTCACGCTGACAGCCGCCAAATGGCCGTCCGAGGTGGGCACGCGCAGGCACTGCGCGCTGATCACAGGCTGCTTGGCATTAACGATATGCCCATCGGCAATCGAACCGAATATCTTCATCGGTTCAATTTCGCTCTTTTCATCCTCGCCGGGAATCAGAGGATTGACGTTATCAATCATCTCCGGCCAGGTTTCAAAGGTCTTGCCTGCGCCGCTGATGGACTGATAGGTGCAGACCATCACTTCCTGCGGCTCAAACTGAAGCAGCGGCCAAAGCGCCGGTACATAGCTCTGTATACTGCAATTGGGTTTGACGGCGATAAAACCGCGCTTTGTGCCCAAGCGCTTTCTCTGCGCTTCGATGGCTTGCGCATGGCTGCCGTTGATTTCGGGAATCAGCATGGGAACGTCGTCCATGCCGCGGCAGGCGCTGTTGTTGCTGATAACGGGGATTTCGGCCTTGGCATAAGCGTCTTCCAGTTCGCGGGTCTCGGCCTTTGACAGCGCAATGGCGCAGAAAACAAAGTCGACCTGCTCCTTGATCGCCTGGATATCCGCCGCATCCATTACGGGCATTTCAGCAACGGCTTTGGGGATGGGCGTTGCCTTGAAAGCCCAACGGCCCTCGACAGCCTCGCTATACGGTTTACCCGCGCTGCGTTTGCTGGCCGCAACACAAGTGATCTGAAACCATGGATGATTCTGTAAAAGAAGCACAAAACGCTGACCCACCATGCCTGTCGCACCAATGATCCCTACGCGAACCATAGCGTTCCCCTACCTTCTGCCTGATTATCTCACGAGTTTAGCATGCTCCGCATGCGTTGTCAATTATACGCCGTGTTACACAAGCTGTTCCAATGCGTCATGCAGGAGCGCTGATAGCCGCTCGGGATCGGCCTTGCCTTTGGTCATAGCCATGGCTTTGCCCATCAAGGCACGCTCCACGGTCACCTTGCCCTTTTTATAACTGTCCACCATATCGGTATTCTGTGCCAGAACCGTTTCCACAGCTTTTGAAAGTACCGCGTCATCCGATACCGCAAACAGGGAATGCTCCTGCGCATACGCTTCCGGTTCACAGTCGGACGCAAACATCTCGGCGAGGATTTTCTTGCCGGTGGAGCTGTTCACGCGCCCGTCAACCAAAAGATCGCTGAGTTTGGCCAGATGCTCTGGCGTGATTGGAAGCGATTCTACGCCCTCTACTGCTGCGAGACCTTCCTTCTCCGCTTCGGCAGCTTTTGCCGACAGGATGGCAAACACCTCGCCCTGCAATAGGTTTGCGATGCTGACGGGGGATTTGGCCGCTTTGGCCGCCTTTTCAAAGTAATCGGCGATCCAGCGCTCGCTGGTCAGCTGTTCTGCCGCATAAGCGGTCAGCCCGTAATCCTGCATGTAGGCTTCCCTGCGCGCGTCTGGCAATACCGGGATTTCCGCCTTGATCGCGTTCATCTGATCGTCAGTCAGGCGAACCTCCGGCAGATCCGGATCGGGGAAATAGCGGTAATCAGAGGAGTTTTCCTTTCGGCGCATACTGGAGGTCTTCCCGGTCTTCTGATCGTAGCGCCGGGTTTCCTGTACAACCTCTTCCCCGCTTTCCAGTGCGGCAATCTGGCGTTCGTACTCGGCCTTGATGGCACGCTCCACACTTTGAAACGAGTTCAGGTTTTTCATCTCCGTGCGGATACCAAACGGCTCGCCAGGTTGATGGATCGACAGGTTGACATCGCAGCGCAGGCTGCCTTCGTTCATCCGGCAATCGCTGACGCCGATATAGGT
>DAIOVG010000011.1:0-30335 GCA_036759125.1 Candidatus Limiplasma sp.
AATGATGAACGACGCCCGCGCCCTTGCCACCAAGCGCATGGTGGAGCAGGCCGAACAAATGGGCGCCGACGCGATCGTCAACATCCGCTACGCGTCCGCCTCCGTGATGGCCAACGCAGCGGAGGTGATGGCGTACGGAACCGCCGTCAAATTTAAGTAGTAATTAAATTTGACGGCTATTCAGTCATTCAGGCAAACGCTGCGCAAATTCCCCGCACGTTTCCGGCCACAGTGACAACATCTTGCGTTTGCGGTGTCTTCGACGTAGGGTGTCAAGGGTGTTGGTGCTTGCGAATTATGCAATTGATTACGCGTTTATTGAAGCAAGTTAAGCAGCGTGGCTGATTCGGCCTCAGTAATTATACCGCCTTCTGAAGTTATGGAAATCAGGACGAGACAAGAATCTATAATCCCATAGTACTGTTCAAATAGCTGTTTTTCCGTGGTAGTGTGAAGAAAGGGAAGGCCTCCCGGTCCATCTTCTACCAATGTGCTGACGGCCGTAAACCCTATCTCCGCTGCGCCTTCGGAAAGTTCGGCAATAAGAGCATCCTGTGTTTCGGAAGGAACATCGGCAATCGTCATGTTGCCTCTGTACGCTCCGAGCGGAATTACTTTGATTTGATAGAATTTTAGGCTGCCGTCCCGCGAATACAAGTAGATAGAACGGGAATCGGCATTGTCTTGCTGGATGTCCACTCCAAATCCGTCAGGAATGGCCACGGTCATTGTTTCTGTGCGCAGCGGTACGCGCAGAGTGCTGCCCTCCTGTGCAGTGCTAAGACCGGGAATCCAGTCGTCGATGGCTTGCTCGCCGCCCAACAGCTGATGCATGATTTGTGCCTGTATCGTTTGCGCCCATGCCAGATCCAGATTTTCGCTGATATCCATGTAGGTAGTATAAAGCACCCAGCCATCCCGCAGTGCCATCAGATGTTTGCTCATCCCGTCGCTCTCGTATGCGATGACGGGGTGCTCGCTTTCAAAGTTCTCGATCATGTCTACCGTAGTTTCATCGTACCGGCCTTCGATGGTGGGGAAAAGCATCATCTCACTTAGCTGCGCATCGCTTAGCGTTAACAAGGTTTGATCTTGATAGGCATCGGCTTTGACGGCGGACACAAAAATTGCGTTGGTTTGAATGCCGGGTTCTTTGCAAACAATGGATATCTTGTAGAAGTCATCGGCTTCATAGGAGAAGATGATATATAAACTGTCCGGTACAGAAACGGAAATATCACTGTCCGGCAAGGTCATGCTTTGATAGCGATGGAAGATAAAGCTTTCGTCAAACACACCTTCCATCAGTTCGGCCTGCAGCGCCTGCAAATCTTCCAGCGGCGTCTCTGCGTTGTACGGACGCGCTAACATTATGTTAATCAGCCAGTCATTTTTAATCGCCAGCAGATGTTCGCCGTAAAAATCATAAGCAGGTTCCGGTACACGAAGCATTTCCACATCCCAAACGATATCCTCTGCGGGGGAGGGAATCAGAGCTGCACCTTGGTCGGAGATGGTCTCCAATACGTTTTGCATTTCTGCGTTGGTCATATCTGAGAACAATTTTCCATCCAGGGAATCATCTTGAAACGCAAAAAAGGCAAAAAGCGCATCCGGATATTCCGGCATAAGGATGCTGGTAGCTTTCTGCTGAACCTCATCAATCATCGTGTTCAGTTTAGCGTAGGCAGGCAGCTTAAGCGTTACATCGACATCTGTGAAGTAATATATCTTAACATAGCCGCTGTCCTCGTCCAGTGGAACAACCTCCATGTTGCTGGCCAGCGCGGGGGACATAAGCGTGCAGAGCAGGATAACAGACAGGAGCCGGATTAGCCAATGTACAGCTTTCATACAGGTTCCTCCATTTGTTTATAGAGTTGAGCGGTGCGCGGAACTTGCCGAAAAGAGAAACAATACAGTATCAGTAGAATACCATATTCTGTAAACATCGGCAACGTGTCAAAGAAAGAAAACCAAGCCTGATAGCAAAGAGTTGGTAAAGGGTTTCACGGAAGTAGATACTATATAGAGTAGGGTTTATATTCTTAAAGGCACAGATGTTGGCGTCACAGGATAATTATTAATAAATGTTTACAAAATAGTGCTTTTATGATACAATTTCGTCATAACTTGGGCGAACAGACGGCGGACGGTAGTTTGCTGTCCATCGCCTGACCGACGAATGCGGTACGCGACGCTGAAGGAGCAGGCTTTCATCAGATGAAGACGATCGAGGCGTTTTTGCGGGAGGACGGCATTCTGCGGTCGGTGGCAATCACCGGCGCGGATAAGCCGGACATTGACAGCGCCATGATTGCGCGCTGGCAGCGGTTGTTCAGCCTGATGGCCAAGGAACTGCGCGAGCCGACCGCGATGATTTTGCGGCTCACGAATGACACGATCCGCGTGCTGTTTCGCGGGGAGCCGAAAATAAAGGACGGCACCGAGTACTACTTCGGCAACGGCCTGTACTGCGAGTCCATCCTGGGCGGCGGCGCGCTGTTGGTGACCGCCGTACACTCCGATGAGAATGACTACGTTCATCAGGCAAAGCTGGCCCCGGTGTTTACCTGCAGCGGACTGCCGATTTTCTGGCCGGATCAGGAGCTGTACGCGGCGATTTGCGTGCCGCGCAAGGTGAAAAAGGGCCTGAACAAAAGCTATCAGACCATTGTGTCGGATTTGAAGGAAGCGTTTGAGCAGGAGCTGGCGTTTGTGTATCAGCAGCAGCTCTTGCTGCAAACCGCGGAAACCGATCCGCTGACGCAGATTTTCAACCGCCGCAAGATCGACAGTATACTCAAAACCGAGTTCGACCGGGCACGGCGCTACGGCAGCGAGTTTTCCGTGACCATGATGGACCTGAACTCCTTCAAGCAGGTGAACGACGTATACGGGCACGATGCCGGGGACGCCATGCTCAAGGCGTTTGTGAAGAGCCTGGGCGCAAAGCTGCGCGAAACCGACCTGCTGGGCCGCTGGGGCGGGGATGAGTTCCTGCTGATCTGCCCCCACACCGACCAGGACAACACACAGCAGATGATGGACAGAATCAGGCCGTCCGTGAATAAGGATCTAGCGGCCATGCCTGCGTTTTCGGGCTTCAGCTACGGCGTAACGCAGTACGAGCCCGCCGACGCCAGCTTTCAGGCAATCGTCAAGCGGGCGGATGAAAAGATGTACGCGCATAAAATGGAAACAAAGAAGCTGAAAGATACAATCGCGTAAACCGTGCATTGAGCATATCGGCCGCCTCCCGCAAGCGGGAGACGGCTTTTTTGCGTCAGGCTTTTTCGGCAATCACCCCGATGGTCAGGGAATCGTCGGCAAAGGGCTTTCCCGTCAGGTCGGACAGCGCCTGTTTCAGCCGGAAACCGCAGGCGGCTAGCTCGCTTCCGATGGTCTGGGGCGAGTAGAAGGTCTGCCAGAACCTGTAGGTTTTCACCTCGTGGTCCAGCACCGAGATGCGGTTGCAAATCGCGGGGATCTCCGGATACGGGATGGGCTTTTCCATCACCAGGTGATCGTGCGGGCGGTAGAAGCCGGGCTTGGCGGCGTACCAGTCGGGCCTGCCGTCGGCTGTGCGCGTTGCATAGGCGCGGAGGCTTGGCACATCAAAGGCAAAGCACGCGCCGGGTTTCAGCGCGGTATGGATGTTTTGCAGCAGCGTTTTGCGGTCGCCGGGGCTGAGCACGCCAAAGTCCTGGCTGATCATGATGGCCCCGTCGAATGCAGCTTCACCAAACGGTTCCAGATAGCTCTGGCGGATAAACCGCGCGGTGCCGGAGTGCGCCCGTGCATAGGCTAGCGAGCTTTCGCTGCGGTCGACGCCCGTCATTTGGTACCCGTCTTTGGAAAGCTTCGCGCAGTACAGCCCCGGCCCGCAGCCAAGGTCGGCAATCGCCGCGCCGGGCGACAGGCCCATGGCCTTTGGCAGATAGGCGCAAATCGCGTCCATAGTCTGCGGTTTGTAGCTGGCCAGGTCGGTATCGGGGTTCAGGTGGAAGGGCAGAAGCTGCGTGGAGATGTAGGAGTCGTTCCAGAATTCGTCGCCCGGCTCATAGGGCGCGGGGGTGCGGTCCAGTGCCAGCAGATCGTGCAATGTGAACATATAATTTTCTTCCTTTCAAACTCAGTGGTTTTGGCAGCAAATGAAAAACGGAGAGAACGCAAAGGGCATCTCTCCGCAAGCGAAAAGAGATACCCCTTTGAAAGCTGAACAAACGCAACAACAAAACCACACCCGTCATGTGCGGGCGTCCGCTCCGTTATCGGTTCGTTCGTGCTTTCAGCTCCGGCCAGCGCGTATAGCGCCCTCCGGATGGGTATCCCTCCATGTGACGCGAATCCCAACCCAAAACACAATTGGCTTGCTTCGCCTTTTGTCCGTATCCTTTGTCGAGCAAACGCAATGTAGCTTCCGGATACACCTGCGTTTCCTCTTCTCGGCTACGAACAAGATACTCGCAATCCATCTCGCGTTTTGGATTTGAATTCGCGTAAATCAATTCATTTGCTGCCGATCATAGAATAAAGCAGACAGGTTCCCTTTGTCAATAGGTGGTCTGTGCTGCGGTTGCATTGGTCTGGTTTGCCTGCGCCTGCCAGAGCATGCGGTTGTCCTCGTAGCGCACGGTCAGCTTTTCGGTGTCCTTCAGCCAGGCAAGGTAGGAGCGCACGGTGCTGCCCACCAGCGCGTACTGCGCCGCGTTCAGGGTGAGGCTGTAGCGCGCGAACGTTTTTTGCAGGATGTCTTCAAATATCATCGGGGTTTGGCAGAAGCCGAGCAGGACGTCCGCGATTTCCAGAAGCTTGTCGCGGTTGAGGCGCGTAAGCGCCTTCACATCGCCGCAGGCCGCCGCGTGCGCGGGTATGAAAAGCCTGGCCTCCATGGCTTCCACCTGCGCAAGCGTTTCAAGCTGCGCCTGAACATCGTACAAAAAGGTCACGCCATACTTTTGCAGGATCTCCGCGTTCATGATGCAGTCCGCCAGAAACACCACGTCGTCCGGCGTGCGGAAGCCCACCATGTCGATGAAATGCCCCGGCAGGGGGATGACCGCAATTTCTTTGGGGAAGGCCGGATCGCTGATATCACACGCGTCGCTTTCGGGCGCGTGCAGAAATTTGTGGTGCAGGTCGCGGAAGGGAAAGCCGCCCCAGATCAGCGTCGGCTCCAGCAGTGTATGGCGGATGATGGCCGTCTCCGCGCCATTGGCGAAGATCCTACAGCCGGTTTGCTCCTGCAGGTAGCGGTTTCCGCCGATGTGGTCGGCGTTGGAATGGGTGTTGAAGATGCCCTTGAGCGTCCAGCCCTGCTCCCGGAGGATTTTCAGTATCTTGCGCCCGGCATCCTTATCGTTTCCCGAATCAATCAGGTAGACGTCCGTATCGGTCTGCCGCCAGACGCCGATTTTGGTTGGGCAATCGATGTAGTAGGTGTTGGCTGCGGCCTGAACGAGTTCATACATGCGGGTTTCTCCTAATGCGCGGGGTAAAAGATGATGTTGTACATGGCGCAGCTTTCGCCGTAGGGGTTGTTGTAGGCGTGGGGCAGGTCGGCGTGGAAGCGAACGGCCTGCTGCTTGTGCAGGGTCAGTTTCTTTCCGCCGATGGTCATGTCCAGCTTGCCGTGGACGATCAAAATGTACTCCTCCGTGCCTTCCATGTGCTTGTCCGAGCCGTGATTGCAGCCGGGGTCCAGCTCCAGGTAGAAGATTTCCACGTTGCGCAGCGGATCGTAGGGAAACATGGAGCTTGCGCGCATCATGCCGTTTTCTTCCTGGAGCAGGGTGTCAAACTCCACGTTGGCCACCACGTACTCCGGGGCCTCCTCCCGCAGGAAGGAGCTCAGCGGCACCTTAAGCCCTGTGGAGATTTTGGAAAGGGTCGTGATTGTCGGGGCCGATTGCCCGCGCTCGATCTGCCCAAGCATGGGCTTGCTCACGTCGGTCAGCTTGGCGACCTCATCCAGCGTCAGGTTTTTCTGCGCGCGGATGGCCTTTAAACGGTTGCCGATCATTTCGGTCTGAATAGACATCGTATCGACCTCCTTGTATGTTATAGCATATCTGAGGATAGTATAGCATATCTCCGTAAAAGTGCAACCCGTGTTTTTTTGACCGGAAAACGACCCATTGGGCGTACAAAATCCGCTCTTTTTTCCGGCCTTCGCGGCAGGCGGTTTTCTGTGCGTTTTCCGCTGTAAAAATTTGCAGGCGATGTGCGTGAAAACCCTTATAAAATAAGGGTTTTCGCAACTGTGTAAAATCGTAAAAAAACCTATTGACAAGTAAATTTCTTGGGCGCATAATGCTAGTAATTTCAGGGAGAGGAGGCGAACACGATGCCCGCACCCGCAAAGAAGCCGGAGACCAAAAAGGCTGCTCCCAAAGCTGCGCCCAAAAAAGGCAAGTAATCTGATTGATCATTCCAAGAAGCCGTTACGCGGCTTCTTTTTTCATGTCAAAAAAGTGGCTTCGCCACATTTTTTGAAGTTCGGGTTTTGTTTGCGGCAAAGCCGCAAACTCCCCGCCCGACCGGCAAAGCTGGTCGATACGATTGCAGTCGAAGGGCCCCGGCCCTTCGACGCATCCCAGGAGTTTTGTTTACGGTATCGCCGCAAAGCTCCGAAACCACCGCACAAGGGAGGGCAACGCCCGACTCGCCACCGAGTTTTCAAAGAAAACGAATGGCGTAGCCACGCACAAGTGGAGCGTAGGGCGAGGCCGCAACTGCATGTCGCTGGTTTCGGATTGCAGTCGAAGGGCCCCGGCCCTTCGACGCATCCCAGGAGTTTTGTTTACGGTATCGCCGCCCAGTGGCTTCTTTCCATTGCGCGTACATGGGACTTACGGTATACTTTGATCAGCGTGATCAATTCGAACGGGGGAAAACAAGCATGACGGATGCGCAGAAGCGTTCAGCCGCCAAAGCGTTCAGCACCTATTGGAAAAACAAGGGGTACGAGAAGGGCGAAAGCCAGCCGTTTTGGCTGTCGCTGCTGTCCACGGTTCTCGGCGTGCAAAATCCGGAGCAAATCATCGCCTTTGAGGATCAGGTGATGCTGGATCACACCAGCTTTATTGACGGCAACATCAAGCAAACCCATGTGCTGATCGAGCAAAAGGGCATCGACCGTGATCTGCGCAAGCCCATCCGCCAGGCGGATGGCACGCTGCTCACCCCGTTTCAGCAGGCAAAGCGCTACGCCGCCGAGCTGCCCTATTCCGATCGCCCCCGCTGGATTGTGACCTGCAACTTCAAATCGTTTTTGGTGTACGATATGGAAACGCCATCCGGCGAGCCGGAGGAAATCCTGCTGGAAAACCTGGAAAAGGAGTACTACCGCCTGAACTTCCTGGTGGATACGGGCGACGACAACATCAAGAAGGAAATGGAAATCTCCATCCAGGCGGGCCGCCTGGTGGGGGTGCTCTACGAGGAAATCCTCAAGCAATACCACGACCCAAAGAACGAGCATTCCCTCAAAAGCCTGAACAAGCTGTGCGTGCGCCTGGTGTTCTGCCTCTATGCCGAGGACGCGGGCATTTTCGGCCAGCATTTGATGTTCCATCACTACATCAAGCAGTTTCAGCCCAAAGATGTGCGCCGCGCGCTGATCGAGCTGTTCAAAACGCTGAATACCCGGCCGGAAAACCGTGACCCCTACCTGGAAAAGCCCTTGAGCGAGTTTCCCTATGTGAACGGCGATCTGTTTGCCGACGACGATATTGAGATCCCGCAGTTCAACCAAACGATTGTCCAGCTGCTCCTGCACAACGCCAGCGAGGATTTTGACTGGAGCGAAATCAGCCCCACCATCTTCGGCGCTGTGTTTGAAAGCACCCTGAACCCGGACACCCGCCGCTCCGGCGGCATGCACTATACGTCGATTGAAAACATCCATAAGGTCATCGATCCGCTGTTTCTGGACGATTTGAAGCAGGAGCTCGCGGAGCTCCAGGCCGTTTCGGTGCTGCGCACGCGCGTGCAGAAGCTGGAGGCGTTTCAGCAAAAGCTGGCAAGCCTCACCTTTCTCGACCCCGCCTGCGGCTCCGGCAACTTTTTGACGGAAACCTACCTGGCCCTCCGGCAGCTGGAAAACGAGGTCATCCGCGCGCTGATCGATGCGGGCAAGGGTCAGGCGGCCGGGCAGATTATGTTCGGCGACAGCGCGCATACCCCCATCCGCGTTTCCATCGGCCAGTTCTACGGCATTGAGATTAACGATTTTGCCGTGGCCGTCGCCAAAACCGCCCTGTGGATTGCCGAAAGCCAGATGCTCAAGAAAACCGAGGATATCGTCCACCTGCAAATCGACTTCCTGCCGCTGAAATCCTATACCAACATCCACGAGGCCAACGCCCTGCGCATCGACTGGGAAACCGTCGTGCCCAAGAATCAGCTCAACTATATCATGGGCAATCCACCGTTTGTGGGATTATCATTAAGAAATGAGAGCCAACAAAATGATATGGATTTAGTATTTCACAATAGTGAACGTGCTGGACGATTGGACTATGTAGCTGCTTGGTATATGAAAGCAGCAGAGTATGCAAAGAGGACAGAAATTCAAATAGCATTTGTTTCAACAAATTCAATAGTTCAAGGTGAACAAGTACCAATTCTCTGGGATATTATGTTCAATGATGAAAATATGAATATCAACTTCGCGTATAGGCCGTTTGTTTGGAATAGTGAGGCGAAGGATAAAGCCGCCGTGCATTGTGTGATTATTGGTTTTGGATATATGAATATCGAGAAGAAGAAATTATTCGAAGAGAATCGACTAAGCTACGTTGTGAAGATCAATGGGTATCTAGTAAATGCAGATAATGTTTTCATACAGCTTAGAGGAAAAGCAAAAGACGGTTACCCAAAACTGGTTCAAGGTAACAAACCTTGGGATGGAGGGAATTTACTTTTATCGTCTGATGAAAAAGATGCCCTCATTAAGACTTATCCAGAGACAGTTAAATTGATCAAGAAGTTTATTGGTTCTTACGAGTTTATTAATAACAAGCCTCGATACTGCCTGTGGTTAAGAGGTGTTGCACCTAACGAGTATCGTCATATTCCAGAGATTATGAGAAGACTATCTTTGGTAGCAGAAACAAGAAGGCAAACAAAGACAATTGCAGTTCAGGCACAAGCTAAAACACCAATGCTCTTTTCCCAAATAAGACAGCCGGAAAGTGATTATATTTTAGTCCCGGAAACATCATCAGCAAATCGAAGATATATACCGATGGGGTTTATGAATAAAGACATTATCGCAAGCAACTCCACCCTGGTGGCAGAAAACGCTAACATCTATCATTTTGGGGTGATGACATCCAATGTTCATATGGCATGGATGCGAACTGTTTGTGGAAGGCTAAAATCTGATTATCGTTATTCTCCATCTGTCTACAACAACTTTCCCTGGCCGACGCCAACCCCCGAACAAACGGCAAAAATCGAGCAAACCGCGCAGGCGATACTCGATGCCCGCGCGCTGTATCCCGATTCCAGCCTGGCTGATTTGTACGATGAGGTGACCATGCCCCCGGAGCTGCGCAGGGCGCACCAGAACAACGACCGCGCTGTAATGCAGGCGTATGGCTTCCCCGTGAAAATGACCGAAGCGGAATGCGTCGCCGAACTGATGAAGCTGTACCAGAAGCTGGTGGAAAAGGAACGTTAGGGGGTTGCACCCCGAAGACCCCGGCAAGGGCTATGCCCTTGACCCATCATCAAGGCCGCGCAATTGCGCGGCCTTGATTACGGGGTTCAGGGGCACTGCCCCTGATCGGGGGTTTGGGGGCGGATAGCCCCCATCATACCCCTACGCCAGCGTATACGCCGCCACCCCGATGAACAGCACAAGCGACACGAGGGTCTGGATGGAGAGGGTTGTGGAGATATAGGCCTTGTGGGCGGGGTCGGTGGCGTAGAGGGGGATTATAAAGGGCGCGGGCAGGGTGTAGGCCAACAGCATGGCGGCGAAAAGCTCCTTTTGGAACGGGATGACGGCAAAGATCAAAAGCGCGCTCAGGGCCATGAGCGGCAGCATGACCAAAAGGCGCAGACCCACGGTTTTGAGTACCGGGGAGAGAAGGGCTTTGTCAAAGCGCAGCTCGTAGCCGACGATCAACAAAATCAGCATACTGGTGGGCGCGGCCAGAAACTGAAACAGCGCGGTAATCACCGGGCCTGCGGCGGTGGCCATGGCCCACTTGCCCACGCCCAGCACGCCAAGCAGCGCGCCCGCGATCATCGCGATGAGCACCACGTTGTGCAGTACGGTTTTGACCAGGGTTTTCAGGCCCGCCGCCTCGCCGTTGGCGGCCTTGAGCGCAATATAAAACACGGTAAAGGTGCAGAAGGTCTGGCCGATATCAATCATGGCGAAAATATGCGTCTGCCCGGCGTACAATAGCCCGAACAGCGCGTAGCCGAGCATGCCGCCCTCAAACTCCGTGAGCAGGAAGGGCAGGTATTTGCCGTAGGGCTTCACAAACCTGCGCAGTGCATACCCGGCTAAAAGCCCCAGCACACAGGCCAGGAACACCGTACCGAAGGTCAGCGCGATCCGGCCGGAATATTCGGCGGTCAGGAACGCATAAAACAGCACGGCGGGCAGGGTGATCTTCCCCACGACCGCCTTGAGCCCCTTGAGGCCCTCCTCGCCGAATACAGCTTTCCGCTTGCACAGCGTGCCAAGCCCGAAGGCGATCAGCACCGGCAGCACCATTTGCACAATGGAAAGGAACAATGGAATCTCTCCCTTATCGCGCGTTTTGCCTGTTGAGAGCTAGTTTCGCCGCGCGCCGGGGAGTTCCTGCCCGTCCGGGGCCCGGAGGTTCATTTTCATGCGCAGAAGCACGGTGGTGCCCTTGCCGGGGGCCGAGGTGACGGTGACGCCCGCGTCCTCGCCGAAATAGAGCTTGATGCGCTTGTCCACGTTTTTCAGCCCCACGCCCTGCGGGGTCGTATCCGGGTCAAAGCCAACGCCGTTATCGGCCACGGTGACAAGCAAATCTTCGCCCTGCCGCCGCGCCGAAACGGTGATGCGCCCATCGCCTGCCATGGGCTTGATGCCGTGATAGATGCTGTTTTCCACGATGGGCTGGAGGATGATCTTGGGCACCATGCAGTCCCCGACCTCATCGGGAATCTCAAACTCGTAGGTCAAGCGCTCGCCGTAGCGCTCCTTTTGGATGTACAGGTATTGCCGGGCGTGGGCAGCCTCGTCCTGCAGGGGTACAAGGGCCCGGCCCTCGGCAAGCGAAAGCCGGAAGAACTGCGCAAGCGATTTGGTCAGCGCGATGATCTTTGGCGTATCCTGAAACTCGGCCAGCCACACGATGGTATCCAGCGTGTTGTAGAGGAAATGCGGGTTGATCTGCTGGGTCAGCGCTTCCAGCTCGGTTTGGCGCAGGGCGCGCTGCTTGTGCTCCAGCTCCTTCATCAGCTGCCTGATCTTTGCGATCATGCGGTTGTAGCTTTGGGTCAGCGCCTGGGTTTCCGAAACTTCGCCCGCAAGCACCGTAAGCTCGCGCAGGCTTTCGATATCCTCCATGCTGCCGGCAAGCCGCTTGAGCGGCGTGGCAAGCCTGCGGGAGGACACGACGGCGATGAAGGACAGCGCCAGCATCAGCAACAGCCCCGTCAGCGCGACGATGTCCAGTAGCTGGCGCTTGAGCACGTCCAGCCCGCTCAGGTATACGCTGCCGGTCAGCTGCCACTGGGTTTCGGGGATGGTATAGCGCTGGGTGAGCACGTTGGTTTTCGCATCGTAGCCAAGCGTCGCGGGGGCGGCGGCCGCCTCGCCGGACGGGAAGATCACCGCGCCGTCTCCATCGGTGATGGTGATGGCGCCGCCGATATCAACCGCGTCCACGGCGTTGCCGACCATGCAATAGTCCAGGTCCATCGCCAGCACGCCGGGAACGCTGCCGTCCGCAAGCGTGATGGGCACGCCCATGGTGATGACGCAGCCGTCGTCGTGCGGGTAAATGCCGGAGCGCGCGGTGGTCAAAAACGCCATATCGTTCATCAGCAGGGTATGGTAGTCCGTGCTGTCCGCAAAAATCGAGGGATTTCCGCTTAAAACCCGGCCGTCGGCAAACACGGCGAACACGCCGAACACATAGGCGTCGTTTGCCGTGATGGCGTTCATCAAGTGCACAACGGCGTCCTCGCCGCTGCCGGTTTTGGCATAGTCCATAAAGGACGGCGTGGCGGCCAGCAGCTGTAAAAGACTTCTGGCGTGGCCTAGGTCCGCGCCGATCTCCACGGCGGTTTTTTCAATCGCCATATCGGTTTTCATCACGCTTTCCTTGACGAAGATATCCGATACCACCACGTATACCACCGCGCCGAACAGCGACACAATCAAAAGCCCCGCGATCAGGTTGAACGCGGTGATCTGAACCCACAGGCTGCGCAAGCGCTTGCGCCATTTTCCGGTTCTCATGGCCGCCCTCCCGATTTGCGGAACTCCGATACCGTGGTGCCGAACTTGCGCTTGAACAGTGCGGACAGGTAGTTGGGATCGTCGATGCCGATGGCCTCGGCCACCTCGTAGTTCTTCATCTGCGAGGACAAAAGGAGAATTTTCGCCTTTTCCAGCCGCATCTCCAACAGATAATCCCGGAAATTGGCCCCGAACAGCTTTTTGAACAGCGTGGACAGGTAGGCCGCGTTGTAGCCGATGCTTTCCGCCAGGCCGGACAGGCAAAACGCCGGGTTTTGCAGGTTGCTTTCAATTTCCGCCGCCAGGGTTTTTTTCAGGCTGTCGTCGTCCGCCGCGTGGGCAAGCCCGGCAATTTTATCGGCGGAGGCGATCATGGTTTTCAGGCCGTCCTCGGTCTTGCGCTTGTCCACGAGCTTGATCAACAGCTCGGTGACGTCGTCCTTGGAGACGGGTTTCAAAATATAGTCGTCCACGCCCAGCTTCAGGGCGGTGAGCACGTAATCGAAATAATCGTACCCCGTAATCAGCGCGATTTTGATGGCGCTGTCAGCCTCGCGGGCCTTTCTGGCAAACTCCAGGCCGTTCATGCGCGGCATGTTGATATCCGCGAACACGATGTGTACATTTCCGCGCTTGACAATCGCCAGCGCGTCTTCGCCGTTTTCGGCCTCGAACACCTCGCCGATACCCAAAGCGGCATAGTCCACAAGGGTTTTGATCCCCCTGCGGACTATGCCTTCGTCGTCTGCGAGCAGCAGGTTATACATGCGTTACTCCTGACTGTCAATGTAGGATTTCAGAAACCCGTACCCCTCCGCGTCCATCTGGTCGTAGGGGATAAAGCGCAGGGATGCGCCGTTGATGCAGTAGCGCAGGCCGCCCCGGTCTATAGGGCCGTCGGTAAAGACGTGGCCCAGGTGGGTGTCGCCCGCGCGGGAGCGTACCTCGGTGCGGACCATGTTGTAGCTCGTGTCGGTCAGCTCAACGATGACCTGGGGCACAATGGGCTTTGTAAAGCTCGGCCAGCCGCAGCCGGAATTAAACTTATCCGCCGAGGAAAACAGCGGCTCGCCCGTGACCACATCCACGTACAGACCCTTGTCGAACAGATCGTCGTATTCGTTGGTAAAGGCGTACTCGGTGGCGTTTTCCTGGGTGACGCGGTACTGGATATCGGTCAGGGTGGCTTTGAGCTCCTCCTGCGAGGGAACTGTGTAGCTCTGGCTGTCAATCCAGCTGTTCAGCGCTTCGTCCCGCGCGGTGGTCAGGTCGATATGGCAGTAGCCATAGGGATTCTTGCGCAGATAATCCTGGTGGTATTCCTCCGCGAGGCAGAAGTTTTCAAGCGGCAGAACCTCGGTTACGATGGGTTTTGCATACCGCGTCTGCTCCTGCTCTACGACCGCCTGGATGACGGGCAGGTCGGCCTCGTCGGTGTAGTAGATACCGGTGCGGTACTGGGAGCCGACGTCGTTGCCCTGCTGGTCTACGCTGGTGGGATCAATGATGGTGAAGAAGGTTGTGAGAAGCACTCGCAGCGGCACGATGCTCTCGTCATAGGTGACGAGCACCGTTTCGGCGTGGCCGGTGTTGTTGTAGCAGACCTCCTTGTAGGTTACGGTGTCGGAGTTGCCGTTGGCGTAGCCGCTGACCGCGTCCAGCACGCCCGGGATGCGGGACATGAACTCCTCCACGCCCCAGAAACAGCCGCCCGCGACGTAAATGGTCTTGACGGACGCTGGGTTTGCGGGCGGAAGGGTGCTGACCGCAGCGGCGGTCGGCGCGGCGGCTGCGGGGGAGTTGCCTTCGAACACGGCCTGTACGCCCTGGCTTGGGGTATGGCCGACGCTGAACTTGATGAGCCTGCCGTCCGCGTCGATAAACGCGGACGAGGGAAACGCGCGTACGCCGAAGGCGCGCATGGCGTCGCCATCCTGGTCGAACAATACAACGGTGTTGTGATAATCAAGGCTATTGTACCATGCTTTAAAGCTTTCCGCATCCTTCTCACCGTCCACGCCGGGGGCGACGACGGTGATGACGGTAAAGCTGTTATCCATGCCCGCCAGGGTATCGGTATCCCGCAGGGTGCTCAGGCAAATGGAGCACCAGGAGGCCCAGAACTTGATGTACAGGGGTTTTCCCGCAAAGCTTTCCAGGGTGACGGGGTTGCCGTCAAAGTCCGTAAAGGTGGCCGCGGGGGCAGCGGGCAGTTCCTTGTCCTTGGCCAACGCGCCAAAGGCCGCAGCGCCTGCCGCGATCAGGATGGCGAGTACCAAAAGGAGTCCGAGTGCTTTCTTCATATTATCCTCCGATCCATGCGCTGAGTATGTTGAAACGGTCGGTCATTAACAGGATACCCATGACGATCACCAGCACGCCGCCGACGATTTTCACGGCGGGCAGGTATTTGTTTAGTTTTTTGATCTTTTGGAGCAGCAGCTCGGAAAACAGCGCCAGCGCCAAAAACGGAATGGCGAAGCCCAGGGCGTATACGCCCATGAGGAACGCGCCGTAGAACGCCGCGCCGCCGCCTGCCGCCACGCCCAGGATGGCCGCGAGCACCGGGCCGATGCAAGGCGTCCACCCGAAGCTGAACAGAAATCCCAGTACAAACACCTGCCACGCGCCTGCGGGCGGGCTGGCGCTGAACTGCGCCCGTTTTTCGCGTTCCAGAAATGTAAGCCGCAAAAGCCCGGTTTGGTGGATGCCCAGCAGCACCACGATGGCGCCCAGCACAATCATGAACACCCGGCTATTTAAAACCTGCCCCAGCGCGCCCGCGCCAAACCCCAGAATGACAAACGTCACCGAGATTCCGGCGATGAAAAGAAGCGTCCGCAAAAACAGCTGCAGCCTGCGGCTGGAGGCGTCCTGCGCCTGGGCGGGGGAGGCCAGGGTGGACAGGTATACAGGCAATAGCGGCACAATGCATGGCGAGAGGAACGAAAGCACCCCCGCCACAAACACGGTGGAGATATACAGGGTTTCGGTTGGCATGTTCTGACCTCCCGGTCGTGCTGGTTTTTGGAAGAGGAACGGGCATCCGGTCATATGCCGGATGCCCGGTTATGGGTTACTTCACAGGGGCTGGTTACTCAACGGGGAAGCCAGCGTTCACCCAGGCGTCGTAGTTGCCTGCGAGGCGGAACACGGGCCAGAACCCGGCCTCCGCAAGCTTGGTCGCACCGGCAATGGATGCCGCGTCCGTGTGGCAGTACACCACATAGGGCACATTGCGGTCAAGCATCGGGATGGCGTTATCCAGGGTGCCGTCGCCTACGTAGTAGTTCAGGGCGCCGGGCAGGTGCCCGTTGTTATACACGGGGGATACGTCGATAATCACAAGGCTGGGAATGGCTTCAGAAAGCGCTTTCACCTGGTCGGGGGTGATGTCGATAAACCCGGCTTCGGTGCGCATGCCCATGCTGGCGGCGTCGTTTAGAAGCATTTCCTCTTCAACCGTCAGGGTCGATACCGGGAAACCGGCCTCCACCCAGCCGCCGAAGTTGCCTTGCAGACGGTATACGGGATCAAAGCCCGCTGCAACCAGCTTGCCTGCGCCAAGCATGGACGCCTCGTCGGTGTGACAATAGACCAGATAGTTCTTTTCCTTGTCAAGCATCGGGATGGCGTTGTCCAGGGTGCCGTCGCCTACAAAATAGTGCAGCGCGCCGGGCAGGTGGCTTTCATCGTACAGGGGGGATACGTCGATGATCACAAGATTTGGATCCTGCTCAATCAGCTGCAGGGCTTCGGCCGGGGTGACGTCGATGAATCCCTGTTCGGTCTTCATGCCGATCATCGGCATACTGTCGTCCTTGTTCATATCCTCAGCCAGCGCAATCGTGCCGACTGCCATGAGCAGTACAACGATCAGTGCGGTGAATTTGAAAAAATGTTGTTTACGCATAATGGTAAACCTCCTTTACGATCATAGTGTAACCATCTGCGCGCCAAGTGAATATAGACAGTCTATGGCTCATTCTTGAATTTGTTTGGGTAAACCGGGAGTATTGGAGAACTTTTCGTATCCTGCGTCGTCTAAAGGGCAGACAAGAAACCCTGCAGGGCACCGCGCCCGACCTGAAACCAGAAAGGAGATCCCCATGAATATACGGAAATTGTTGAGCCTGCTCCTGACCATCGCCCTGATCACCGCGCTGTTTGCGCCGGGGCTTGCCCAGGATGCGCAGGGGGAAGCGATCAGCGAGCTGCGCTTTGCACAGCTTGTGCACGAGGCCTTCCCGGCCTACACGCCGAAGGGCATGAACGGCGAAACCATCCTGACCTACGGCCGCGCGATACCCGCGCTGTGCGAAGCGATTGGCTATACCGGCTCGCAGGCGGAAACCCTGGCCTTCGCCATGGAAAACGATCTGCTCCCCGGCCTCCCCGCCGTATCGGACGCGCAGGTGACCCTCAAAGACGCGCAAACGATGATCGCGGCCTTTGCAGAGTACCGCTACAGGCTGGTGGAGCAGGCGATGACCGGGGAATGGATCCAGCGAAGCTACGGGCAATCTGGCGGCGCGCAAACGCTGGCCACCACCATGTATTCCATGGCTGACGGAGCTATTTACCCGGCGGCGGAAGCGGCCATCAGAATCGACTACAATGGCATGAACGACGAAAGCTACGGCTATAATGAAGAAAACCGTTTTTTGAACCCCGTGGACAGCCCCTTCTCCACCTTCGCCCTGGACGCGGATACCGCGTCGTACGCCAACATCCGCCGCTTCTTCCTAAACGGAGCGTTTCCGGACAAGGGCGCGGTGCGCATCGAGGAAATGCTCAACTACTTTGATTACGCGCTGCCCGGCGCAACACAGGACGCGCCCGTGGCGGTGACCACCGAGCTGGCCGTGTGCCCGTGGAATCCGCAGCGCATGCTGGCGATGGTCGCGCTTTCTGGCTATACGCCGCCTGCCGAAACCCTGCCCGGCAGCAATCTGGTGTTTCTGGTGGATGTGTCCGGCTCCATGGAGCAGTATAACCGCTTGCCCCTGGCGCGCCAGGCGCTCAAGCTCTTGGTGCAGCAGCTCTCCGCGAAGGATACCGTGACCATCGTGACCTACGCGGGCACCGTGGGTACGCTGCTTGATCCCACCTCCGGCGACCGGAAGGACCGCATCATTGCCGCTATCGATAGCATGAACGCGGGCGGCTCCACCAACGGCGCGGGCGGCATCCAGGCCGCGTACGAGCAGGCGGCCAAAGCCTTTATCGACGGCGGAAACAACCGTGTGATTTTGCTGACCGACGGCGATTTCAACGTGGGTGTGCAAAGCGCCGCCGAGCTGGAAGCGCTGATTGAAGCAAAGCGCGATTCGGGCATTTATTTAAGCGTTTTGGGCTTCGGCATGGGCAACCTGAAGGACTACGAAATGGAAACCCTGGCTGATAAGGGCAACGGCAACTATGCCTATATCGACACCCTGAAGGAAGCCAAAAAGGTGTTTGTGGACGACATGACGGCGACCCTGTTCACCGTCGCCAAGGATGTTAAGCTCCAGGTGGAATTCAACCCCACGACCGTCGCGGGCTACCGCCTGATCGGCTATGAAAACCGCCTTTTGAACACCGAGGATTTCAAGGACGATACCAAGGACGCGGGCGAGATGGGCGCTGGCTACCAGATGATCGCGCTGTACGAGATCATCCCCGCCGGTGACAGTGCGGAAACCACGCCCACCGCCCAGTCGCGCTATCAGGACCGGACGCTGAAGGATTCCGGCGAGCTCCTCTACGTGGCCGTCCGCTATCAGAAGCCCGACACCCTGCAAATTGTGGAAACCGGAAGCGCGCTGACCGCCGAACCGGCGGCAGCGATGAGCGAAACCATGGCGTTTGCGTCCGCCGTGGCGGAGTTCGGCCTGTGGCTTTCCGACTCGGACTACAAGGGCAGCGCCGGGCTGGAAAGCGCGCTGACACGCGCCCTCCAAAACCGCGGCGAAGATCGCTTCGGCTACCGCGCGGAGTTCGTGCAGCTTTTAGATCTGGTGCGCCTGCTGACCTTTGACTGAACCCATCCTCAACCGCAAAACGCCGCGCAGCCGCGCGGCGTTTTGTTTTGGTTATACCGCGTTGCGATGCCGCAAGCAAACGGTATCCGTATCGCCTGTGGAAACGGCGGCGTGTGATTTGCAAAGAAAGCCTCTTAAAGTATGAGGTAATAACTGCCGACTTTCTAGTTTCTTGCGCTTCACACAGGCGGAAACCGGGTATTATTTACCTGAAAGACTTGATAACCCCTGAATCTTGCAATACAATGGATTCAGACAGTTATAACCGACTGACGAAAGGAGAACATGTTATGAAAGGCGATCCAAGACTGATTGAGGTATTGAACTCGTTGCTGGCCGATGAGCTTACGGCGATCAACCAATATATCGTACATGCGGAAATGTGCGAGGACTGGGGTTACAGCAAGCTCCACGACGGCTTTGAAAAGCGCTCCATCGACGAGATGAAGCACGCCGAGAAGCTGATCGGCAGAATCCTCTTCCTGGAGGGTACCCCGATCGTATCGGACCTCAAAAAGCTCCACATCGGCAGCGAAGTGCCCAAGCAGGTTGATAACGACCACACCAAGGAGCTCAGCGCCATCAAGGCGTATAACGACGCCATCGCCCTGGCCGGCGAGCTGCGCGATTTCGCAACCCGCGAGCTGCTGGAAAAAATCCTCTCCGACGAGGACAAGCACCTGGACCAGCTCGAAGAGCTGCAAAGCCAGATCGAGCAGATGTCCCTGCCCATCTTCCTGACGACGCAGATGTAATCTGGCGGGAACTCGCGGTCACCATTATCGGATCAAGGAAAAAAACGCAAAAAGCCCGCGCAGCGCGCGGGCTTTTTATGCGCGCCGGGGCTGTGTGCGCGGCGTGGTTCCTCCGTGCGGCTCCGACGGCTTTCCATGCTCCGCCCGGCGGGCTTGAGTACAAACGAATTGACTTGTATTCGCACAATGCGCATGGTACGAACTTGTTTTATCCCTGTACTTTCTCTGCGTTCGGTTGACTTTGTATCCAAAATAACCGTACAATAAATAGAGCGAACACGCGCATCGCCATGGGCAATGGGGCCCGAAGGTGGGCGTATTTTTGTTTTTTTTCAGAATTGGAGGAACCGCGTTTGATCGTTTTTGACGACGTATATGTAAGCTTTGGCAAGCTGGATGTGCTCAAGGGAATCAACCTTGAGATTGCCACCGATTCCAAAACCGTGATTATCGGCCCGAGCGGCAGCGGCAAAAGCACGCTGCTGCGCACCATCAATATGTTCGAGCGCCCCCGCACGGGCGATGTGTTTATCGACGGCAGGGCGATTTCCGGCATGTCCAACCGCATGCTGTGTCAGGTGCGTCAGGATATCGGGATGGTGTTTCAAAACTTCAACCTGTATCCGCACAAAACGGTGCTGGAAAACCTGACCATGGCGCCCGTCGTGCTGCGGCACGAGAACCCAAAGGAGGTGCGGGAGAGGGCGCTTTCTAACCTGCGCGAGGTGAATATCGTGGAAAAGGCCGACGCCTACCCAAGCCAGCTGTCCGGCGGCCAGCAGCAGCGTGTGGCCATCGCCCGCGCGCTGACCATGCGGCCTAAAATAATGCTGTTTGACGAACCCACATCCGCCCTGGACCCCGAAATGATCCAGGAGGTGCTCGACATCATGGAGCGCGTGGCGCGGGATACCGAGCTTACCATGCTGTTTGTCACCCACGAGATGAAGTTCGCCGAGCATATCGCCGACCGTGTCCTGTTTCTGGACGACGGTCTGATTGTGGAAGATGGCACACCCGAGCAGGTGTTTCATCATCCCAGGAATGAGCGCACCAAAGCGTTCCTGGGAAAAATACTACACTAAAAACAGGAGGGAAACACATGAAAAAACTGTTATGCATGGCCCTGGCAATCACCCTGATGATGGCAATCATCCTGCCCGCACTGGCAGAGGACGCAGCGGAGATCGCCGCGATTAAAGAACGCGGCGTATTGAATGTAGGCGTCAAGGCGGATGTGCCCGGCTTTGGCTATCAGGACCTCGGCGCGGACTTTGAAGGCCTAGAGATCGACCTGGCCCACAAGCTGGCGGGTGTGATTCTGGGCGACGAAAGCGCCGTGAAGTTCACCGCCGTAACCGCCAAAACCCGTGGCCCGCTGCTGGATACCGGCGAGCTGGATATGGTCATCGCGACCTTCACCATCAAGCCCGACCGTATCGTGCAGTATGAGTTCTCCAAGCCCTACTTTGTAGACGCCATCGGCCTTTTGGTCATGAAGGATTCCGGCATCAACGGCTTTGCCGACCTGGCCGGCAAAACCATCGGCGTGGCGCAGTCCGCCACCACCAAGGACGCCCTCCAGGCTGCGGCCGATGCTGCCGCTATGAAGGTGGAGTTTGCGGAGTTCCCCACCTATCCCGATATCAAAGCGGCGCTGGTCAGCGGCCGTATTGCCTGCTTCTCCGTGGATAAGGCCATCCTGATGGGCTACCTGGACGACACCACCGTGCTCCTGCCCGACAGTTTTGCCGCCCAGCCCTACGGCGTGGCGATGAAGAAGGGCAACGTGGGCCTGCTGGCCCTGGTTGACGAGACCATCGCCGCCATGCGCGCCGATGGGACCCTTGACGAGCTGGTGCAAAAGAACAACCTTGCCCCCGTGGATTGGTCCGCGGTTGACGCGTACGACAGCCTCTGGGTGGAGGCCGAAGCGCTGATGGGGACGCCCTCGAACTAACCTACGATGTTCGCCGCCGGTCTGCCGCGCACGCGGCAGGCCGGCGGCCAGTTTCTGTTTCTGCGCGCCGGGAAACCGCCGCGCAAAGCATGAGGATGTGACAGCTTGTCCGGACCGTTTTCAATCCAGAACTGGGAGGCCTGGTTTAGCGACTGGGGCTTCTTTGCGCAGGGATTTTTGCGCACCATCTACATTTCGCTGCTGGGGCTTGTGTTCACGCTGGTCATCGGCGTGATTGTAGGCATGCTCTTGTGCGGCAAAAACCGCCTGATCCTTGCGTTGTGCAAGGGATATATGTCCTTTTTCCAAAACACCCCGCTGGTGATCCAGATCTTTATTTATTACAACGTATTGCCCAAGCTCGGCATCCGGCTCGGCGTGGTTGCCATCGGCGTGCTGGGGCTTGCCCTCTATACCGGGGCGTACGCGGCCGATATTGTCCGCAGCGCCATCAAGGCCGTGCCCACCGGGCAGATGGAAGCCGCCTACAGCCAGGGCTTTTCCTACCTGCAAACGATGCGCTATATCATTTTGCCCCAGGCGGTGAAAATCGGCCTTCCGCCCATGACCAACCAGGCCGTGAACCTGATTAAAAACTCCTCCGTGCTCGCGGTGATCGCGGGCGGGGAGCTGATGTACCGCGCCGACAGCTGGTCGGGCTCCAACCTCATCTACGGCCCCACCTTTGTGATGACGGGTATTCTCTATCTGAGCATCTGCCTGCCGATCTCGCTGCTGGCACGGTGGATGGAGAAGAGGAGTGTGCGCCATGTTTGATCGCTGGATTCACGCCTTCTCCGTGGTGTTCTCCAAGAACATCCTCCTGTTCCTGGGCAGGGGCCTGCTCAACACCCTGTACATCGCCGCGGTGTCGATCGTGCTCAGCCTGATTCTGGGAACCATTCTGGGCCTGATGCGCAATTCCAGGGGCAAGCTCATAAGCGCATTGGCCACACTGTATATCGAAATCGTTCGCAACATTCCCCTGGCGCTGTTCATTATCGCCATGCGTTTTTTAACCAAGCTTCCCCCGCTGGAAAGTGGTATTGCCGCCATGACCGTATTCACCTCCGCGATCATCGCCGAGGTTGTGCGCGGGGGCCTCAACTCCGTGGGCAAGGGGCAGTGGGAGGCGGCGACCTCGCAGGGCTTCAGCCGCACCCAAACGCTTTGGTACGTCATCATCCCCCAGGCAATCCGGCGCATCCGCTCGCCGCTGGTGTCCCAGTTTGTGACCACGATTAAGGATACGTCCTTTTGCGCGGTGGTGGGTACGTACGAGCTTTCCTTTACCTCCAAAATCGTCGCCGCGCACCGCACCATCGTCACTGCGGAGGACATTCTGGTGCTCTACCTGCTGGTCGCCATGATTTACTACGTGGTTAACCGCATTTTTTCCGGCATCGCCCGGCGCGAGCGCGGCAACGCCATGAAAGGCATTGTGCGGTAAACGGATAGTATATATCAGCATTTGCCCTTGGACAGGGTTTGTCGGCGGAAAATGCCGCGCATAATGCGCGGCATTTTTATTGGCATTGTCAGGCAAAGTATTGTTGGTGCAGGGGATAAGAAAAAACCCCCAAGGGAAACGATGAATAAAGAACCTGTGCAATGACGAGTTGGATTTTCAATGAATTGGGCCTGCGAAAGCTGAAGCCGTAGCAGCGCTACATCGAAGCTTTCACAGGCCCAAGGCTGTGGAAATACAGCCGTCAGTGTGCGGGGGATTTGTTCATCGATTGCCTATAATTACGGCATCATTTCCTTGACTTCTTCCTGGGCTTTTTCTTTCTTTTCGCCGATGGAGAGAATCAGGTTCAAAAGGATGCCCGTGATGGCGGCGCCGGCGATGCAGGGAACCTGCAGGCCGAAGAAGTTGATGTTGCCGCCAAAGGCGTACTGGCCGCCCAGCGCGATGATCATGATGCACGCGATCACAGCGAGGTTCTTGGAGGAGAACATGTCAGCCTTCTTGTCGATCATGATGGCGATACCCTGGGCGGCGATGGCGCCGAACAGGTAAATTTCCAGACCGCCGATAACCGCTGTTGGGATGGCGTAAATCGCCTGCACCAGCGGCGTGAAGAACGAGACGACCATTGCGATGACCGCCGCGGCGACCATAACCGCCGAGGAGAACACCTTGGTGATGGCCATGGTGGAGATGTTCTCGCCGTAGTTGGTGCCTGCCGGGCCGCCGACCACGCCGGAGACCATATCGCAGATACCGTCGCCGATGAGGTTGAGGTGCAGGAGCTCGTCAATCTTATACCGTGCCTTGCCCTTTTGCTTGGCAACGTTGTTGACATAGATGTCCAGCTGGTAGATATGCGCGGTGGATTCGGGGATGGTTGCGATGGCGATGGGCATGATGGCGAAAATCGCCGCCCAGCTGGCTTTGGGAAGGGTAAACGCGGGCACCGCCAGGATGCCGCCCGCCTGCCACAGGGAGCCGTCCAGCGCTTCCTTGGGGATGGCGCGGAACATGTTCATGTCCGCTCCGCCAAAGAGATACAATAGTCCCGCTACGGCGCAGCCTACCGCTGCACCTAACAACAGGGGAAGTTGGGACAGAAAACCTTTTAAATAACGAGAGAAGAGGATGGTTGAAAGAAGTGTTGATATAGATACCACCCATACCCAGCTTGAACTCATAATCGTAGGCGCGGGTGCTGTGGCTTCATATGCAGCGACTGCGCCAACTCCGATGGTTGCCAGCGCATCTTTTATGGTTTGCGAGATGATGTTCAAATCGCCAAAGCCACTTAATGAATTGATGAAAGATTTTCCAGACTCTGCAATAGCGTTGACGGGAAGGGCTTTTGGTGCTGCATCTCCCAGCGCTACGCCTGCCAGCGTTAAGCCGATCACCAGTGCGATGGAGCCGGTAATCGTCGGCGGCAGAATTTTCTCCACCACGTTTTTACCGGAGACGCGCACCAGAATACCGGCGACAATGCTCACCAAACCGGACATGATGATGCCGAACTGCGCAAACGCAATGGCTTCGGCGGGCATCACGGAGGTGGTTTTGTCAAGCCACGCGGTCAGCTGCGTGAGCGCTTCGGGGCTGAGCTTGTCGGTGATCTGCTGGCTGGTCATCAGGCTGATGACGGCCGTGAGGTACGAGAAGCTGGAGCCGTAGTACATGGGGATTTTGCCCTTTGTGATCAGCACAAAGCACAGCGTGGCCAGACCGCTGGCAAAGATCGTGGTCGATACCTGGAACCCTGTGATCAGCGCCACGGCGATGGTCGCCGGGAACATGACGATCACCTGCTGCAAAGCGTACAGCAGCAGTTTGCCAAGCGGCGGCCGCTCATCCGGCAGATACGCGTGGGTGGCGGTGTTTTTCTGCATGAAGATACTCCTCCCGTTCATGAATTAGAATGAATGGCTTGTATCAAAGCGCGCCGGAATTGTACAGCGCGTTTGTACCAGGGGGAAGGGGCCTACCCGTACAACATGTGCTATACCAGCATTGGAATCATCCATATCTTGAGGTTTCCTGTATGAGAGTTTAACATTTGTAAAATGCGCTGTCAAGGCGTAATCCCGCCGACCGCAAACACGGTGCCGACGGATGGATAGCCGAGTTTTTCATAATACGGGTCAACGTCGCTGAGCACATACACGGCTTGGCCGGGGTAGTCCTTCACGAATTGCTCCATCAAAAGCCTGCCATACTGCCTGCCCCGGTGCTCTTTGCGAACCAGCAAATCGTGGATGTAAACGCCGAATCCGTGGTCCTCATGCCCTCGCGCATAGCCGCATAATGCCTCACCGTCATACAGCAGATAGGTGAGGCTCCCGCGAAGCGCGTCCTGATAGCGCTTGTACCCCTGCGGGCCGTGGTAATCGCTCCAGCTGTCGCCTTCCTCCCTGAGCATCAAAAACAGCGCGGGTTCGTCCGCAATGGAATAGGGCTGAATGTGCATGTGATCGCTCCTTTTCTTGACCCATCGATCGATGGAGATTGGATTCGCTTTTCGTATTTTACCATGAATCTACCGATATTCGCGCCCATGCGCGGTTTGGCAGAAAAATCATCCGGCTTGATCCAGCCACGGGCAATTTCTGGTATAGTATTCAGGAACAGGGAGGGATAACGAATGAAACGGATGATCGGGCTGCTACTGGCTGCATTGCTGATCATGGCTGTGCTTTCTGGCTGCGCCCCGCAGGCGGCGAATGCGCCGGACGCAGCGGATGCTGCCCAAACCCAAACGCTTGCAATGGATGGCAGCTATACGACGAAGGACGACGTTGCCCTGTACCTGCATTTGTACGGCGAGCTGCCCCGCAACTTCATCACCAAGGCGCAGGCGCGGGCGCTGGGCTGGGATGGCGGAGGGCTTGAAAACATCGCCCCCGGCAAGTGCATCGGCGGCGACCGTTTTGGCAATTTTGAAGGCCTGCTCCCGGAAGTGCCGGGCAGGAGCTATTTCGAGTGCGACATCAATACGCTGGGCGCGGACAGCCGCGGCCCGGAGCGCATCGTATATTCCAGCGACGGCCTGATCTATTACACCGCCGACCACTACGAAAGCTTTACCCTGTTATACGGGGACGACAGCCCCTGATCATTCCGCCTTCATGCCCACGGCTTCGGTTTTGCCATCCAGCACATCCAGCGACAGCCTGACCGATTGGCCGATGGCCTGGTCGATATCGTCGGGCGTTACGCCCAGCGGCTCGCAGCCCAGGGATTTGTCGATAAACTGGTTGCGGGTTTGCAGCGCGGGGAATTTGGCAAGGTTCAGCCCGCCCTCAATGCCCTGTTGCTGGCGCTGCTTTAAGAGCCTGCGGCTGAACAGGGCGAACAGGAAGGTCGGGATGGTGATGATCTTTTTGTTGGGCTGGCCCATATACTTGTAGAAGATCTTGAGCATCTCCTTCCACGTCAGGTTATCGTACCCGATGGGGTAGCGGGTGCCGCCGGTTCCCCGCTCCAGCGCGCCGGCGATGGCCTGCCCCACCTGCCGCACGGTGACCATTGCGGTGCCGCCGCCGGGGTAGACCGCGACCGGCTTCATTTTGCGCAGGTACTCCACCAGGAACACCCACACGGGCTTGCGGCCCGGCTGCGCGCCGAAAATGTAAGGAAGCTCCAAAATCGACACGGCAAAATGGTCGTCCGCAAACGAAAGCGCTACCGCCTCCTGGTCGCGGCGGCTTTTGATGTACGGATGCCATCTGGCAAGCTCCAGCTCCGGCCAGAGCCTGTCGAAGTACGAGAAGTACGAGCCGCAGATCACGGCGCGCCTGATCCCGGCCTGCTTTGCCAGCCGCAGGATGCGCTCCAGCGGCGTGATATTGAATTTTTTGAAAAAGTCGTAGATCGGCGGCGGGCCTTCCACCCGCTCGTCCACGCCTGCGGCAAACACTAGCCCCTCGCAGTCGTCCAGTAGTTTTATAAGCTCGTCGTCCGTCATTTCCAGATAGCTGCCGAACGAAAGCTGCATTTCCGGCGGCGTATCGCCCATCACAGGCGGCAGCGCCAGCCCGGCGACGGTATGCCCGCGCGAAATCAGCTCTCTGGCCGCCTGGCTGCCCAAAAGCCCGGTGCCGCCGATAATCAGTACGTTCATGGTGTTCAACTCCTGTTCAAGCTGTTTTGCATGGCTTCATTATAACGCGGAACTCGCTTCCTGTCTTGCGGCTTTCAAAACGGCACAAAACCCGATGCTTGACAGGCAGGGACGTACAGCTTACTATAAAAATATTCAACGCGGGATTGCCCTGTACCGGGCATTTCCAGTGTAAACGCGGAGGCAGATATGAACATACTGTTGACGGGCGGAGCCGGATATATCGGGTCGCACACCTATGTGGAGCTGTGCGCGGCCGGGCACCATGCGGTGATCGTGGATAACTTCTACAACAGCTCTGCGGCGGTGCTCAAGCGGCTCGAAAGCATCACCGGCAGCCCTGTGCCTTTTTTTGAAGCGGACGTCTGCGACCCGCAGGCGATGGACAAAATATTCGCCGCGTATGCCTTTGACGCGGTGGTGCATTTCGCGGGCTACAAGGCCGTAGGCGAGAGCGTTGCAAAACCGCTCGCCTATTATCGCAACAACCTGGACAGCGCCCTGACGCTGTGCGAGCAGATGAAAAAGCACGGCGTGAAGCGCATTGTGTTTTCGTCCTCCGCTACCGTGTACGCGCCCGGGGACGAGCCCCCCTTTGCGGAGGATATGCCCCTTGGCTGCGTAAATCCCTATGCGTGGACGAAGTTTATGAGCGAGCGGATTTTGACCGATGCCGCGATTGCCAACCCCGATTGGTCGGTGGCGCTGCTGCGGTATTTCAACCCCATCGGCGCGCACGCGTCGGGCACCATTGGGGAGGACCCCGTGGGCATCCCCAACAACCTGATGCCCTTTATCACCCAGGTGGCCTCCGGCGTGCGCGAGCAGCTGCGCGTGTTCGGCACCGATTATCCCACCCCGGACGGCACCTGCATCCGCGATTATATCCATGTGGTCGACCTCGCCAAGGGCCATGTGGCCGCCTGCGATTACCTGATGGAGCATACTGGCACGGAGGCGATCAACCTGGGCACCGGCATCGGCTACAGCGTGCTGGATGTGATCCGCACCTTTGAAACCGCGACCGGCATCCCCATTCCCTATGTGACCACCGACCGCCGCCCCGGCGACCTGCCTGTGAGCTTTGCCGACGCATCCAAAGCCAAACGGCTGCTGGGCTGGGTCGCCGAAAAATCGCTGGAAGACATGTGCCGGGATTCCTGGACATGGCAGAGCAAAAATCCAAGAGGATACAAATAGCGATAAAAACCAAGGAATAGCTGGTTAAAGCCATATCGATTTTTGGTCAATAAATCATGGTTGTTTTTGATGCTTTCTAATTACTATTTAAGCACAAAAAATTGTTTGAAAATGAATGATGAAATGACATCATTTCTCATGTGCAAAATTGTATTGAAAGTTGACAAATATACAATATTGTGGTATATAATAATTAACAGACCCCGCCACGCCTCTTGTGTGTAAACGCAATGCGCAAACCAGGCGGGCTTTCTATATCGACTGAAGGTGAATAAATCCATGTCTATTTCATTTCCAAAAGCCGGATTGAGTATTCCAGATCAACTGCTGCATATGACGTCAAAGGGATTAACAGTTGCGAATACAACAAAAGCTTACGAAACGCTTAAACATATAAGTTTTTATCGTTTAAGAGGTTACTATATTCATTGTTATAATAGACAAACGAAACAATTTGATCATGGCATTACTTTTGAGGATATAGTTGCACTGCATGATTTTGATAAAGAGTTGAGTGCATTGGTTCTTGATGTGACATCAAGCATTGAAATTTCACTTCGAGCATATCTTGCTAATGAGATTTGCTTTGCTTCAAATGGACAAGATGCTATGGCGTATCTTGATAGCAAACACTTCTCGTCTTCAGATTTGTTTCTAAGCAATCTTGGGAAACTAAGTGGAGACATTTATAGATCTAAGGAAATATTTGTACAACATTTTAAAGATCATTACGATTGCCAAGTTCCAATATGGGCTGTGATGGGGATTGCATCATTTGGAGTATTATCGAAACTTTTTAAATCACTCGATGTTCCGATAAAAAGAAAAATAACGCATGATTGTTACCAAAGAAGTACAATTAGCTGGGTGGAGAGTTGGCTACAAGCAGCTGTCATTATTAGGAATATGTGCGCGCACCAATCCAGGTTATTCAATAGGAAAACAGGAGCAAGACCAACGATTTTATCGGTAGATGATAAGGCAACGACCAAACCAGAAACAATTTATGGCACACTTCTTGCGTTAAAATATCTAACCGAATATAGTTGCGGGTCAGCAAATTGGACACAAAAACTTAAGAACCTTATATCGAAATATTCAAGTGTCCTAGATGTTTCTCGTCTGGGATTTCCGTCGGATTGGGGAATTCATTTGGTATAAAGGGATCAAAAAGTTTATTGATGAACACAAATAAACACCGATGTTCTGACAAGATTGGAATCTCGGTGTATTTTTTTCATTCATGGGGTCTTCATTTTCATTAGCTCGTACCACAGTCCGTCCTGCTCCGCTCGCATGGCCAGGGCAACGCCGGGCTGGCCGGTGACGGGGTTGAGTATGCCCGCGCGCAGGGTATAGGAGCCGGTTTTCGGCCGCAGGGCAACGGTTACGGGCACGGTAGTACCCGGGAGAACGTCCCGCAAATCGAGCGCGAGGGGGCACAGGGTTTCGTTGCCGTCCGCATCCAGCAGGGAAAGGGCGGGCTGCCAGTCAAAATAAAACGGCGCGATGCCGTCGTTGACAAAAGAAAGGGTGACCTGTGTTTCACCTGTCGCGGTGACCGTCAGCTCGCACTGTGACACGCGCAGGCGGTAGCCGATCATGCGGCTTAGGGCATCCAGCGCCGCCTGATCCTTGCCGCCCAGCTGGATATCGGAAAAGCTGCCCGGCCCGATCCAGCTGGTGTGGGACTGTGTGAACAGCGATACGGTTTGCTGAAAGCTGTCGCGCAGCAGCGCCTCGTGCGCAATGAAGGTGGAAAGCTCCCCGCCGACGGGCGCGCTTTTCCAGGCGTCCGGCATGGGCACGAGAGCATTTTTCCCGTCGGGGGACTCGTAATCGCCGCCGTTTTGAATCCAGTCAAGCCACGTTTCCGTGGAGTCCGGATCGCCCGCCGTATCGTTGAACAGGCCAAGGCCCAGGTCCGCGGCGATGGCAAACGGCCTGCGCATCATGATAAACGCATGGGGAAACGCGTCAATATAGGGCAGCACGTAGCGGCTGCGCACGTCGGCGTTTGGCATCTGGCCGAGCTTTTGGTGTACGTGCCACTCGCCCCAGTGCCCCAGCGATCCCAGCTCCACATAGGCAAAAAAAGGATCGTTTCCATAACGCGCGCCCAGCGCCGCAATGGCCCTGGCGTGCGCCTCAATCAGCACGGGATTGGTATAGTTGGGGCTGTAGCCGCGTCCGTAGGGTACGGAATACTGCGTGCCGTCCTGCCCGGTGGCCTGGTAGAGCCAGCCGGGGATGTCGCGGTGGGCGCTGTCGCCCGGTACATCCAGCACAAAGCGGAAGATGAGGTGCTTGCCCTCCGCCAGCCAGCGTTCAAACTGG
>DAIOVG010000012.1:0-28801 GCA_036759125.1 Candidatus Limiplasma sp.
TGGGAACGCCGCCGATTGTCTCCCGGGCGAGAACTTGCAGCGCCGCGTTTGCGCGCACGGATAAGCCCAGCACGTCGCCTCCGTTATCCACACCTTCGGCGCAGTACACCAGCGGTCCGCGCATGACCGCAACCATGCCCGAGTCCGCAGCAATCCGGGCGGATGGGTACACAAATCGCGGCCGCATATCAACCTCGACTGTCACGACATCGCCGCTGCGCAGAGAGTCGAGGTACGCGTACCCGTCCTTGAGCACATAGTATGCCGGTTCGCTGTTGATCAGCAGCCTGTTGTGCTGGCTCCAGGCCGGTATCCGGATCGCCAGGCGCACCGAGCGGCCTGCCTCCGCCTTGAGGATTTGATAGCGCAGCGTACCGCTCACCGGGTAATCCGTTTGCAGCTCGATGATCGCGCCGTGTGACTTAGATACATCCAGCCTGCCCGCGATGTACAGGTGCGAATAAAGGGTGTTGTCTACGATGCCCCAGGCGTAACGCCCCAGTGAGGTAAACAGCCTGGCCGCGTTGGGCGGGCAGCAGGCGCAGGCGAACCATTTGGCGCGCTCGATGCGGACGTGGCTGTGGTTGACGGTCTTCCCGGCAATGCCTGGGATGGCCTCCAGCGGGTTGACGTAGAAAAACGCCTTGCCGTCCAGCTGTACGCCCGCCACAACGCCGTTATACAGCGCGCGCTCCATTTCATCGGCGTAGGTGCCGTCGGCCTCCAGCTCCAGCATCCTGCGGGCGAAGAAGATCAGCCCGATGGATGCGCAGGTCTCGGCATAGGCGGTATCGTTGGGCAGATCGTAATCTACGGTGAATGCCTCGTTCTTGGCCGAAGAGCCGATGCCTCCGGTGATGTACATCCTGCGCTGGGTGATGCTCTCCCAAAGGGCTTTGCAGGCGTTGAGCAGCTCATCGTCCCCGGTTTCCCCGGCCAGATCCGCCATGGCGGAATAGAGGTATACCGCGCGCACGGCGTGCCCCACGGCGTCGGTCTGCTCACGCACCGGAAGATGCGCCTGCGAGTACAACAAATCGCCCACCGCATCGCTCCAGATTTTAACAGCGTGCTTGTCGAGCTCCTTCTGATAAAAATCGCTCGCACCGCGGGCGTTGACAAACTGCAGGGCAAGGTCGAGGTATTTTCTCTCTCCCGTAGCCCGGTACAGGCAGAACAGCGCAAGCTCCACCTCGGGGTGGCCGGGAAAGGCGTCGCGGTTCTCGCCTTGAAAATGAAGGATCATCAAATCGGCCATACGGCGCATGATGGACAATAGCTCGCCTTCCCCTATGCATTCCCACAGGGCGACCGCCGCTTCGATCATGTGTCCGGCGCAGTACAGCTCGTGCGCTTCGCGCAGATTGCTGAATCGCCCGTTTGGTTCCTTCACGGTGAAATAGGTATTGAGGTAGCCGTCCTTTTGCTGTGCCCGCCCGATCAGCGCGATTACCTCGCGCACGCGAGCCAGCAGCCTCTCGTCCGGCTTTTGAAACAGCGAATAGGCCGCCGCCTCCAGCCATTTGGCGACGTCGCTGTCCTGAAACACCATCCCGTAAAACGTGCCGCTGCATATTCCGGTTTCGTTCATCTCCCCAGCCAGACGGAAGTTTTCAATGGCGTGGCTTGGCTCCGCGCCCTCCACCTCGTCGTACAGCGCGCGCTCCAGGTAGGGTATGGTTTCTTCGATGGCCAGGGTTTCCAGCCGTTTGCAAAAGCCCTGTCCCATGCAAAAACGTGTCAGCGCATCCATTGCCTATCTCCTCGCATTTGTTCTGTTTTGGTACAGCATACGGATTTTGATATCCTGATGGTAATTCCCGAACGAGCGCCCGAAAATCGTAAGCCCGCCGACGTTTTTGGCGGTCTCGGGTACGGACAGCCGGAAGGTAACGCTTGCGCCGGGAGCGATTCCCAGCTCGCCGATGCGCACGTCCGAAATTTTGATGCCGTCGATGAACGTACCTGAGCGGTTCACACTGAGCAGCTTGTACAAGCCATACTGGTTCCAGTGGCGAAACCACCAGCTTGGATTGTAGACCCCCTGGGCCGCGCCGAAATCCGCAGGGCTCGTCCAGTAGCCCAGGGCATGCCCGTTAATGTGAAAGTGAATATCGCTGGGCCAGTCCTCGGCGCTGCCGGGCGCTTCCGAGCCCAGCTCCATTGAAATCTGGATCTCCTCAAGCTCCTGCGACGCCGCCAGAAAGTTGGACAGCATATACTCCACATACCCGCTCCCAAACCATAGAATACCGGCCTGTGTGCGCTCCGGCGAGGCAAAGTGACGGGGATCATCCACTGCGCCAATCAGGTGCTTGCTCGTGGCAAGCCCGCAGGTGGGATACACCTCGTATGCCGTGTACTGGCCTACGCCGATCTCGCTTTCAAACACGCTGTGCTCGCCGCCCTCGGGCTGCGTTTCCACCAGAATGCGGTCTTCCTTGATGCGGCAAACCTTCTGCACCCCGTGCGCGCCGGAGGCGACCTCGATGGAGATCAGCCCGCATTGCCTGAGCGCTTTGATATGCGGCGTAAGCGCGCCGTCGGTAATGCCCACGGCAGAGGAAATAGCGGCCATATGGATGGGACCGTTTTTGGCGATGACCTCCAGAATGCGGATGCGAACCTCCGATCCCAGCGTGCGAAACAGCGGAAGACCTTCCCTGAGCGACCGAAGATGCAGCATGGTTTTCCTCCCGCAGCGCCGAAGAAATCGGCGGCTTATATGGCTACGATATGCCCTGTTATGTTTGGATATATCTAAATTAATTCACATTTCTTTATTATTTTACCGCAAACCGGAAATGCTGTCAACCTCGAATTTTGATGCAGTCCATCGCGTCCCCAAGCCTTGCGGCTTGGCATATGGCGATGCTATACTGGTGCAAGCAACCGGAATTTTCTAACAGGAAGGATGAGCGCGATGATCGCGGCCACGCCTCCGATGGGCTGGAACAGCTGGGATTGCTACGGCGCCGCCGTAGACGAAAAAACGGTGCGGCAGAACGCCGATTATATGGCAACGCACCTGAAGCCCTATGGCTGGGACCATATTGTCGTCGATATCCAATGGTATCAGCCGACCGCTGTTAACCACCAGTACAAGCCCTTTGCCGATCTGGCTATGGATGGATACGGCAGGCTGCTTCCGGCAGAGAACCGCTTCCCAAGCGCCGCGGGAGGAAAGGGCTTCAAACCTCTGGCCGACTATGTGCACAGTCTGGGCCTCAGGTTTGGCATCCATATCATGCGCGGGCTGCCCCGCGCGGCCGCACACAAGCACCTGTCGGTGATGGGCATCCAGGCAAGCTGCGCAGACGCCGCCGATCCCCATTCGATCTGTGCGTGGAACCCCGATATGTACGGCGTACGGGCCGATACGCCGCAGGGCAGGGCGTACTACGAAAGCATCTTTGCGCTCTATGCGTCCTGGGGTGTGGATTTTGTCAAGGTGGATGATATTGCCCGCGAACTCCCCCGCTGCCTGCAAGAGCTTGCGCTGATTTCCGAGGCCTGCCGCGCCTGCGGCCGGGAGATGATTTTGGGTCTCTCCCCCGGCCCGGCGCAGCCGGAGTATGCGGAATCCCTCAAGCAGTACAGCAATATGTGGCGCATCACCGACGACTTCTGGGACGATTGGGCATTGCTTAAGGCGATGTTCCCGCGGGCCGCTACGTGGTGTAATCACGCCGGGCCGGGGCACTGGCCCGACGCCGATATGCTGCCTCTGGGCGCGATACGGCAATGCGATTCCAGAGCAAACCGCACGCGCTTTACACGGGATGAGCAGATCACCATGATGACCCTATGGTGCATGATGCGCTCTCCGCTGATGATGGGCGGTGAGCTGACCCTGTGCGATGAGTTCACGATGAGCCTTTTAACCAAACGCGACGTGCTGGATATCCTATCGGCCTCGCACTTCGCACGCCCCCTGTATACCATGGAGGATCAGGCCGCGTGGGTTGCCCTTCGCAAGGACGGCACGGGGCTGTACCTGGCGCTGTTCAACCTTTCCGATGAAACGAAAGGCATGACCCAAGGCATGGCCGCGCTGGAATGCGGGCCAGTACGCGCCGTAACGGAGCTGTGGTCAGGCGAGCAAATAGCCGCTGCGGCAGCCATTTCCGCGTCTCTGCCCCCGCACGGTGCAAAGCTGTATTTCCTGCAGCAATAACGGGGCGCATTGACCAGTGGAAACCGATCACAAAGACCAAACGGAGGATACGCTTATGGTGTACGCGGCTATTGAGCAATTGGTGCGGTATGGCATTGAAAAGGGATTGGTCGACGCGCAGGACGTGATATTGACGCGCAACCGCCTGCTGGACATTCTGTCGCTGCCCGGCGAAACCACAGCTGTGGCCGCTGCTAAGGCGCAGACGCTTGCGGAGCTTTTGCTCACGCTGACAGACGACGCCGTACAACGCGGACTGATTGCGGATACTATAGCCAGCCGCGACCTGTTCGATACCCGGCTGATGGGCGCGCTCACGCCGCTGTCATCCGCCGTTACGGCACGCTTCCAAACCGAATATCAAGCCTCGCCCCAAGCGGCGGCGGACTGGTTTTATGCCTTCAGCCGCGATGTGAACTATATTCGTTCCGACCGCATTGCCAAGGATATTCGCTGGCAAACGGAAACCGAATACGGGATGCTTGACATCACCATCAACATGAGCAAGCCTGAAAAAGACCCGCGCGATATCGCCGCCGCCAAATCCCTGCCACAAAGCGGCTATCCGCGCTGCCTTTTGTGCGCGGAAACCGAGGGCTATGCCGGGCGCGTGGATTTTCCGGCGCGGCAGAACCACCGCATCCTCCCGCTGACCCTCTGTGATGAGGCCTGGGGCTTTCAGTATTCCCCGTATGTGTACTACAACCAGCACTGCATTGTGCTCAACCAACGGCATGTTCCCATGACCATTGAGCTCCGCACGTTTGACCTGCTGCTTGATTTTCTCAAGCAATTCCCGCATTTCATGATCGGCTCCAATGCCGACCTGCCGATTGTCGGCGGAAGCATCCTGTCGCACGAGCATTTCCAAGGCGGCAATTACGATTTCCCGATGGCCAAAGCGCCCGTGGAACACCCCTTCACCTTGAAGGGCTTCCCAAGCGTGTCCGCCGGTATCGTGCGCTGGCCGCTATCGGTGCTGCGGCTGCGCGGGCAGGATCCCGCCGCCTTATCCAGGGCGGCTTCCCATATCCTCGCCGTTTGGCGGGAGTACAGCGACGCATCCGTTGGCATCCTCGCCCACAGCAGCGGCGAGCCGCACAATACCGTAACCCCCATCGCCCGGTTCCGCGACGGGCAGTACGAGCTGGATATCGTTCTGCGCAACAACCGCGCGTCGGCGGAGCATCCGCTGGGGATATTCCATCCGCACGCGGAGTACCACCACATCAAGAAGGAGAACATCGGCCTGATCGAGGTGATGGGCATGGCGATTCTGCCCGCAAGGCTGCGCCAGGAGCTTGCTGAAATCAGCAAATCCATCCGCAGCCAGATGTCCTGCCCCGACCCGCAGCATACAGACTGGGCCAATGCCCTGACAGCCGCCTATGCCGCCAAGAACCGGCCGCTGCACAGGATGAGCGAGGCGGAGCTCGATACAGTCCTCCGTGCGGAAGTCGGGCAGGTGTTCCGCGGCGTACTGGAAAACTGCGGCGTGTTCAAGCGCGATGCGCAGGGCAGGCAGGCGAAGCAAGCCCTGATTGCAAAGCTCACGGCCTAAACAGTGTCAGTGAAAATGCCCGGAGCGCATACTCCGGGCATTTTGTATATATTTCGGGATTGACACCATGTGTCTATGTCAGCCAAACTTCGCTGCGAAGCGAATCGCCTCGTCTTCATTCAAGGGCTTGGAAAAGAGGTATCCCTGAATCATATCGCAGCCGTAATCCCTCAGGTACTGCAGTTGCTCCTCATACTCCACGCCTTCGGCAACCACGGCATGGCCCATCCTGTGCGCCATGGCGATGATATCCTGCGTCACCGTTTTCTCGCGTTCCTGGTTTAAAAGCCCGTTAATGAAATATTTGTCAATCTTCAGAATGCTGATCTTCATATCGCGTTCACGCGCCAATGAGGAGTAGCCGGTACCAAAATCGTCGATGGCTGTTCTCACGCCGAGCTTCATCAGCTTATCCAGTATATCGTTAATGGCGGTGAAGTTGTCTGCAAAGGCTGATTCTGTCACTTCAAGGCCAAGGGATTCGGGGCTTACGCCGTGCTTGTTGGCAAACATCATGCTGTCGGCAATAAAATCGCTGCGCAAAAGCTGAATGGCCGAGATGTTGACAAAGGTGCGGATGTTTTGGTGTCCTGCATCCTGCAAGCGTCTTTGGAACGCGCAGGCCTGGTCCATAATCCGCCTGCCGAGCGGCACGATCAGCTGCGTTTCCTCAGCGATGGAGATGAATTCCAGCGGCGACACTGAGCCGATGGACTTGCTCTCAAAACGTGCCAGGGCCTCAAACTCCGTGACCGTATTGGTTTTCAAGTTCAGTATCGGCTGAAATTGCAGGTATAGACGCTCATCGGGAGACCCGTCCACCAAGCGGATCATCGCCTCTTTGACATCGGTCTCCCGCTTGATCGCAGCTTCCATCTCACTGTTGAAGAAACGATAAGCAAAGTTCTCATCCATATCACTGCGTTCCGCGGCGGTGGATGCGTTCTTAATAATATTCTCCGGCACACAGTGATAACTGTGGAACTGCTCAATTCCGATGCCGCAGCCAACCGTGCGCAGAATCTGAATGGAGTCAATCAAATTCAGCACCTTCTGGCTGAAGGCCTTCAGCTCATCTTCTGATTCATATTTTCTGATATAGAAGGCAAAACGTTCAAACGAGATCTGGAACAGCTGCGTCCTGGCATTGGTCAGCCCTGAAAGCCCCGTTGCCAGTTCCAGCATGATCTGCTCACAGAAATCATACCCGTAGGTCAGGCTGATGTTGTTGATCTTGCGCAGACTGACGAACACCAATGCACGCTTTGTGTAGTTTTTGGCCTTTGCGGCACTTTTGAGAATGGTTTCCAGATAGCGGCGGTTATACAGTTTGGTAAGCGGATCAACATCGGCAACGCGCTTTAGCTGCATTTCCTGTTCTTTGCGGTCGCTGATATCGACAATGATGCCTTCCAGCGCCTGCACCTTGCCGGCGCTGTCGAAAACGCCCTGCCCCATCTCCAGTACCCACTTGCGCTGGCCTGTGGCGGTGATGATCTCATACTCATGCTTGAACGGTGTGTGGCTTTTGAGCTCACGCTCCCACTCAGCCCAAATGATCTTACGGTATTTGGGGGCAATCACATCGTTGAAGGAGAGATCGCGGTTATTGAGCAGGCTTTCGGGTTTGTACCCCGTCAGGTCGTAGCAGCCCTCGGAGATAAAGCGCATGGTCCAAAAGCGGTCATAATCGCAGCGGTAGGCAAGACCGGGAATGCTGGACAGAAGCACATCCTTACTGCGCTCGCTTTCCAGCAAGGCGGCCTCCATGTCCTTTCGGTCGGTGATATCCTGCACAAGACAGATACTGTCAATCGTCATATTCTCAAAGAATCTGAAACGCGCGACAATGACATCTGTCCACACAATGCTGCCGTCGGGCCGCACGATGCGCTTTTCTATGGTATAGCGATCAATCTCTCCGGCTCTGAAACGATTGTAAAGCGCCTCTTCCTTGCACCGATCATCCGGGTGCGTAATCTGCCTCCAGCCGAGCTCTATCAGTTCTTCGCGCGTACGGCCGGTAATGCGCTGGTACTGGGCGTTAAACATGACTTGCGTTTCATAGTTCGAGCTTGCATTCTCCTCGTGCGAAAGCGCTACGCCAATCGGCGTTTGGTTGAACAGCGTATCAAACATCCGCGTATGATCCAGCTCTATTTGATTGTATAACCTTTGAATGCGGATCAGTTCAAGATGAAGCCCGATGCGCATCCGCAGCGTTTGGGGGCTGAGCGGCCTGCGGATGAAATCCACATCACCCGCCTGAAGGTTGGGGATATTGGTCAGGGTTTCTTCATCGCTGGTCAGCAAAATGATACGGATACCCGGTTTTCTGGGGATTTTTTTCAATTCCCCCAGGAGATCGAAACGGTTTGCCGAATGGCTGTTCCAGTCAATAAGGATCAGGTCGATATCAGGCTGTTCCCGGATCAGGTTCAGCGCTCTTAAGCCATCGCTCTCCAACAGCACATCGGTATCGCTGAATGTGCTCTGTAGGATGCTCAGGTCACTTTCCATCTCAGTGATCAGGAGGATTTTACCGGTCATACTCGTACCTCTCATAAGCCTTTGCAAAGGTCCAGGCTATGTACCAGAACAACTGCAGGGTTGTTTTTCTATCGCAATGACAGGGTCCCGATGCATGTCATACCCAGCTGATTGAACTCCACACTATTCTCTTGTCAGTGCAAACTGCAGCGTATCGCCAGCAATAAAGGTCTGGCGTATATTGCATTCATATAGTCAGCAACAATATATCACTTCAAAGGGCCTCAGCGCAACTCCATTGAACACCCCTTTCCAGTTATGGTTTGTTCCAACCACCGCTAGGGATTGAGCACAATCACCGTCACCACATATGCCGCAATGAAGAAAAACAGCAGCACAGCGACTGAACGGTGCCACTGAAACCAGTTCCCCTTTACCCGTTTTTTCACATACGCGCCCAAAGACCGGATTTCCTTGTCGGCGATATCTCTGGCTTAATACATGCACAGCGTTCTCCTCTTGTCTCCAATGTGTTTGATGCAGACCCAAACCCACGCCGCCCGTCAAACAGGATTTTGAATCAATCTCATCTTGCGGCTGATATGCAAGGCGATGAAACCATTGTTCACCAATACAAGTATACGTATAAACACATCCGTATCGTTTTCTGACAAACACCTTGATTCTATTGTGGCATGGAAAATATTTGCAGGGCTTGGTATGCAGCGGCCGTTTACAAAGATTGCGATCATTTTATTCCTTTCGCTGATCATTGTCAAATGACAGTCCTAGTACACATAGCCTATTACGGTTTAGGAGTTGAGGAAAAGCAGCCCCCAACCCGGAGGCTGCCCTTTGCTCTTTGGAATGCACAGACACTGTTACTCGAAGTAGAACTCCCCGCCGTCGATATACAGGAAAACGCCGTCGGATTCGTAGCTTTGGCCAAAAATATCGGTCAGCAGGAAGGTGTAGTAGTACTCGCCGTCAAACAAATCCAGCTCGTCCAGCACAATCTCGCCGTTTGCCCCGGCGGTTACCTCGTAGCTTGTCCACTCCTCCGCCATGCTGTCCGTGTCGCTGAGCGAATACGCGTCAAACAGCGGCAAAATAATGTCGCCCTCCTGGAGCGGGCGGATATCGCGCGCGGTGATGCCGGTTTGCTCGTCGGTGCCGTCCCAGACGCCGATCACCTGATAGCTTCCGGTAATGCCGTCCTCATCCACGCTCTCGATCACATACATCACGCGCAGGTTGGTGCGCTGGCCGTTGAGCTCGATGGGAATGGTGTAGAGGTTATAGTCCTCCTGCGAATCGATGAGGATGGGCGAGCAATACTCCCCGTTGATGGTCAGCCATACGCCGCGGAAGTTGTCGTAGAACACACCGTCGTCCCAATAGGCATCGATATCGTTGTCGCTGCCCAGGAACACCGCAACGTTCTCCTCGCTGTCGATCAAATACAGCGCAAACTGCACATCCTCCACAATGTCCAGCCCCTGATCCACATACAGGGTGTAGTATCCGTCAGCGTCGATCTCGGTGGAAAACGACACCTGATACTCCGTGGGGTTCAGCTGGGCAACGGTCGTTTCCGCCGCCGTGTCAACCGCAGCTGACGCGGTGGTCTCCTGTGCCGTATAGCTGTCCTCGGGACGGTCGCCCAGCGTCTGGTTCATGTCAGCCGGTACGCTCCAGGCGGGTACCATCGCCCCGACGAAGCGCATATAGGCCTTGGATACCGGGACTTCCGCAATCACAGCGCAGGCGTTGCGCACCTCGCTGTCTGTGGTGAAGGGATAGAACACCGATAGCCCGCTGGACTTCTGGCGGGTGCTGCCGTCGATGGCATATTCCACGGCTTCAAACAGCCTGTCGAGCACCGTGAGGCCGACCGAATCCCAAACGCCCTGGGTGTTGAGCACCAGCTCGCCCAAATCCACCATGTGCGTATAGCCTTCGGATTTGTTGTTCCCGCCGAAGCTGCGCGCCTTGCCGACCTCCTGGCGGTAGGTTTGGATCGCCGCCGGGTTTTCGACCACCGCGGTCAGCTGCCAGGCCATGGCGTCGAACGCGTCGACGAGCGCCGGAATTTTTTCCAGGTTCACCAGCGAAAGCGTGGCGATTTCCTTATCGTCCCAGGCGATGCAGTGCTGCAGGTAGCTGTCGCAGATGCTTTTGCCCAGCACATCCGGAGCGATGGCCGGATTTTGGGTAAACGCCTTCATAATTTCCCGGTAGTTCCAGCCGCCGCCGGGCTCCAGCTCCTGCGACGCGACCATGTACCTTCCGTAAGGCGCAAGCGCGTTGGCCGATTCGAGCGTCGCCATCAGGCAGGCGTCAAAGCCGATGATATCGAATATCTGTCCGCCCTGTGAAAGCGCGGTTTGCAGCTCTGTGAGCGAAATGGAGTCGTCCGTCCGCTCGTCAAAGGCGACGCCGCCCACGCTGCCGCCGCCATGATCCCACAGCAACAGCATGGTGTGCTTAGCCGGGTACATGCCGAATACTTCTTGAATCATCGACGAGAGCAGGTCTTCGTCGGCCATGTTTCTGTCCTCAAGCCTGCCGATCTCGATCAGGCCATCCCCGTTCAGGCGGAACAAACCGATTGCGTCGTTTGGCACGATGTTGTTCTGCCATTCCTTCGTGCCGCCGGTGATGACGATCACGTTGACATCCTCCGTGCCCATCCCGGCAATGGCCTCCTGTAGGTTATAGGTCGCCGCGCCGTCCTCGGTCTCCAGATCGGTTCCGCACAAATACCACAGAACAGTCCATTCCGCCTGATCCTGTGCGGCGGCAGACACGCACAACACAAGGATGAGCACCAGCAGAAGAAGCCATATCCAGCGCTTTTTCATGATTTGTACCCCCAACTCAGGATGTTTATATTTTTACGCAAAGAATATCCGCAGCAAGCTTTCGCCGCCGCGGATCATTTTCCCTTTGTAGCGTATAGAGCCGCCTTATTTTCTGCGGCTGTAGCGGAAATCCGGCCTGTTGCGCGTCGGTCTGCCAACCGGGCGTGCCAGCGGCTGGGTTTGCGGCTCATGGCTTACAACCAGCGGGTAGGGGTGCTTGGATACGACGGCGACCTGCTTGCCGATCAGCTTTTCAATGCCAAACAACAGCTTCTTTTCCGTTTCATCGCAAAAGGAGATGGCCGTACCGGTCAGCCCCGCGCGCGCGGTGCGCCCGATGCGGTGCACATAGGCCTCCGGCACCTCGGGCAGGTCAAAGTTGATGACGTGGGACAGCTCGTCGATATCAATGCCGCGGGCAACGATATCGGTCGCGATCAGCGCCTTGGTATGCCCGCTTTTAAACCGCGACAGCGCCAGCTGCCGTGCGTTCTGGCTTTTGTTGGAATGGATGACGTCGGCCTCAATTCCGGTTGCGTTCAGCCGTCTGGCTATTTTATCCGCGCCGTGCTTTGTGCGGGAAAAGACCAGCGCCGAGGCTACGTCCTTGGTTTTCAGCAGATCAATCAACAGCGAAACCTTGTTCTGCTTATTGACGAAATACACGGATTGGTCAATGGTGTCCACGGTGGAGGATACGGGCGTTACCGCGACCTTGACCGGATTGATGAGAATGGTTTTGGTGAGCTTTTCTATGCCAGGGGGCATGGTGGCCGAAAACAGCATGGTCTGCCGCTGCGTGGGAAGCTGCGCGATGATTTTTTCCACGTCGTGCAGAAAGCCCATGTCGAGCATGCGGTCGGCTTCGTCCAGTACGAAATAGCTGACATGCTGGAGGTTGACCAGACGCTGCCCCATCAGATCCAGCAGCCTGCCGGGGGTTGCCACCAGAATGTCCACGCCGTTTCGCAGCCGCATTTCCTGGGGCTTTTGCGATACGCCGCCGAAAATGACGGTATTGCGGATGCCCAGATATGCGCCGTATGTAGAAAAGCTTGCGCCGATCTGCGCGGCGAGCTCACGGGTCGGGGACAAAACCAGCGCACGGATCCGTTTGGGCTTGGAGCGGTCCATTTCCTGGTGGAGGTGCTGGAGGATGGGTATGGCAAACGCGGCGGTTTTGCCCGTTCCGGTCTGCGCGCATCCAAGCAAGTCCTTACGCTGCAGAAGCGGCGGGATGGCCTGCTCCTGAATGGGGGTCGGTATTTCGTATTCCTGTTTTTGCAGCGCCTTGAGTATGGGCTGAATGATTTGCAGTGATTCAAACGATGACAATGGTTTAATTTCTCCTTCAATATGGTTTCATGCTGAAACCGTCCGATTTTTCCTTTGGTTAGGCGTTGGGTGCGGAGGCAATGTCCCGCAGCAGCTCGCCGATCAGGTTTTTGACGGATACAATCTGATCGACACGGTACACGTTGCTGCCGACAAATACCAGACCCTCGTCCACGTTGCCCTGCACGGCGTTGATCAGGGCGGCGGAGATACAATACGGCGCGACTTTGGGGTTGCAGCCCGCCAGGCACTGGGAGCAGCCTTTGATCTCAACGCCGCACGCCGAAAGCTTTTGGATGAACTTGTTGTTCAGCGCCCGTCCGGGCATGCCGACCGGGCTTTGAATGATGACGATATCCTCTTTTTGCGCGGCCAAATACGCCTGCTTGTAGCGGATGTCCGCGTCGCATTCGTCCGTTGCCGTAAAGCGGGTCGCCATCTGCACACCGTCGGCTCCGGTTTGCAGGCAGCGGGCGATATCCGCGCCGGTATAGATCCCCCCGGCGGCAATCACCGGGATTTTTTTGTGGAGTTTTTCTGAAAACTGATGCAACGTATCCACAACGTCTTTGACGCTATCCATCACAGACGGTCTATTCTCCGTCTCCAGCACCTGACGGGAAAACCCGAGGTGGCCTCCGGCCTCCGCGCCTTCGACAACCACCATATCCGGCGTTCTGCCATAGTGGCTTTCCCAGTACTGTGCAATGATCCGCGCCGCTTTGCCGGAGGATACAATCGGCACGAGCCGCGTATGGATGTCCTTGACAAATTCGGGCAGCTTCAGCGGCAGCCCGGCGCCCGATACGATCAGGTCAATGCCCTCTTCCACGGCGGCGCGTACCATTTCGCCGTAGTGATTCATGGCGACCATCAGGTTGACGCCAAGGATGCCCTTTGGCGCAAGCTGCCTGGCGTTTTTGATCTGGCTTTTCAAAGCGCGGATATTCGCCGCCAGGGTGTTACGCAAAAAATCGGGTTCGTTGAACCCGATGTTCACACCCGCGATGACGCCTACGCCGCCCTCGTTGGCAACTGCGGCCGCCAGCCTGGAGCCCGATACGCCAACGCCCATCGCTCCCTGCAGGATCGGGATATCCGCAATCAAACCGCCAATATTAAGTTTGGGGATCTTCATACCGCTACCTCTTTCAAGCGGCATTTCTCGAACCCCGCTCGTATCATTATATCACATCTGCGCAAGTATTGTCTGATGCGCGTATAAAAGGCCTTCGGCCGCCGGGAACGCTGGGATTGCAATGCCGAACAAAGCCATTTTTCTATGGCAGCGAAAGCCCAAAACGCCATATTATTCCTCAGCCGCCGCGACAACCGGGTCTTCCTGCGCGCGTTTGGCCAGGCTGTTGGTGTTCATGGACTTGCGGAAAACCACCAGGCTTTGGAACAGGAACTCCGTCATGAAATTGACGATCATCGTCCCGCCGACCACGATGTACTCATTCCAGTTGATGGCGGTCAGCGCGTCCACCCACCAGGTGCTCACCGGCGTAAACACGGCATAATACAGAAACACGAGCGTCATGGCCTTGGGGATGTTGGCCGCAGATTTAAAGGTATACCGGCGGTTGAAGGTAAAGTTCCATACCACGCTTAATACCAGCGCAATCAGATAGCTGATCCACTCCTGCGGAAGCCTGATGATTTCGTTGAGCAGTGTAAAGGTTACGATCTGGATCAGCCCGGCCGAGATGGAAAACAAAGTGAATTTCAGCAGCTGCCAGGCGCGTTGTCTGTGGCTGAACTGCGCATAGCCTTTGGGCTCGGTCATTGCGTCAACTCCTCTTATGGTTGCTGACAGCATTATAACAAACCCGCGCTATAAAGCAAATCGCGCTTTAATCTGTCTGGCGGCCTCATCCGGCGGTACATGGGTGTTATCAATCTTGAGATAATTCTCAAAGGGAATCTCCCCGTCCAGGCTTTCCAGCCGGTGACTGGCATCGTCACGGAGCAGCCTTTGGCCGGATTCTTCAATGTTCCGCTTCGACGCCTTATGTTTCAGCCTGTTTTCCGACACGTTGCGCATGAGGCGAACATCCTTGGAAGCGACCAGCTCGACATAATAGAACTCGGTTCTATAGGGCCTGAAGATATCCTTGATGCGCTCTATGGCGTCCCAGTCGGATTGCATATCGAACGCCCACATATAGGTGAAGATCATACCGTAGCTATCCGACGCGGCAAACTCCTCAAAGATCACCTGCCGAAGCCGCGTGATGGTCTTTGGCTCAAACTTGCCAAAGATCTCAATGACAGGTTCGATCGTCATATGGTTATGGAACAGGCGCAGCTCGGTGATTTTCATCAACTCCTGCCCAACCGTCATTTTCCCGACCGCCGCGTTACCCAGAATAAGAACCAGTTTCATACCGTAGGTCATCCTTCTTGCTATAGACAGGTTCTTGCTTGGCTACGGCAGCGCCCACACAGCGGTCGAGCGCGGCGCGATCAAAACCCCGCCGTCTACCTGTACGCTCTGTACATCGCCAGTATCAAAGGTCTGCAGCAGCGTGCCGTTTGAGGGCATGAACAATGTTTCATCTTTGGAGAAGTTATGTGCAATGCAAAGCGTCGTCTGGCCGTCTGTAACCGTGAACGCGCCAAGGCGCGCATCGGAGGTTTGCACGGTTTCCGCGCTTCCATGGACAAACACGGGGTATTGCAGCCGAAACGCAAGCACAGACCGGTAAAATGAAAGCAGCGAGTTCGGGTCGCCCTCCTGCCCGTCCACACCGGTTTTCAGCCGCTGCTGCTGGGTAGCGCCCTCGGGCGGGAGGCACATGCCGGTTGAATTGGCTGCGCTCCAGAGCATCGGCAGGCGCTTGTTCGGGTCGTCTCCGGAGCCCGTCATGCCGATTTCCTCGCCGTAATAGAGAAACGGAACGCCCGGCGAAAGCAGGTACAGCGCCGCCGCCTGCTTTTCCTGCTGTACATCGTTCACCAGCACCCCCGCGATGCGCCCCTGATCGTGATTGCCCAAAAACGGCACAGCGACCGCCAGCGGATTGACTGCCGCAACATCCTGCTGCCACTGCGCAACACGGTTTGCAAACGACTGTCCCGCCTCGCTGCGCATGGCCTTGGAGAGCGTTCCGGTGGAGGACATCGGGAAGTTGAACAGCCCGTCGACGCCGCTTTGGTAAAGCTCCAGAATCGTGACCTCGTCCGTCCATGCTTCGGCGACGATGAAAGCGTCCGTGTCAATGGCCTTCACGGTTTCAGACAGCCACTGTAAAAACGCGATGTTGCTCGCAAGCTGACCGTAGTAGTAATGCGTAACCGCGTCCAAACGGAATCCGCCCACGCCGTGGGAAAGCCAGAATTCCACGATAGTTTTGATCTCGCCGCGCACCGCCGGGTTATCCAGGTTCAGCTCCGGCATTCCGGGATCAAACCCCGCCGCGTAATACCAGTCCGTTCCCTCCACAAGGCAATCGCCGGTTCCCTGCGTAAACTGGTAATACCCGATATACGGGTTCGTCAAATCCCCGTTTTGCAGGCTTTCCACAGCGGACAGGAACCACGGATGCTGTGAAGAGCTGTGGTTGACGACCAGATCGAAGAGAAGCGTGATCCCACGCGCCTCACAATCATCCGCCAGGGCATCGTAGTCGGCAAGGGTGCCAAACGCCGGGTCGATATCCATGTAATCCGTCACATCGTACTTATGATACGAGGGCGAGGGCGAAACAGGCGTCAGCCAGATGCCGTCCACGCCCAGCGAGCTGATGTAATCCAGCCTGGAGCGGATTCCGTTCAGATCGCCGATACCATCTCCGTTTGCGTCCGCAAAGCTGCCCGTAAAGATCTCATACCCCGCAGTGAGCCCCGCTGCGGAAGTCAGCGCAAGCAGGCTGAGGATGAGCGCGAGCAGTAGGATTTTCAGGCTTTTCATAGTGATCACCCACCGTAAACTGTTCCGGATTGCCAAAGAAGCATTTGTATTTTCATCCTAACATGATTTCCCTTGATTTTCAACGCGCAGTCATACGTGCGGCATTGACATTATCCGGGTTTTTGCTATGATAATCGGGAGCTATATCAAAGGTATGAGGAGCGTTTATATGCAGAAAAAAAGCTCTGCCGGTCAGGCGGCTTTGCCCGACGCATCCGGCGGACGCGCCAGCATGGTCAAGGACTATGCACTGCTCACCCTGGGCTCGCTGCTGATTGCCGTGGGCGTGTATTTTTTCAAGTTCCCCAACCGTTTTTCCACGGGCGGCGTCAGCGGTCTAGCCATTATACTCAACCACTACCTGCCAGCCATCAGCCAGGCGGCCTATATGTTTGTCATCAACCAGCTGCTGCTGGTTGTCGGCCTGTTGATTATCGGGCGCGGGTTTGGGATACGCACGGCCTATTGCAGCCTGGTGATGAGCGGCGCGGCGTGGCTTTTGGAAGTGCTGGTGCCCCTGAGCGCGCCGCTGACGAACCAGCCGCTGCTGGAGCTGATTTTCGCGGTGACGCTCCCGGCCATCGGCAGCGCGATCCTGTTTAATATCGAATCGTCCAGCGGCGGCACCGATATCATCGCCATGATCCTGAGGAAGTTCACCTCGCTGAATATCGGCGTCAGCCTTCTGATCGGCGATTTCCTGATCACGCTGATGGCGCTGGTCGCCTTCGGGCCGGAAACCGGCCTGTTCAGCATCCTGGGCCTGATGATCAAAGCCGTGGTGGTCGACCTGGTGCTGGAAAACATCAAAGTGCACAAAAGCTTCCAGATCATTACCGCCAATCCCGACGCTATTGTGAAGTTTATTGTGGAGGAGCTCCACCGGGGTGCGACCGCCCTGCACGGCGAAGGCGCGTTCTCGCACCAGGAAAAGACCGTGTTGATGACCGTGGTCAACCGCGCCCAGGCGGTGAAGCTGCGCCGCTTTGTCAAGGAAACGGACCCCGCGAGCTTCATTGTGATCACCAACACGGGCGAAATCATCGGCAAGGGATTCCGCGGCACGATGTAATGCCGAAACCTACAATACGGGAGGACCTCAATGGCAATCGATACAGTCCGGGCCTATTTCAAGCAGTGGAACATGGAAGACAGAATTCTGGAGTTTGACGTATCCAGCGCAACCGTGGAGCTTGCGGCGGTCGCCGTCGGCTGCGAACCGCAGCGCATCGCCAAGACGCTTTCGTTTATGGTAAACGACGCCCCCGTCCTGATCGTCACAGCGGGTGATGCCAAGGTGAGCAATGCTAAGTACAAGGCGACTTTTGGCGCGAAGGCAAAGATGCTCTCGTTTGAAGACGCGGAGCGCCTGATTGGCCACGCTGTAGGCGGCGTGTGCCCCTTTGCGGTCAACGAGGGCGTAACGGTATACCTGGACGCTTCCCTCAAGCGCTTTGCCACCGTGTTTCCGGCCTGCGGCAGCCCCAACAGCGCCATTGAGCTGAGCATCCCGGAGTTGGAAACCTACTCCGCCAGCCATGCCTGGGTGGACGTCTGCCAGGGCTGGGAGTAACTATCTTTTAAGCAATGCCAACGCCCCGCATCGGCTGATGCGGGGCGTTCGATGATTATTTGTTTATTTCCTGCTCCAGTAGGCTGCGAACGCGTCCAGACTGCGGATGGCCGAGCGGATATCGCTGAACACGGGCAGCCCGTTCTCCTCCAGGTAATGCACGAGCGCCTGGTAGTGCCTGCCCGCGTTGACCGAGACCACCACGGGCTTCTTTGTTCTGCGGAAGGCGTCAACCAGCAGCGGGCCGAGCGCATCCGCATCCAGATAATTGTCCTCGACGGTTTTCAGCGATTCCACATGCGGCACGATACCCACGAACAGGCAATCGACGTTCGGGTCCTCAAGCGCTGCTTCGATGAATTTGACATACAGCCGATCATCGGTCATGGGGGTCAGATCGAGGAACGGGCTTTCCACATTCACCAGACCGTGCGTATTGAGGCGCTTGAGCGTCTCCACAGTTTCGGCCGAGAACGTCGCGGGCGTCAGCTCGTTTAAAATATCCGCGCCCATGGTGGCTTCCAGCCCCGCGTTGACGACACCCGCCACGCGGCAGCCGCGCGCGGGTCTCCTGGAAAGCACGGCAAAGGTCTTTGTATAGTTGTAGAAATCGTCCAGCTCCTCGGTGAGGATACAGCCGCCCTGCAGGCAGGCCGCGCGGAATACCTCGTAGCTGCCGCTCATCGCCGCCGTGTGCGACGCCGCAGCCTTCGCCCCCGCCTCGGTGCGGCCGGACTTGTAGATGATCACAGGCTTGCTCGATTTGCGTAAAAGCTCGTAAAATTGCCTGCCCTCGCCCGCGCCAAGGCCTTCGACATAGATGGCAATCACATCGGTCAGCGGGTCCGCTTCACAGTAGGCCATCAGATCCGGAATGTTCACATCCACCTTGTTGCCAAAGCTTACGATGCTGCGGAAAATGCCCGTTTGCTGGTTGCGTTCGATGAAGGTAATGCTCATCGCGCCGCTCTGGGTTAACAGCGCGGTATTGGCGTGACCGTTCAGGGGAATGGACAGGCGGTCCTCCTCAATGAACAGGGTGTTCACGCCCTGCCTGGCGCCGCCCGGCGCTGAAAACACCCCCATGCAGTTGGGGCCGACCACGCGCACATCCGGTTTGCGGACGCGCGCCAGCTCGGCGGCAAACTGCCGGTAGTCCATATCCGCGGGGATGCCGGAAATCAGGATGACGCTCTTGCCGGAAGGCACCGATTCCACAAACGAAAGGGAGTACTTGCCCGGCGCGGCGTAGACCAGCAGGTCATATGGTTCCCTGATCTCGTCAATGCTCGTATACAGCGAAAACACATGCCCGCCGATAACCGTTTCCCCGCCCTTGGGGTTGACACAGTAAATGTCGGTACGGCCAAGATCCAAAAGCAGGGTGACGATATTGCGGGCCATGCTGTACTTCTGCGGATCGGTGGATACGCCCGTGACTACGATGCCGCGCGGTTCAAAGAAGCGCGACAGGCCCTGCCCGTTGGGGGTGACGCTCTCGTCGCAGCTTTCCCCCGCGGGCGTGAACTCGGCATACCCGTCCACCGCCACAAAGCGGCCGTCCTTGGAAAACACGACGGGGTTCAGGTCCAGCGCCTTGAAGTAAAACGGCGGGCCGGGATGCGTAAACATCGAATAGGAAAGACCCAGATCGGACAGCCGCGCCATGCCCTGTGCAATCTCGGACAAGCGCTGGGGCTGGCCCATCTCGCTGTACTTGTGGCGGATGTTGAGGCGGTTGAGCAGCGCCTGGGCATCGGCAAGCGATATCGGCGCAAGCAGCAGGTTGGCCGGATCGTAGTACTTGGCGAAGAACTCCGCGTCGTCGCCGCCCTTGGTGAGCGTGACCACCGTGCCAAAGGACGGATCCTCCTGAAAGCCGAGCATGATCTCGTCGCCGATAGCCTGGGTGAAATGGATGAACTCGATCAGCAGAAAACCGTCGATGCGGGGCTTTTGACCATCCTCAAAATGAGAAAGCACTTCTTTTTTCATATGGCTCAAGACATAGCGGATGAACAGCGGATCGCTGATCCCCACACGTTTTACCCCGCCGTAGCGCTGGTTGTGCGCCAGATCACGGGAGACGACCTTGACCATGATATCCTTGCCGCCAAACGGCGCGATCAACGCTTCATTGACCAAATCGGCGGTTTTGACAAAGCGGTACAGGGGGATGTCGAACCCGATGAGCCGCAAGAGCTCATATACCTCATGCTCGTAAAGGGTGTGGCGGCCGTCCTGGTGCGCTGTTTGCAAAAGCGCATTCACCTGATGCAATATCTGTTGTTCCATTGTATATCTCCCTCATCTTCGGTTGTCCGCATAACTGAAAAAGCCCCGCGCCATCATTGGCGTGCGGTATGCCATGCGGGCTACTGCTTACGGTATGAAATCATCATACCATGAATGTATAAAATTGAAAAGAATCGGAATGAGCTTTGCTACTGGCGGCTTGCAAAAGCAGCTCTTTGCCTATTCATGGTTTTTCCCGTCTTCAGGCTCTGTGGCCAGGCCCAGGCGATATTCAATCACCACAGGCAGGCTGCGGTAGTTGTGGTAGAATTTCGCTTTGATTCTTTCCATCACCATGTTCGCTTCAGCCTCGGATTGCAGCGGCAGCAACAGCGCATATTGGGATGCGTTGTACAGCGAAAGGACATCGCCCTTGCGCAGGCATTCCACCAAAACCACCTCCAGCTTCTCCATGCAGCTATCCAGCTTCTCCGGCTCCATCAGGCGACCGTCCATGCTTTTGAGCCTGAGCATCACCAGATAGAAGGGTTTTTGGCTGCGCTCGAAGCTCCTGCGCTGTAGGTTATAGATTTCCTTGAATACCGCGTATTCACACACAAAGGCGCCCCGGCTGGTATCATACGTATGGAGCTCTTCTTTGAAGCGGTTGATATCCATATCATGCGCCTGTCCTTCCCGGATAATTTTGGTGTAGAAATCCAGTATGCTTTTGGGTGGCTGCACACCGAGGTAGCGATGGTGGATGTTTTTAGCGTGTTTATACTGCATCAGCGCTTCATTAATGCGCTCCGTCTCAACCAGCGCATCCATCAGCGCGAGGTGGAGCTTTTCATGGAATGTATCAATTTCCAGCGCAACACGGCTGATGGCGATAATCTCCTCGTACTCCCGGTTGGCCTTGAGCAGCTCCAAATACCGGCACACCGTTTGCTCATACAGGTTGTGAAGGTAAGTGCTGGGGGAAACCACCCAGGTCTCCTGCTCCTCCCCGGCAAAAAGGTCTCCCTTATACAGCGAAATCACGGACTGGAACATCTCCCGCACCTTGGGCGTAAGCTCCTTAGCGCTTTTCAACACGCCGGACAAATGCTCGAATTCGGCAAGATCCAGCGTATACGGCATACCGTTATTCCACTGATATGTACTGTGCACCGTCAGGATGCTGTCGCCAAAACCATCGCTGCATTCGTTGAGCGTATGCCGTAACCGGCTGACCAAGGTTTTCAGCGCGCTTTCCGGGTTGGCACGATCCTCGTTGGGCCAGAGGATATCGTGCAGCTCGGTATGCGAAACCGCTCTGTCGCGGTGCAGAATCAAATAGCGCAGCAGCATGCTGCCTTTTTGCGTTTTTCCTATGCAAGGCATGACACTTTTGTCATTGATAACGATGTTGAAGGTGCCCAGTACGCTGATCTTCACATTGTCCATTTAGCCCCACCTCCAAGGGACGCTTGATTGCAAGACGGTTATCCAAGTTTTTTCAGAATCGTATCGGGGTTCACAGCAAACCGCTGTGCGGTATGCTTTGTGATCTTCTTCTCCTGGTACAGGCGCACGATATCGGCATCCATAGTCATCATGCCCTGGCTTGTTCCCGAGTATATGACATTGTCCAGCTGATGCACCTTGCCCTCGCGGATCATGTTGCTGATCGCATTGTTGACGATCATGATCTCAAACGCGGGTAGCAGGCTTCCGTCTACCGAGGGGAGCAACTGCTGCGACACCACGGCCGAAAGCACCATGGAGAGCTGAATGCGCACCTGCTGCTGCCGGTTGGCCGGGAACACATCGATAATACGGTCGATCGTCTTAACCGCGCCGATGGTATGCAGTGTGGAAAACACCATGTGCCCGGTTTCGGCGGCCGTCAGCACCGTTTGAATGGTTTCATAATCGCGCATTTCTCCCACAAGGATTGTATCGGGTGCCTGGCGCAGCGAGGCGCGCAGGGCCGACGCGTAGTTTTCGGTATCCTGATCAATTTCACGCTGACTTACGATGCTCTTGATGTGGTTGTGCAGGTGTTCAATCGGGTCTTCGATGGTGATGATATGGTTGCTGTACCCGCGGTTGATTTTATCGATGATGCAAGCAAGCGTCGTGCTTTTCCCGCTTCCAGCAGGCCCCGTAACCAGCACCAGCCCCCGCTGCATTTTATGAAGGTCTGAAACGGCCTTGGGGATATGAAGGGCCTCGGCATCGTACAGCTCAAACGGCACCACACGCAGCACGGCCGCGATGGAGCTTCTCTGCTTATACGCGTTGCAGCGAAACCTGCCGACATGGCTGAGGGAGAATGAAAAATCATCGTCCCCGGTCAAAAACAGCCTGTTGATGCTGCGGTCGTCGTCAAGTTTATAGACCTGTTTAATCAGCTCCATGCATTCATCAGGCGTTACTTTCCTGTCGGTTAACGGCTCCATGACGCCGCAGCGCTTGACCATAATACGGGCACCCGGAACGATGAAGATGTCCGATACATTGCGGTTGATGGCACTGTTGAGAAGCTCAATCAAATCCATTATGTTTTACCTCGCTAAAAGATTGGAAACTCCGGCAGCGCGGGAGTCCAATCCGTTTGATTCTCCATACTATATTGACTGATCTTTCGCATTTGAAACCTTTCGTCCAGCTGCACCGCAACCAGCAGCACGCGCCCGCCGCCGACATCTACGGTAAAGCGCAATGTATTGTTTTCATAGGTCAACGCGTTTGCCTTCGCATAGTCCTCAAGCTCCTGTTCGCTTGTGATGGCCTGGAGATCGTTGTCCAGGGTGAAAAGCCTATGCTGGGCATCCGCGCTTGCGGCGTAATACGCCTGCACCATCAGGACGCTCTTGTCGGTAAGCGCCTTGTCCGCCCTTGCGCTCAAAAAGGAAAGCACCCCAAGCGTTACGATGCTGATCATCACAAATATCAGCAGCATAGCGGATATGCCGACGCCCAGGCGATACTCCTGCTTGATTCTCATGGCAAGTCCTCCGGCGCATAGCGTACGATGGGGAGGGTGAACATCTCTTGCTCATCCACAAACGCGGCCAGCGTACACGCGATCAGCCTGCCACCTGTGCCGTTTTGTATAGTCAGCCCGGTCAGTTTCAGCAACCCGCCGTCCACCGAAAGCGACATCGCATCGCCTTCCTCATCCCAGCCGTTCTTTTGTAAAAACGCCTGAAAATCGTCCTCCGCCTGCAAGAGATCCGCCCAGCTCTGCGCCGTTTGCAAAAGCGTTGTGGATACGGTCGATTGCCTGCTGAGCTGGCTGGCGGCCGCAAACAGCCGTACAACAGTGACGGACGACAAGGAAAAGAACAGAATGATGATCATCAGTTCGATCATCAGCATGCGGCCGTTGCGAAGTGGTTTCATATCCTGTCCTCTCCCACGCTACCGGGCGAATACCGCGGTAAACTGCGAAAATTGCTGACCCTCAGCGTCCACGTATGATTGCCATATGCCGTGTGCGTCCACCACCGCATGGAAGGCCAGCATGGGAATCAGCGCTTCTCCCTGCTCGGGATCAAAGGCCGTTCCCCCGGCCGTGAACCATTCATACAGCATTCCGTCGTAGCAGTATATATAGGTGACGTATGGCTCGCCATCGATGGTTTCGGTCAGCGCCAGGGTGTCGATGGCACCCTCCTGCCGCGCTTCTATCACGCCCCGGCCGTCATATACCCGAATCTTATTGGCGGTATAGCTCAGTGATGTTCTAAGCTGCGCGTTCTGATCCGTGTTCGAGACGATCTGCTCGTATGCCTGCGCTCCGATAGCCACCACCAATACGGACAACAGCGCAAACAGGCACACCAGCACAAAGGTCAGCAGTGTGCCGGCCGTGCGCAGCTGGTTGCTTTCGTACTTCTGCGTATTCATTCGCTCTCCCCCACCCGCAGCACGGCGATATCCGGAAAAATGTTGGAGGCAAACACCGTATAGCTGACTATGAAATGCTCATTGTGAAGCGCCTGTTCCATACCGTAGTTCTCCGCCAGGTATTGCAGCGACGGCGGGTATCGGCCCTCAATGGCAAAGCAGGTTACCACAGCGCGGCGCACGGCGTTTTCCAGAAAGGCCGCCTGCTCCTGCTCCGTTTTACCGGATACCGCATTGAGCACAAGCACAAAGGCCACGATGAGCAGCACAAACAGGACCAGCGTTACGATGATCCCTGTGTTGCCTGTGTTCCTTCTTGTCTGTGTCAGCAGCATACGGACTCCTTATCAGGCAATGACGGTCAGGATGCTTGCCAGCGGCAGCATAACCGCCAGCAGTATAGCCCCGATGATAATGGCGAGAACGCTTACAATCGCCGGTTCGATCAGCGATACGATCCTGCGGATTGCCGCATCGGCGGCCTCGTCGTACAGCTCGCCGAGCTTGCGCATGGTTTTATCGATACTGCCGGACATCCCGGCCACCTTGAGCATCTTGGTATGGATTTCCTCGTAAATACCGGCATGGGTCAGCGCGTCGGCAAGACTAATGCCCTTGATGATCTCCTTCCGGCTCTTTTCAACCTTCCCGGCAATATCCGCATCGGGAATAATCCCGGCCACTAGCGAAATGGCTTCCTCCACGGGAAAGCCGCCCTCCAATAGCTTTGCCAGCACGGAGGAGAAGCGTGAGATGGCAATCTGCCTGGAGATGCGCTTCATTCCGGGGAACAGGTTCAGCAAAAATGTTTTGATGTTCTCCCTTTGTTTGGTATGCAGCAGGATGAACAGCACAATGATGATCACCAGCAGCGCCGCGACAATCCAAAGCACCACCTGCCCAATGACCGATCCCAGGCGTATCATGGTATCGGCGGTTGCCGAAGCCTGCGTACCGAGGGAATCGTACACCCGTGTGAAGATCGGCATCACGCGGATGGCGAGTATGCCGATGACGACCGCCATCATGATCACCAGCAAAAGCGGGTACAGCACGGCGCTCTTCACCGCGCGCCGCACGCGCGCTTCCCGCTGGTAGTATTCGTCCAGGGCGTCCAGCACCTCTTCCAGGATTCCCGCCCGCTCGCCAACATGGATCATATCCCTGATGTGTTTTGGAAACATGGAAGCGGCAGCAACCGCATCCGCCAGCGAGCCCGTTTGGCGGATGGTTTGATCAATGATGGAAAAGCGTTCCTCGTATACGGTGCCCCGGTAGGTTTCGCTCAGGGTCCGGATGCCGTCGTGCAGCGGGATTCCGGCTTTGAGCAGCATAACGATCTGGCTGCAGAACAGCGCGTTCTCATCTGCCGACATCAGCCTTTTGTTATTCCGGTTGCGCATCATCAGTACACTGCCTCCTGTGTATAATTGGTTATCCTGGTTCCGGAGTCTGTAAACGTCAGATCGTATTGCTCCCATTTGCCATCGATGAGAACCGTGTTCCAAGCGTGATAATACTTGTCCGCGTACCCGATCACCAGCTTGGCTGGGATGTTCTGCACCCGTAGCATACAGGCAAACACGGCGGAGTAATCAAAGCAGATACCCCTTCGGGAGGATAGAACACTGTCGATATCCGGTATGTAGCCGGGTTTCACGGTTTTGGACTTGATGTGATCGTACGACAGCGCCCGCAGCACGTAATCGGAAAGGATTTCCACTTTTTCCAGGTCTGTTGTTGCCTGCGCGCACAGCTCCTGTGAAATGGCAACCGCACCCGTTTCCGCCGTATACCAAACGTATTGATTCGGGTACAGGTATGGGATGTCATCCTCTTGCAGGGCAACAGCCACCTTATGGGAATATACCTGGGTGAATTGGCTGCCCTTCACCTGACGGTAGACCTTCACCTCGTAGTTCCCGCTTCCGTCTGAGAACGAAAACACCTCGTATTCATTGCGGTTGTTGAGCACATAGGTATGGGTGGAGCTACCCTTGACGATTTTCACCAGCAGGTCCTGGTCCGTTTGGGCCGTGTATTTCACCGCGACATAGCCCATTGCCGTATTGCTGGCGTCAATCATGGCGACGTCGTTTTGGTAAACCGTTTCTCCCGTAATCTCGGCAAAGCGGGGAGGCGTTTGGTCAAGGCTCAGGGCATAGACGGCGATTAAAACAGCGGCGACGGCAGACCCCATCAGCCACAAGTTTTTTCGGGTCCACAGCTTTTGCCTGCGCATCTGGCATCCACCCTATATCTCTCCAAATCGTAAACCACGGTTCAGGTTCACATTGTCGATGTATCAACTTAACAAATATACTTCCATGATTATATCATGAAAGGCAGATTAATCAAGTTTTGCAATTTTCTGGCAGCAACAGAAACAAGGAGCCGTACACCTAAAGGTGTACGGCTGCCTGGGTATACGGTAAAGGCTTATGGGGTTACAGCGGCGGATTCCACTTGCGCCGCATCGCCGATGGTAGCGTACAGAATGGCCACGCTCCAGCTCCAGTAGTTGTTGGCGAAGTAATTGTTCAGGTCCGGCCGCATGATGTCGTAGTACACGTTAGAGTACAGCGGTACCACAGGCTCCAGCTCAACAAACCTCTTTTGGAAATCCAGCCAGCGTTCCTCGTAGGATTTAAGATCGGTCGGGCTGGTTTCCCTGAGCTTTATCGCCAAATCCATCAGCTGTTCGTCCCGCAGGCCGGTGGTATTCATAACCCCCTGGAACTCGTCTCCGGTGTTTACGTAGTAGTACGGATCATAGATATACGGGAAATTCGTCGCCAGGAAGAACATATCGTACATCCGGTCCGCCTGCCGATAGTAGCGCTGGAGGAGCTCGCTCATGGGGATTTCACTGACCTCCAGCTTCGCGCCGATCACCTGGAAGCTTTCGTTCAGCATCCTGGCGGCAATCCTGCCTGCCTGGTTATCGGTAGAGATGGCCAGTTTCAGCGTCAGCGGTTCCAGGTTCCCCTCTACCATGCGGTAGCGCTGGTCATCGGTACCCTGCACATAAGCGTCGCCGTTTGCGTTATAGATCCAACCGTCATCCTCCAGCAAGGCGATGGCCGCGTTTGTATCCGGCTGGTAAATATCCAGCTCGGTCAATTGATCCTGCACATCGGCGATAAACCATTGCCCGAAGCCGTAATAGCCATAAACCGGCACGCCGTTGCCCTGGAGGAACTCTTCGGTGATTGCGTTTTCATCAATGCTGTGGGCAACCGCCTGGCGAAGCTTGACGGACTGGGTAATGCCTGCTTCGCTGGCAAAGGAGAGGAACGCAAAGCCGGTTCTTAAGTAAGACAGGGTTTTCACACTGCCGGCCAGCTCCAAATCGCCTGCCTGACGAATCACATCGCCGCTGGAGACCTTATTGATCAGGTCTACCGTATGGTTTTGCAACTCGTCCAGCATGCTTTCGTTCCAAACCTGCTTGAAGGTCAGGGTCTCAATGGAAGGCTTCTGCCCTTCATAGTTGCCCTTGAAGTAGGGATTGATGCTAAGCTTTGCGATATGCGCATCCGCATCGTAACCGGTCAGCATATACGCGCCGCTGGTGACCATCGGGTGAGACAGATAGCCGCTCACGGGATCCAGAATGGTTTGCTGCAGCACATCGGCGGTGAACGGGCCGGTGATGTAAGCGCCGTTGCCGGTATCGGCGACATCCGCTCCGGGCGCAATGGCCGCAAGCGGATACGGCGTTACGCTGGCAAAGGCCAGCTCATAGAAGTACGGGATAAACTCGCTGCTGACATCCAGAGAGAACGTGTAATTGCCCAGCAGCCGTACGCCGGAGAATACGTCGCTTTCGCCGGTGGCAAAGGCCTCATACCCAACCAGATGGCTGTACGCGACGGTCGAGCCGCCGATGGCGGCCACCTGGGGGCTGGACTCCAGCAGGATGGAAAATACGTAATCCTTGGCGGTGATATTGGAACCGTCAGAGAAGTACAGGTCGTTAAACAGGGTAAAGATATACCGGCGGTTGCCGCCGACAAGGCTTGTGGTTACATTCTGCACCACCGTATTGTTTACGGTGTACAGACCGTCGCTGGTCCATGCAATCGTCTGATAGTCGTGGAGCAGCTGGCGGACGTCGATGTCGGACGTGTTATTGCCCCACATGGACGAGAAGAAGTTTCCGCTTAACTGGGTAACTGACCCAACGGTTAAGCCTGCGTTCGCAGTTGTATCTTCAGCGAATGCGACGGTGCTCAATGCGGCAATCACAAGCATTACGCTCATTATCAAAGCTAGGTTTTTTTTCATCATTAGCGCTTCCTTCCAAATTGGTTGATGGTCTCTCATGCCCGGTTACAGTTCGGGCATGAGAGACCGATTGTCGATGTTATTCGCTTGCGTCGCCAACGTTGATAACGGCTCCGCCGCCCAACGGCACCTGCGCGCGTTGATAGTAAATCCTGACGACATTCGCGGTTTCATCGGCTACGAGAACCCTTCTGTTGCCGTCGGTACCTACCAGCTGCCAGAATCCATTCTCAGAGCGATCCGCAAAGCCACCTGCCTGCGTACCTACTGCTACCAGCGGAGACACATACGTGTAATCCGTGTTCTCGTTATATGGATCATCCGGCGATAAGCGGTAGAAGTAGAGGATAGAGTACCGGGTCAAAGGAGCACTGTTGTTAAATTCCGTATCCTGGGGCGTTGCTGCCAGCACTGCGCTGAGCTCGCCGTTTCCGAGGTCGGTCACGGTGACGCTGAAGGT
>DAIOVG010000013.1:0-12291 GCA_036759125.1 Candidatus Limiplasma sp.
CTCTGACTCGTATTGTCTAGGTTCGAATCCTAGTTCCCCAGCCATCGTCGTCGCGGACTTCGCTAAGTTCGCGACGACGTTTCTTTTTAAAGAAACGCCATCTCTCACCCCGCTCCATCGCTCCTCCTCTCGCTTCAAAGCAGGCTTTGAAGCGGTTACGGGGTAGTACGAGGGATGTGTGCGGACGACATATCGTTCGCGGTGATTTTATTATATAAAATCGCCGCTCACTCATTTTGTCGCGGCAATGCCTCGCCGAGAAACAGGTTTCTCGGCGTGTGGACGAAAGAACGTATGCGAACTTCGCTCAGTTCGCGGCGACGTTTCCTTTTCAAGGAATCGTCCCAGCTCACATACGCTTCGTCCCGTCTCCTCTCGCTTCAAAGCAGGCTTTGAAGCGGCTTACGACGGTAGAACGGGGGATGTGTGCGGACGACATATCGTTCGCGGTGATTTTATTGTATAAAATCGCCGCTTACTCATTTTGTCGCGGCAATATCTCGCCGAGAAACAGGTTTCTCGGCGTGTGGACGAAAGAACGGATAAGAACTGCGCTCAGTTCGCGACGATGTTTCCTTTTCAAGGAATCGCCCCAGCTCACATACGCTCCATCGCTCCTCCTCTCGCTTCAAAGCAGGCTTTGAAGCGGTTACGGGGTAGTACGAGGGATGTGTGCGGACGACATATCGTTCGCGGTGATTTTATTATATAAAATCGCCGCTCACTCATTTTGTCGCGGCAATGCCTCGCCGAGAAACAGGTTTCTCGGCGTGTGGACGAAAGAACGTATGCGGACCTCGCTAAGTTCGCGACGACGTTTCTTTTTTAAAGAAACGCCATCTCTCACCCCGCTCCATCGCCCCTCCTCTCGCTTCAAAGCAGGCTTTGAAGCGGTTACGGGGTAGTACGAGGGATGTGTGCTGACGACATATCGTTCGCGGTATTGGTCTGAATATTAAAAATGACTAGATTAATACATCCAGCCCATAAACACTCTGTACTTCCTGCAACCCGTCAAGAATCTCCTGGCGGGAGAAATTCATATGTTCGAGCTCGTCGTTTGGCAGGGCGTTGAGGCGCTGGTAGAAATCCAGGGCGAGCAGGAGGGTGTCATAGTTTGCGGGATTGAGGGATTGAAACAAGAGGTCCTCCGCCTCGCCCGCCTTGCCGTCGTCCAACAGCCGGAGCAGGTAGAGGTGCAGCGTGTCGGTTTCCGTTTGTCCGGCCTCGTCCTGTAGTTCGTACAGGGCGATATCCTTGCCAAAGGCAATCCTGGCAATCGCCGCCGTCATCATCTTGATCTGGCGCATGAACCAGTCTTCCTCGTACATGGATTGCGTGTAGCTCACCTCCGGGGTATCGCAGTGCTTCGTTTTCCAGATACTGTATACCGCTTGCTATTGGTGATGATAACGATCGCGACAGCATGAATGCTGTTAGCCTTTTCGTGCTGTTTTACACTGTATGAAGCGGTACGTGTAGCCGATGACCAGTATGACGCCGCTGAGTATCAACAGCCACCAGAAAACGCCTATCCCGGCCCCGGTGCCAAACCAGCCGTACTTGTCGAGATTCAGGAAGAAATAGGGGTACCGGCCGCCGTACTCGTACAGGTGATTCGGCCAGATGGCCGGGATGACCATGGACAAAACAAAGTAATACAGCGGCAGAAAGAGCGCCCACAAGGTGCTTGGTTTGCTCATGGGCGCTCCCTTGTTCAGCGTCAGAAAATCCAGGATGAATAAAAGGGGGACGACCGTGTGCTTCATCTGGTTGCTGACCGACAGGTTCTCTGCGGCGGAAAACGCGGGGGAGAGGAAAAGCCAGTACACCAGAAATGTGATCGTGATCGCCACCGCTACGCTGTAGCGTGCAATGTGCAGCGCCCGGGGGATGCGAACTGTCCCTTTGGCGAGGCTTAGGATGCCCGGCACGAGGTAGATCACCGTCAGCAGGAGCACCCAGACATTGGACTGGTAGGTGAAATACAGCATCTTTTCCAGGTTGATGAATCCGCCCTCCGGCGGGAAAAAACCTTCACGCATGCCGATGATACAGCACGCGAGCAGCACTGCCCGCAGGACGACCGCGCTCCAGGACTTGGTCTTTTCATTCATCTGTTACGCTTCCTCTGGTTCCGGTTTGATGGTTTTCAACGGCAGAATGCCAACCCACCCAAGCAACAGGATAACCACGCGCAGCAGTACGGCCAGCCCGTTTCTCTTTCGTAAGCTCATGGCGCACCTCAATGTACAATATTATTCTTCCAGTATTTACATTTTAGCATAGCGTGACTGTGAAAAACAAGAAGAAGGCGCGTATGCGCCTTCTTCTGTCAGGTGTTACGGAGCAACAGGTATGCCTGCTATACCCCGTCGCCCATGCGGATGGTATCGATGATGCTGCCGCCGCGCAGCTTCCCGGCTGCGTATTGCGTGGTGATTAGCGCGATCACGAACACACCGGCGATCGCTTCAAGCGGCAGTGACAATGGATAAACAAACTGGAAACCGTCCTGCTGGGTCAGCGCCGTATAGGTCAGGTACATGGCCGCAGAGCCCAGCGGCAGCCCGTACAATAGCGACTTCAGCGCGGACATCACGCTTTCCAGCGCGAGCATCCGGCGTATGCTGCGCTCGGTCATTCCTACGGATTTGAGCACCGCAAATTCCCTGGCCCGCAGCTGTACATTGGCGGAGATGGCGGAGATTACGCTGGTCAGCCCGATCAGCGAAAGCATACCCACAAACCCATACAGGAAAATGGTAATCAGCTTGGTCAAACTGCGCGTCATATCGGTAATGGAGGTGATGTCCTCGGCATTGTAGCTGTATTGGCCTGTTTTGGCGGTGTCCGCATCCACATATGACTGCAGCAGCTCCCAGGCATATTTGGAAAACGCTTCGGAATCCGGGGTTTTGGCAAACCATAAGCATTGGTTTGGCGAGGCATCCGCGACCACGATGGTAACAGGGTAGTTGGACAGGTAGGCAACCTCCTGGGGCAGCTGCGCGCCGGTTAACTGGGCATCCAGCGAAAGGGAAAGGGGTTGCTCCGGACCTTCCAGGGTCAGGGTCTGCCCTGAATAGGTCAGCGGCTGAAACTCCACGCTCTTGCCCTCAACCAGCTGCCGGGTGCTGTTGATGAGGATGGTCGAGCCGACCGGCACGTCGGCAAGCCTGCAAAGCTCCGCGTAATGCTCGGCATCGGGCGTGACCAGCGCGACGCGCAGGGAGGTCGGCATACCGTCATTGCTCATGGCCGTTTGCAGAAGGCTGGTTATGGACGGATCATCAGCCGGCAGGTGATAGCGTTTGTCTACCCGCAAGGTGTACAACTGCGTATCGGGGTAGGCCGCCAGCTTTTCGGTCAGCTCGTCCGTCTGCGGCAGCAGCGTTTGCTCTTTGGAGGTTAAATACACAACGGAGTCGGCGTCGATATTCATATACGCCTGGTTCATGGTCATGGTCATCTGCGAGTCCAGGCCGCCGCACACCAGGAACAGCACAATGCTGATGGTGAGCGCCGCGACCATCGCCCGGTAGCTTCGTTTGCTCCGGCGGATGGATTTGGCCGCAAGCGTGCCTTCAAAGCCGAACAAGAGTCGCGATAGCCTGTGTGCGCGGGGCTTGCGGTTCTTATCGCTTTTGATGTCGCGCGTCAGGCGGATGGCCTCGATAGCGGGTACCTTCGCGGCCGTGCGGGCGGGGAAGAAGGCCGACAGCATGATCGTAAAAAACGACAGGCACAGCGCCAGCAGGATCGAGGGGAGATTGAGCACAAACTGCATGCGGATGATGCCTTCGGTGTTGGTAAGCAGCTTGTTCATGGGCGCAAGCAGCGTATCGCCGATGCTGGTGCCAAGCCACTCCACCAACAGGCCCACAATAATGCCCGCCGGAATGGCAATCAGCGACAGGTAGAGGCCTTCGTACAGAACGATCTTGAGAATCTGCCGCCGGGTTGCGCCGACGCTTTTGAGAATGCCGAACTGGCGGAGCCGCTCCGACGCGCTGATGCGAAACGCGTTGGAGATCACGATCACCGACGCGCTGATGATGATGGAGCCGAAGATCGCGCTCATCCAGATGAAAACGGAGCTATAGGAGTGTACGTGCTGGTCGCCAACCAGCCCGCGCAGGGCCTCGATGCCGCTGGCGGCAAAGCCGAACACAGCGGTAATCATGGCCACGGACAGCATAATGCCCACAATGGTCAGGATGGTGCGCTTGCGGTTTTGCCTGAGCTGGGACAGGGCCAGGGTCGCGGTAATCGGTCTCATGCGCGCACCGCCTCATCCCGCTTGATGCGCCCGTCCTCCAGGGTGATGATGCGGCTGGCCTGCAGGGCGATCTTTTCGTCGTGGGTAATCAGCAGAAGCGTCTGGTTGTACTGGCGGTTGAACAGCTTCAAAAGCTCCATGATGCTGCGGCTTTTCTGGCTGTCGAGGTTGCCGGTCGGTTCATCGGCCAGCACCACGGCGGGGTCGTTAATCAAGGCGCGGCCAATGGATACGCGCTGCTGCTGCCCGCCGGAAAGCTGGCCGGGCAGGTGATCCTTTCGGTTGGCAAGGCCGAGGATATCCAGCATTTCCGCAAGCTTTTTGGGGTCGGGCCTGCGCTTGTCCAAAAGGTGGGGGAGGATTACGTTCTCCTCCGCGGTCAATGTGGGGATGAGGTTGTAAAACTGGTAAATCAGGCCCACGTTGCGGCGGCGGAAGATGGCCAGATTGCTTTCGTTCAGGCTGAAGATATCCATGCCGTCCACTGTTACGCTGCCGCTGGTGGGGCGGTCCACCCCGCCGATCAGGTGCATCAGCGTCGATTTGCCCGAACCCGATGCGCCAACGATTGCCACGAACTCGCCCTTTTCCACCGAGAAGGATACGTGATCCAGCGCGGTGACCTGGGCGTCGTCCTTGCCGTATACTTTGGTTAACTCCCTGACCTGTAAAATGCTCATACATTGCCTCCGTTACTCATGTTGGTACGCGTATAGTATCGCATTTACAGATGACAGGCGGGTGACGCGCAGCGTGACAATTTTGTCACGTTGCGGCCAGGGTATACCGCGCGATGGGGATCAGGCGCTTGTCCCCGGTTCCGTTGGCCTGTCCCAGGAGGAGGCTTCGTGTAAATGCGCGGCCCTGCTGGGAGAGGCTCAGCTCCAGAAAGCACAGGAAGATGCCCAGATCAATGGTGTTGAAAAACGGACGCAGGGGCGGCGGCATGATGGCCGAATGCACATCCTTGGTGCGGAAGACCAAAAGCGTCTGCCCGTCGCCCTGCACACGCCAGGGCTGCATGTTGCAGGCGCTGGGGGCATAGCGCGCGGCGTCAATCCCGGCAAAGTCAAAGCCGCCCTGCCATATCAGCTCGCCCGGCTTGCGCGCGGCCTTGGCTACATCCTGGCGGAAGTCCTCCGGGCGGCTTTTGCCAAACGTCAGCATGATGATATAGGATAGACCCTCGTACTGCTTGTCGTTTGGCTTGCCAATGCCGTGCCAGCATACGCCGATATCCATGGCCGCCAGGAACAGATCCATCTGCTCAAGCATATATCCGGCGTTGAGATAGCTTAGCTCGGATTTTTCGCTGTATAAAAGCAGGCAGTATTCGCCGCGGCGGCTGGTGGTCTTCCCGCTTTCCACAATGCGCAGGGCAACGGGAATGGACCCAAAAAGCGGCACGAGCTGCGTGAACTGGCGCTCAATAGCCTGCAGCTCCTCCCGGCTAACGTGCAGGTTCGGGTCGAATTTCCGCATGGATTTGCGTTTGAAGATCATTTCATAAGCTGTGTTCATTGGTATCCCTCCTCAGCCAAGGCTATCATGATTTAAAATAATATGAAAGCGGTATTTTTGTATTTTACATGAAAACAGCCCTGCGGCGGCAGGGCTTGTAAAACGCGGCATTGCGCTATTTGTACAGCTTCAGCGTGAATGTCGCGCCGGTATAGGGCTCGTCGGTCAGCGCAGCCACATGGGGCGGCAGGGTGTCGCCATCCACCTCGATATCGCCGTTCTGCCCGCGCAGGATGGTTTGTGCCAGCGGCAGGCCGATGCCGTATCCGGCAGGCGCGCCGCTTTGGAAGCGGCGGAAAAGCCGCGCAATCTGCTCGGATTTCAGGCCGGATCCGCTGTCCGTCACGCTGATCCATCCGCAGATGGGGTTCTCGCCGCAGGCAATCAGGATGGGCTTGCCCGCCGGGGAGTTCTCCGACGCGTTTTTGACGACGTTGGACAGCGCCTCGGCAGTCCAGCGCAGGTCGCAGGTCAGGGTGGCCTCGCCCGCCGTGCGCACCGCCTGATCCTTGATCTCCAAAAGGATGGAGAGCGGCTCCAGCGCACGGGTGATGATGGTCTTTGCGCTGACTTTGCGGATGTTGAACTCCACGGCGTCGGCGTCGAGCTTGGCCATTTTGAGCAACGCGTCCGTCAGCCACTGGGTGCGGGTGAGCCCTGTTTGCAGGTTGCGGATGAGCTCCTTTTGCTTGTCGGGCGGTACGGTTTCCAGCAGGTCGGCCATTACAAGCATGGAGGTGAGCGGCGTTTTCAGCTGATGGGAGATGTCCGAAAGCGAGTCCTTGAGCCGGTCCTTGTCCTTGAGCAGCGCGTCGGCCTGCTCCTGCTTGAGCCGTGCCAGAGTTTGAATGTCGTTTCGCAGGATGCTCAGGGGGCCTTCGCGGTTATCCAGCAGGTCCGCGCTTTCGCCGTTGGCTACGCGGCGTACGTCCGCGGAGAGCTGCTCAATGGTCCTTCTTTTCAGCCACACGGTAGCCCACCCCCCGAACGGTTTCGATGTCCGCGGCATCGCCCAGCTTCTGCCTGAGCCGCTTGATGCACACGGTCAGGGTATTGTCCTCCACAAAGTCGCCCGCGCCGTCCCACAGGTGATCCAGAATCTGCGTGCGCGTCAGCGTCTGGCCGGGGTGGGAGGCAAACAGCAACAGCATTTTGTATTCAAGCGCCGTCAGCTCCAGCGGCACGCCGTGAACGCTGACGCTGTTTTTGAGGGGATGGATGATCACATCCCCGACCGTCAGTGTATCGCCCGTTCCGCCTGTGCGGCGGCGAAGCACGGTTTTGACCCGCGCCAAAAACTCCCGCAGCCGGAAGGGCTTGACGATGTAATCGTCCGCGCCGTTTTCCAGCGCCTGCACCATCACACCCTCGTCGTCCACCACGGTTAGGAAAAGCGCGGCCGTACCGGCGGGCTTAACAGCCGCGAGGATGTCGCTTCCGCTGCCGTCTGGCAGCTGCATATCCAGCACCGCCAGATCAAACGGCGCCTCGGCGGCAAGCTGCCTGGCCGTGGCAATATCTTTGGCATGCGCCACGATATACCCCTCGGCCTCCAGCGCGTAGCTGAGGCCGGAGGCGATCATCGTATCGTCTTCCACGAGCAGGATGCGAACAGGGTTCATACGGCACCGCCATTGTGTGGAATCGTTTGGATAAGGGCTGCCAGATGAGAGCCGACCCACGCAGCGGCATAGTCGTCCGCATGTGCCGGGTAGACAAAGCCGCTGTTCTGTGCGACCTCCACGGCCAGCCTGCGGAACAGCAGCATGGTTTTTGCAAGCGCCTGTGCGATATCGACGCGGTCATAGTGCGCGAAGGATTGGGAAAGATCACGCAGGATATCCTCTCCCGCCCAACGGTCGATGAACCGGCCGCCGTACCAGGTATCATCGCCGGACTTCCGCACGATGTGTTCGTGTTGCTCGATCATCCACAGCAAGCGCTGCTTCATATAGCCGTCCACGCAAAATTTGGCGGCCCATACCTCGCTGCGGAGCAGCTTCTTGGTGACCCAGATCGTATGGAACCAAAAATCCTGCACCAAATTGGTAAATTCGGGTTCGGTGGCGGGCGTAAAGATCGGCAGCGGGTGAGGCTGTGGCATCGCAAGGTGCAGCTTATCCACCAGCACACGGTACCCCCGGCTGAGGATGGCGGCCGCGTCGCCCTGCTTGAGCGCCTGCAAAGCCGCGCTTTCATTCATGATGACAAAGTCCACGTCCTGGGCGTCGTCGAACATGACTCGCTTTTCCATTTGTCCGTCAACTGTGTGTTCCGTGAAGGATATATGCACGTTGCCAATGGCCTGTAGCCATGTATCCGAACGGATAAACGGATCGGCGTCCTTCACAACCATGATGAGATCGATATCGGAAAACGCGTCGGCCTTCATCCGGGTTCTGGCCTGAGACCCAATCAGAATCAATGCCGAAACCTGGTCTGAGGCCTCCGCGAACTGTATGATGGCATTCAGCGGTGATGGCTGCATGAAACTTGCTCCCTCTTATCGTGCGGCTGCTTAGGCTCCCGTTTGAGCAGCAATACGGTCAGATCGTTCACGTTGGTGCCTGTGGGGCCGGTTTTGATCAGCCCGCCGCAGGCCTCCAGGGCGTGGTAACTGTCGTTGTTGTCCAGCATTGCCCGCGCGTCGATGCCCTGCTTGCGCAGCTGGCGCAGGGTTTGGGTATCCACATACCCGCCCGCCGCATCGGTGGGGCCGTCGGTGCCGTCGGAACCGATGGAAAACAGCGCCGTGTTATACAGGCCGTTCAGGCTGAAAACAGCGCTCAGCGCCAGCTCCTGGCTGCGGCCGCCTAGCCCGGTGCCCTTGACCTCCACCACGGTTTCGCCGCCCGCGATAAACGCCAGCGAGTGATCGGCGGCCTGGTGAACCTGCGCAACCGAGCCGAACAGCTTGCCTGCCTCCCTGGCGGAGGAACGCAGGCTGTCGGTGAGCAGGTAGGGATCATAACCCAGCGCCCTGCATTGCTCTTTGGCGGCGGCGCATAGCTGGCGCACGCTGCCCGCCACGATACTCTCGGCATTGGGCAGGGCCTTGGGCGTTTCCTGTTCAAGCAGAGACAGAACCTGCGCGTCCGGCTGCAGCCCGTACGTCTCCGCGATACGAATCGCCTCTTCGCTTGTACCGGGATCCGGCGCTGCGGGGCCGGAAGCGATGGCCGCGGGATCGTCGCCCAGCACGTCGGACAGGGCGATGGTCAGAATCTTCGCGGGGGCGCAGTGCAGGGCAAAGCGCCCGCCCTTCACCCCGGAGAGCCGTTTGCGGACAGTGTTGATCTGTGCGATATTCGCGCCGCTTTTCAGAAGCTGATCCGTGATGACCTGCATGGTTTGCAGGGGTACCAGCGGGCTTTCAAACAGCGCCGATCCGCCGCCGGACACCAAAAACAGCACCGTATCGTCCGCGCTTAAGCCTTGGGTCATGCGTAAAACTTCTGCCGTAGCGTCCACTCCGGCCTGATCGGGCACGGGGTGGGCAGCCTCCAGGATGCGAAAGCTATCAAGCTCGCCTTCGCTGTGGCCGTATTTGGTGATGACGATGCCCTGGGCAATCCGGTCGCCGAGCGTATCGCGCGCGGCTTTGGCCATACGCCATGCCGCCTTCCCTACGGATACCAGCAGCAGGCGGCCCGGCCCGAAGATTTTGCCTGCCAAAGCCTCCTGCACGACGCTCTCCGGCATCACGGCTTTGAGCGACTCGCGGATGATGGTATCGGCGTCCTCGCGCAGGCTGACCATTCCTGTTGCCATATCAGGAAAAGGTTTTGGGGTTGGTGTAGCCGGGCTTCACCAGCACGTTGTCCTGGTCCTTCACGTACTCATTGTACACGTCCGCCCATTCGCCAAAGGAATACTCTTCCACCGAAACCGAGATGTATTTCGTCGGCTTGCCCAGGGTTTTGTTCACCACTTCGGCAATCTGCTCGGCGGCTTTTTGCAGCTGCTCCTGCGATGGCCCCGCGATGGTTTTGATTACAATGTGAGGCATAATGCGATCCTCCTCAAAGACTTTTTTCCATTGTAACAGATGGTATACAGCCGTGCAATTGCTTTTGCGCTTGTCAAAGGGCAGGACCTTAGTGTAGGATAGACAAAACAAACGGGCAGGAGGGGCGCAACATGAAGTATTATGTGGTAGACGCGTTTGCCGACAGGCTGTTTTCGGGAAACCCGGCAGGGGTATGCGTGCTGGACGGGCCAATGGATTCGGCGCTGATGCAAAGCATCGCCTTTGAAAACAATCTGGCGGAGACCGCGTTTTTCTATCCGGACGGGGATGTATACCGGCTGAAATGGTTTACGCCGGTGGCTGAGATCGACCTGTGCGGCCACGCGACGCTTGCCAGCGCGTATGTGGTGATGCGCTTTGTGGAACCGGACGCAAGGGAAGTGCGCTTTGAAACCCTGTCGGGGCGCTTGACCGTCACAAGGGAGGGCGAGGTGCTGACGCTGAACTTCCCAAGCCGAAGGCCTGTACCCTGCGCCGTGCCCGAGGGGCTGGAGAAGGCGCTTGGCGTGAAGATCCTGGAGGCGCATAGCTCGCGCGATATGCTCTGCCTGGTCGAATCGGAGGCTGTGCTCAAATCCATCCGGCCCGATTATCAGGCGCTGGCGGCGATCCACGGCCCGCTGGGCTTTGTGGTCACGGCCAAAGGCGACACATACGATTTCGTTTCCCGCTTCTTTGCCCCCAATACGGGCATTGACGAGGACCCGGTCACCGGCTCTACCCACACCAATCTGATTCCGTTTTGGAGCGAGCGGCTCGGCAAAACAAAAATGACCGCAGCCCAGCTTTCCAGTCGCGGCGGCGTGCTGTATTGTGAGAACTGTGGTGAGCGCGTGAAAATCGGCGGCACGGCCGTATGCTATTTGCAGGGCGAGTTGCTTTTATAGGACTTTTCCGTGCTTTGTAAGGAACCCAAATCGCCGTCCCGCTCCCTGATCCTGCTGGTTGTCAGTTGGCCGCCCTGTCCTGCGGTCAACGCAACGGCGGAGATCAGGGAGTTTTTTTGTTGACCTCTTGACATAAGGTTGGATATGCATTATATTAACAATGTTAATAAAATATATAGGTGTTAATTTAAAGAGACAAATCAGATGGGAGATTGGCGGATGACCAGGCCAAAAAACAGCGATATCAAGAGCGACCGCGTTCGCGCCTTCTTTGTGGATGCTGCGAAGAAGATCATCCTGCGCGACGGTGTGGATGGCGCATCTGTGCGCAAAGTGGCCGCCCTGGCGGGGTATTCCTATGCGACGATGTATAACTACTTCGTAGATCTTAACCAGCTGCTGCAGGAAACAAAGCATGCTATGATTATGGACCTCGTGGAGCACATGGGGAAGGTTGAAAACCCGTCCCTGCGGGGTGTGGAGGCAATCCGGTTTCTGAATCGGAATTACGCGCTGTATTTTCTGGACCATCCGCATGTCTACCGCTTTTTTTATTCCTGCCATTTGGAGTACGACAAGGAAGCCGCCATGCCTCACTTCGATTACGAATCCAGTTGGCAGGAATGCTACCAGAGGCTTGTGGACGACGGCGTTATCCGCCAGGAAGACATCATGATCGTAGCGCGAACAGTGATCTATGCTGTACACGGCCTGTTGGCGCTGTATTTCTCCAATAACGGAATCACGCGGGAAATGCTGTTCAGCGAGCTGGACGATGCGACGGATTATATTGTAGGAGGGAAAAAAGAAGTATGAATATCGGAATCATAGTATTTTCCCGCACGGGAAACACCATGCAGGTGGCGGAAAAGCTACGCAACGCCGTTGAAACGTTGGAACACACGGCGGTGATACGGCGTGTGCACGCGCAGGATGAAGACCCCAACAGCAAACAGCCTGTGCGCCTGACGGATGCGCCCGATCCGAGCAGGTTCGACAGGGTGGTTTTCTGCGGGCCGGTGCAGGGATTCGCACTCACTGGCATCATGAAGAACTATATGGCGCAGTTGCCCCGGATGGACGGCAAACAGGTGGAATTGCTGGTAACGCAGCACTTTCCCAAAGCGTGGATGGGCGGCAGGCAGGCGCTTGCCTATATGCGGAAACGCTGCCTGTACAAAGGCGCCGAGGTGATTGCGGAAGGCAACGTGAACTGGATGAATAAAGCGCGCGGCACGCAGATCGATACGGTAGTCGCCGCGCTGGCGGAAAGGATGGGAACGGCGTTATGAAGAAAAAGCTCAAATGGATTGGAATCGCATTGCTCGTCTGCGTCGCCGCAATCATGATATATTCGGTTCTGGGCATGCAGCAGACGCTTTCACTGGAGATCAACGCGGTCGATCTGGCAGGGATTCCCGACGGCGAGTATACCGGAGAATACGACTGCTACCGTTGGACCAATGCGGTGATCGTGTCGGTGGAGGAACATCAAATCAGCGACATCCAGGCTGTGAAAGGACCGACAGGGCGCGAAACCATAAGGCAGGAGCTGATCGCACAGATCCTTG
>DAIOVG010000013.1:12301-28536 GCA_036759125.1 Candidatus Limiplasma sp.
GCGCAACAGACACCGGCACTGGACGCCGTTTCCGGCGCGACGGCCGATAAAAAGGCATTTCTCAAGGCGGTCGAAAATGCGCTGTCAAACGCGCACTAAGAGTTTGTATCGCTTTTCTTGACCCCAAACAGAAAATGCGGCATGTCCACCCCGCGGTAGTGCTTGATGAAGCGCTTGCGTATGGTCATGCCGTTTTTGATGGCGACGTTCATGGACGCGATGTTGGAATCGCGGATGATGGAGTAGATTTCGGGGAACTTCAAAACATCAAAGGCGTAGCGCTTGCAGGCCTTGGCGGCCTCCGCCGCGTAACCCTTGTGCCAGTGGGCGCGGTTGAGCAGGTACCCGATCTCCGGGACCTCCTCGCCCTCCACGGGCTGCAGGGTGATGCCAATCTGCCCGATCATTTCACCAGTATCTTTCAGGCAGACTGCCCACAGGCCGAAGCCGTCCTTTGCGTAGCGGGCCAGCATACGGTCCAGCCAGGCCTGGGTTTCGGCATCCGAAAACGCGCCTTCGTAGGCGTACATGGTTTGCTCGTCCTGCAAAATGGCCGCCAGCGCGGGCAGGTCATCCGGTGTGATTTCCCGCAGGACCAGGCGGTCAGTTTTAAGGATTGTTTTCATTTCACCCAACCTTTATAAGTAGAATTTTATCGTCTATCATGAATAAGGATTCAAAGCGCCATATTTAGTGATATACGAATATAGCATAGTGAAATCAGAAAAATCATCTTTAGTGGGAGTGTTAATAAAAGCAGTTGTATCATAGCAAGCCAGAAGAAACAAAGCACTATTACGTATTGATAAAGGAAGTTTTCTATCATTTACAATCGCTATTATAGACCTCACATGATTTGGGATGAGTTGGATAGCAAAATCTACACACTCCCCAATACTTCCTCGACAAAAGCCATTCTCTTCATCAACAAGGCCAAGCAACCTAACCACACGCCTTTTTTGCTTGTTTGAAAAGATTTATTTATTTTCATAATGAAACCCCAATGTTTATTGTGCTATAAACATTATATATAAGCAAGTTATAGATTGCAATCACTACAGCTTATCGTTATCGTTCAAAAGCACCATGTGCACATGATCCTCCCACACACCGTTGATTTTCAGATACTTCCGGGAGATACCTTCCTCCCGGAAGCCGCATTTTTCCAGCACCCGGCGGGAGGCCAGGTTGCGGGGCATAATATTGGCCTCGATGCGGTGCAGCCCCAGCGTTTCAAACCCGAAGCGAATTACGGCGTTTAGCGCCTGGGTCATCAGGCCCTTGCCCTGTAGCTGCTCATCCAGCCGGTACCCCAGAAAGCAGGACAGGAAGCTGCCCCAAACGATGTTGCTCAATGAAATGCTGCCGATGATCGTATCCGGGTCGGTTTTCAGGAAGATATAGAATCGAACGCCGGTCTTTTGCAGGATCGCCTCCATATCACGCTGCAGCTGGGCTTCCTGAAACTCCAGCGTATAGAAGTGCGCGTCGCGTTTGGGCTCGACGCCCTTGAGAAACGCGCTGTTGCGCTGAAAATAGGCAAGCAGGCTCTCCGCGAAGGAAAGCTCGGCGGTTTTTAAGAGCAACGCTTCGGTATGCAGTACGAAAGCCATCGAAAGGCTCCTTTCACAGTTGGGTCAGCCCCAGTTTTGCAGCTCGATGATGTTGCCCTCCGGGTCGCGCGCGTAGACGACCGTCAGCGTTCGCCCGTCGGGGTAGGCGGTAGAGATGACCTCGCCAAGAACGCTGCCGCCCGCATGGAGAACCTCCGAAAGCGTCCTGCGGACATCATCCACGGAGAACGCGAGGTGCGCAATGCCGGGACGGTTGATCTCCTTGGGCAGGGTTTCCGCTTCCGCGTCGTATTGGAAAATCTCCAGCGTCGGATGGACGCCTTCGTATCCGGGCAAAAGCAAATGCTCGCCGGTAATGTGCGCGTCCGTAAGTCCGGTGAGGGCATCCAGCCAGTCCCCGCGCAGATCGCGCGTCTCGCCGATGCTTTTCAGCCCCAGCGCCTGCTTGTAAAACGCAATCAGCGCCTGCGCGTCCCTGGCGACGATGTTGGTATGCACGTAGCGGTTCATTGTACGCTCCCTGGCCCGCATGGGCGCAGCATGATATAGAATAGCTTGCGCGTGTGCTTGTGGGTGACGCTCGCCTCGTAACGGAAGCCCGTTTCCTCGTATACACGCACAGCCCGCAGATTGCTGACCGCCACCGACAGGCGAAGGCGCGCCGGGGCAAAGGTTTTTTCGGCAAAGGCGATGCCTGCCTGCACCAACGCGCCGCCCAGCCCCTGCCCGCACAGCTCCGGCTTCAGCCCAAGCCCCATATCCAGGGCGTCGGGCGCATAGGGATATTTTTCTGCGGTGGGGATGCGCGCGGCCTGCCCAAAGCACAGAAACCCGGCCAGGGTTCCGTGCCCGTCGAGGTAAGCGTAATAGGCTCCGCCCAGAAGCTCGGCAAGCGTTTCCTCGGTCTGTGAAAAGCTGTAGACCGCGTATTCGCTGTCATAGGTCCAGCCGGATATTTGTTTGGCGTATGCCCCGGACATAGGAACGATCATTGGCAAGCTCCGTTTCGTGTCGCGTTGGAACGGGGGTCTCAGTATACCACAGGTCGGCAGCGGCGCGCTATTGGCGAACTCAGCGCTGTTTGCGCGCGCAGCAGGATGCGGGTATACTGGAAACACTGATCTGATCAAACGCGGAGAGATGATGGTGGAGATCCGGCAGGTTCAGGCAAACAAAAAGGATTATCTGGATTTGCTGCTGCTCGCCGACGAGCAGGAGGATATGGTCGACCGCTATTTGCAGCGCGGCGATATGTACGTGCTCGATGACCGGGGCATAAAGGCCGAATGCGTGGTCACCAAAGAGGCGGACGGCGTACATGAGATCAAGAACATTGCCGTGCGGCCCGATGCCCAGCGCCAGGGGTACGGAAAAGCGCTGGTGGCGTTTGTCTGGGATCGGTATCCCGATTGCCGCACATTGTTGGTGGGAACAGGCGATGTACCTGGCGCGCTGCGTTTCTACCGGCAATGCGGGTTTGCGGAATCCCACCGCGTAAAGGACTTTTTCACAGAGCACTATGACCATATCATGGTGGAAGACGGGGTGCAGCTTAGGGACATGGTCTACCTGAAGAAGACCCGATAGGGTTTCAGTATTGTGCCGTCATATATTTGCGCGACTTGTTTACGGATTATAGCGTAGTATCCAGCCGTTTTTCCATACAGACGGACTTGGGCATGCAGCGGTACTGGCCATAGTTCTCAATGCGGGTAAAGCCAAGCGACGCATAGAGCTTCATCGCGGCTTCCAGCATGTTGCCGGTTTCCAAAATCAGGCGGGTATAACCCTGCGCGGCGGCGCGCTGCTCCAGCGCAATTATAACAGCCCTGCCGTAGCCGCGGCCCTGATACTCCGGCTTGCAGAACACACGCTTGATTTCCGCCGTGCCCGGTTCGTACAGCTTATACCCGCCGCAGGCCACGGGCTGCCCGGCTTCCAGCACCAGCACCACGTCGTGGATGGGGTCCAGCGTGTTAAACTGTTTATAGTGCGCACGCTGCTCTTCCCCGCCGACCAGCACGTTCAGGGTCTCGTCCAGCTCCCGGCATAAGGCGGCGAAGTGCTCGTCGCGTCCGTCGGTAAACTGAAGCTCTGCATTAGCGCTCATCCGTTGGCCAGCCTTTGCAGCGTTTCGCCGGAGATGCGGTACACCGTCCAGTCGTCCATGGGCTCGGCTCCCAGTGAGCGGTAGAAATCGATGCTGGGTTTGTTCCAGTCCAGGCACCACCACTCCAGCCGCCCGCAGCCGCGCTCCACCGCGATTTGCGCAAGCCGTTTGAGGATGGCCTTGCCGTACCCGTACCCGCGGTACTGCGGCTTGACGAACAGATCCTCCATATACAGGCCCGCCTTGCCCAGAAACGTGGAAAAGTTGTAAAAGTACAGCGCAAAGCCGATTTCCTGCTTGCCGAGCATCGCAAACAGCACCTCGGCCTTTTGCTTTTCAAACAGCCATTCGCGCAGAACGTCCTCTGTCGCCGTGACCAGGTCGAGCATGTTTTCATAGGCCGCCAGATCCCGGATAAAGCTTAAAATCAAGGGGGTGTCGGACTCATTTGCAAACCGAAAGCTCAGTTCCTTTGCCATGCTGCGTTCCTTTTCTGCGTCAGATGTGCGCTTTGATAAACGTGAAAATATCCTCAACCAGCGGCTGGGACCAGAAGGTGTCCTCGTGCGGGCCGTCGGTGACGGTCAGCAGGCGCACGTCCTTTCCGTAGCCGGAAAGCTTCTCAGCCATATCCTTGGCCATAAAGTACGGTACAACTGTATCGGCGGTGCCGTGGGCGATCAGGCAGGGCGGGAAGGGCGTATCGGCCGTGATGATCTGATACGGGCTCATCGCCCGCAGCACGGTATCGGCATCGTTTACGCCGATGAGGCCGAGAAAGACGCCATCCATCGGGTTCTGGATTTTGGGAATCATGGTCAGGTCCATGGGCCCAAAGCAGGAAACCACGCAGTTGACCGCATCGGAAACGTCCGGATACTCATCGGTTTTGTAGCGGGGGTCGTTGCCCGTCGCGCCCACCAGCATGGCCGTGTTCCCGCCGGAGGACGTGCCGTAGATGCACACGCGGCCGGGATCGATGCTGTACTCCTCCGCATGCGCGCGCAGGAAGCGGATGGCCGTTTTGACATCTTGCAAGAACGTGGGGAAGGGATAGCCCTCCGTTGCGCTGCGGTGGCGGACGGTCGCCACCACATAGCCCTGCCGGGCCAGCTGTGAAAGCTGGGGAATTTCATAGCCGAGGTTTGGGGTGGTCCAGCCAGAGCCCTGCACAAATACCACCAGCGGATAGCGCTTTGCTTCCTCCCAGGGCCTGAGCAGGGTCAGCGTGGTTTTGTCTCCGCCGACGGCGGAATAAGCGATGCCGTCTACCAGGCGGGCCATGTCGCCGCGGCTTGGGTTGTTTGCATACGTTTTTTGCGTGAATGCCATACAAATTCCTCCGTTGCGTATCGATTTGCTGTCTTTAGCATAGCACCGTAACGGGGCACGGTCAACGCATAAAAAAGCCGCCGCATCGCGGCGGCGCAGCCTGCCTAAAAGGTCCGATCTGCGTTGTCAACGGCGGGATGACAAGGGGCATCACTTACAAATGAGTAAGCTCAACCCCTTATCACCCTTGCTTCCTCGCATCTCGAACTCTTTATACAGGCTGTAGTTGTGTCTGCAAAACAGGTTCTTGATCCCCATACCCGCCGCATCGCGGCGGCGGGGGTAGGGTTGTTTGGTTACGCCTGCTGCTCGAGCTTGCGGATCGGTTTCATTTCAATGTAGCCGCGCCAGCCCATGGGGGCGAGCTGCATTCTGGGCGCAAGCTCCGGCGCGTACTGGTAGCCGTACACCTCGGGGTTGAATTTTTCGATCCTGTCCATGCACAGTCCGACGGCGGTTTGAAAATCGGCATCGTCGTACGGCTCGCCCTGGAACACCAGAAGCTTGCACGGGGCAAGGTCGATCACGTCAAACCCATCGGGAATGTGTCCCGCGTAGGTCGCGGGGACCTCCACACCGTGGGCGTAGATGCCCGTGCCTTCGGGGCGCATGGTTTCCGGAAGCCACAGGCCGACCGGCTCGTACAGCGCTTCCTTGATAGTCGTGAGAGTATCCCAGGGGGTGGAGGCGTCGTGCAGGCCGCAGCCGACCTCCGCTACGTAGTCGAAATAGTTGTCTGCCGTCTTGGCGCGCTGCAGGATCAGCTTGCGCGCCGGGCGCTCGATGATTTGGGTGAAGATGACCGCTGTTTGATCCATGAGTTTGTCCTCCCGTTTTGGTTTGGAGCGGTCGAGATAGCGGCGGGGAATCAGCCAGCCTTCCGGCGGCGGGGCGCTTTGGTACTTCTTTGGCGAGATGCCAAAACCGTTGGAAAACGCCCGTGTGAAGCCCTCGTGGCTGGCGAATACGAAGTCCAGCGCAATATCCAGCACCCTATGGCCACCGGAGCGCAGCGCGTGTGCCGAGGCAGTCAGCCTCACCCGGCGGATGTATTCAAACGGAGACAGGCCTGTTTCCTCCTTGAAGATCCGCGCCGTGTGGAAGGGTGAATACCCGGCGGCTTTCGCTACGTCGCTGGCGGTGATGGGCTCCTGAAGATGCGCGGCGACATACGCTTTGATGCGCTCTGCCGCCTGCTTGCTCTCGCTTGCCAAAATCTCGCCTCCCGCAGCTATCATAGCGCACAGATGGAACCGGTTCTTGACCTGGAATGCGGTATTTTTGCGTTATAAACGCTTGGTAAAGCAGATGATGCGGTTGGCCTCCAGCAAGCCAGCGCCCAGGTGAAATCGCAGGCTTTGTTCGTTGGTCAGCTCGCAGTCGCTGGCAAATTCCGTGCAGCTTTTGGCTCTTGCCCACTGCTGGCAGCGGGCAAGCAGCGCTTTGGCAACGCCTTGACGCCGGAATGCGGAATCAACGTAGATGCCCTCCAGATATCCAACGGGGGAACTGCCCGTGCCCTCGACATAATCGTGCCGCAGCCCGCATTGGGCGAATGCGACGGCTTGCGCGTTGATTGTAGCCAGAAACACGGCGCTATCATCGCCGGAGAGCATTTCCCGGTATTCGGTTTGCAGCTTGCTTGTCGCTGCATGCGGCCATAGCCTGTGCGCAAGCGCGGACACGGTCTCGGCATCATCAATATTTGCCTGTCTGATCATGGTATGACTCCGTTTGTTTTGTCTTCTGGCTGTATAACAACAGCTTTCCCAACCGGAAACGCTTAGTGTATCTCATGTCCGGCAGCCGCCAGCGCTTGCAGCGCGCTTTCGAACTGCGCAGCCTTGGTGAAGATGTAATCGGTATTGTAGGTGGATACCGCAAATAGGCTGATGTGGTGCGCCGCCAGCAAAGCGGATATTTGCGACAGGACGCCTACGAGCGAGAAATCCAGCACCCCCTGCACCCGAAAGCCCTTCCAGCCGTCGGAGCGTTCCAGGGCATTGGCCGGAGCGTACTGCGTGAGGCAGACAAGCGAAAGCTCCTCGTCCGTTTTGGACAGGAAGCAGAACTCCCGGCTGAAATCAACCCCGGAGAGCGTATTTACCTTGCAGATGGAAAAGTCGCAATCGAGCCTTTGCAGTTTCACGGAAAGCCTCCATGTTATATCGTCATGCGTGGCATTGGTGCGGCGATGCGGATTCTTATTCGGCGGGCTTCATCATGAAGCGTTCAGGCTCGCGCTGGAAGCCGTACTGCTCGTACAGCCCATGCGCGTCCCGCGTAGCCAGTATTCCGCGGCAGCCCTTGAGCAGCTCATGGTGGATAATCGCACTCATCAATGCTTTTCCAAGCCCCAGCTTGCGGTACTGCGAATCGATCACAACGTCCGCAAGCCAGTAAATTGTCGCGTAATCCGTAACACAGCGGGCAAAGCCAACCTGCTTGCCATCGGCATAGATGCCAAAGCACAGGGAGTTGGCGATAGATTTTTCGATCGCATCTGCGCTTCTGCTGCTGGCCCAGTATGTGTTGCCAAGCATTTTGCATACGCGATCCAGCTGCAATTTTTGCTTGTCGTCCGAGATGAGAAACGATTGAAACCTGACATCCATTCCTGATAGCACCACGCATTCGTACATGATTTTTTTTGGCCCTGGCCGTATCGCCAGGCCCGGTATATGTACCAATCATACCATAGTTTCAATCTCTGTACACAAAAGGCTGACGATATAGTTTGCCGGATAGAATCAAAGACCACTGATCTGGATCAGTGGTCTTCTTTGGTGCCGGCGAAGGGACTTGAACCCCCACGTTGTTGCCAACAAAAGATTTTGAGTCTTCCTCGTCTGCCATTCCGACACGCCGGCTACAGACGCGATTATAGCAAAAATACGGCGCATTGACAAGGAGAAAGTTATCCGCACAGGGAAGTGTGCAAAGCCGGAAGCCGGATGATTATGCGGCGGTTGAGCCGCAAGTTGCCATGGGAGATAATTTTGTGCTGAAGAAACACCTGCTGATCATAGGCGGAACACTGTCGCTGGGGCTTGGAGTGCTTGGTATGTTTCTACCGGTATTGCCGACCACGCCGTTTCTATTGCTGACCGTATATTGCTATGTGCGCAGCTCTCCGCGCCTGTACGAGTGGATCATCCGCCACCGCATTTTTGGCGAATATCTGAGGAATTATCTGGAATACCATGCCATATCTGTCCGTGCGAAGGTTATATCGCTGGTCGGCCTGTGGGCATCGCTGACTGTGTCGTTTATTCTGGTCGAGTCGCTCGTTGTGCGAATCGTTCTTATACTGGTTGGCCTTGGCGTCAGCCTTCACCTGTTTTTGCTGAAAACGCCCCCAAACCCGCCATGCGAGACCGATGCCCGCAGCCGGGAAACCTGCGCGCCGGAAAAACCGTAACGCTGTTTTACGTTGGATACAGTCGCTCGAAAATCCGGTTGATTGAAAATTGACAAATGTATAATCACTGCATAGAATAAAGGAGAGGGCGGGGACCCTACCCGCTGTTTTTCTTTATACAAACCATGCGGAGGACAACCGAATGCTGACGGCGCTATACATGCTGTGGTTTGCGTTCAACGGCCGTATCACCTGGGAGGTTGCTGGAATCGGAGCCGTGATTACCGCGGTTTTGTATTTGTTCTGCGTTAAATTTCTGGATTACAGCCTGCGTCGCGAGCTGCGGATGCTGAAAATGATCCCCGCGGGTATCGCCTATGCCGCGCTGCTATTGTATGAAATCGTCAAATCCAGCTTCCACGTCATGCGTATCGTGGGCGATAAGGGCTATGTGCTCAAGCCCCAGCTGATTACCTTTCATACGCCGCTGCAAACAACGCTTGCCCAGAACATTCTGGCCAACTCCATCACGCTGACGCCGGGAACGCTTTCGGTATTCTGCGAGGGCGATAAGATCACCGTGCACTGTCTGGATAAGAGCTTTGCCAAGGACATTGAGAGCCTTGCCTTCCAAAAGCGCCTGCAGCGCCTGGAAGCCCTGGGGGTGAAGTAAATGGCGCAGGCATACCATACCCTGTACACGGTGGTGCTCGTGGCGCTTTCCGTGCTTACGCTTCTGTGCCTGGAGCGCGCGGTACGCGGCCCCGGCATTGCCGAGCGCATTATTGCCATCAACATGATCTGCACGCTGACGCTTGGGATGATCTGCATCCTGGCGCTGATGCTTTCGGAGGGATACCTGGCCGATATTGCCCTTTTGTACGCGATGATCGGCTTTCTGGCCATCGTGGTGCTGTGCAAGGTGTACCTGGGCGTCGCCATGGAAAAACAGGAGAAGGGGGACATCCCGAAATGATGGAGATCGTACGGTTCGTCCTCACGGCGCTGTTCCTCTTGGGCGCGCTGGTCGTGCTTGCGGCGGGCGTGCTGGGGCAGTACCGCTTCCGCCTGGCGCTCAACCGCCTGCATGCGTCCTCCATGTGCGATTCGCTGGGCCTGCTTTCGCTGATGATCGGGCTTTCGATCAGCGCGGACGATGGCTGGGTTGTGGTGAAGTTTGCGCTGACCATGGTGTTTCTCTGGATTGCCAGCCCCACAGCAGGGCACCTGATTGCCCGGCTGGAGACGACGACCAACCCGCGCCTGGACCGCGATATGGAGGTGCTGGAAAAGTGAACCTGTTGACGGTGATCGTGCTGGGCGCGCTTTTACTGTGCGCCGTGGCGACCTCAATCGCAAAGGATTTGCTCGTCTCCGTGGTGATTTTCATGGCGTACAGCCTCCTGATGAGCATCCTGTGGATATTGCTGCAATCCCCGGATCTGGCCATCACCGAGGCCGCCGTTGGCGCCGGGGTGACGGGCATCCTGTTCTTTATTACGCTTAAAAAGCTCCATGCGATCAAGGTGAGGAACAATGAAGAAAAAGATCGCTGATTCGCTGCGCAAGCGCTTTTACTGGGAGCTGAGCCCGCTGGACGAGGATATGATCGCCTCCCTGTCCGAAAAGCCACACGAGCTGACGCGCTCGTCCAACGAAGCGCTGGAGGTGCTGGAGGATGTGCGTGAGGTGCGCGTGCAGCGCGCCCAGGAGCAGGAGCAGGAGATGTACCGGCAAATTCACCGCTGGTCGCATGCCTCCGGAGTGAAAATCATCCGCAGCATGTACCGTGTGCTGGCGGCTGTCACCTGCCTTGGCATTGTGTTTTTTCTGCTGTGGACGGTTAACACCCTGCCGCCGTTCGGCGAACCCGAAAACCCCTACAATAACGAGGTGTTCGCCCGCTATGTGGAGTGGGGGCCGGATGAAACCGGCGCGGTGAACATGGTTACGGGGATGATTCTGGACTACCGCGCGTTTGATACCTTTGGCGAGGCCTCGGTGCTATTTGTCGCGGCGTGTTCGGTGCTGTTTTTATTAAAGCTGCACGACCATAAGGATGGCAAGCCCACCAAAACATGGCTGGAGGCCGAGTACGACGACCGATTCCACGAGCCCAAGAACGACCAGATTCTGCAGTTCGCGGCCAAGCTTATGGTGCCCGTGGTGCTCTTGTTCGGGTTTTATGTCATCCTCAACGGCCACATCACGCCCGGCGGCGGCTTCTCCGGCGGGGCAATTATGGGTGCGGGGCTGATTCTGTACCTCAACGCCTACGGGTTCAAAAAAACCGAGCGCTTTTTCACCTACCGGACCTTCCAGTGGATTACGTTCGGGTCGCTGCTGACCTACGCAGGCCTGAAAAGCTACTCCTTTTACACGGGAGCCAATCATCTGGAAAGCTTTGTTTCGCCGGGTACGCCCGGCAATATCCTGTCGGCGGGCTTCATCCTGCCGCTGAATCTCTGCGTCGGGCTGGTTGTGATGTGTACGATGTACGTGTTCTACACCCTGATCCGCAAAGGAGGGGTTTGATGAACGGCCTGCTCGATTCGCTCTGGCGGCATTTTGATGTTACGGTCGCCATCCTTCTGTTCGGCATCGGGTTTACCACGCTTTTGCTGCATACGAATCTCATCAAGAAAATTATCGGGCTCAACATCATGGAAACCGCAACCTTCCTGTTCCTCACCTCGCAGGGCTATATCGCAAACCGCGCCGCGCCGATCCTGATGGAGGGCACAAGGGCGGTTTCCGGGTATGTTAACCCCATTCCAAGCGGGCTGGTGCTCACGGGCATTGTGGTGTCCGTCAGTGTAACGGCGGTCATGCTTGCGTTAACCATCCGCCTTTACCGCCGCTACCACACCCTGGATATCGACAGCATGACGCTGATGATGAAGGGGGAGGACGAGTAGCATGCAGCTTGTGCAAAACGTACCGTTTTTCTCCATCATGCTGTCGATGGTCTCTGCCATCGTTACCCCGGTACTGCCGCGCCGCGCCGCCAAGTGGCTGTCGGTGGGGGTGGTTGCGGCGGTCGTCTGCCTGCATATCTGGTTTGTGCCGTTTATGATTAGTTATGGCGGCAGCTATAACTACATGATGGGCCATTTCCCCGCGCCCTGGGGCAACGAGCTGCGCGCCGGGCTTTTAGAGGCGGCGATCGCCCTGGCGCTGAGCGTGGTGATGCTTTTATCCCAGCTGGCCGGTCTCAACAAGCTGCAGCGGCAGATTGACCCGCCCAAGCAGGGCTTTTTCTACGTGATGTGCAACCTGGTCATGGCCGGGATGCTTGCGCTGGTGTATACCAACGACCTGTTCACGGCCTATGTGTTCATCGAGATCCTCGCGCTGTCCAGCTGCGCTCTGATGGTGGCGCGCCAGCTGGGGCATACGATGGTCGCCTCCATGCGGTACATGATTTTGAGCCTCCTGGGCTCAGGGTTGATTTTAATCGCCATCGCCCTGACCTATAACCTGACGGGCCACCTGCTGATGGAAAACATCCATGATGTGATCGCCGTCTATGCGGCAAACGGCGAGTACGCGCTGCCGATCACGGTCATCATCGGCCTGTTCATCGCGGGCATTGCCATCAAATGCGGCGTGTTCCCGTTCCATATGTGGCTGCCGGACGCCTATGCCTACTCCACCTCGGCGGCGAGCGCCGTGCTTTCCAGCGTGGTCAGCAAGGCGTACTTTTTCCTGCTGGTGAAGATCTTCTACCGTGTGATCGGCATTGACGTCATCATGTCCGACATGGCGCTCAACCTGATGCTGGTGCTGGGAATATCGTCGATGATCATCGGGTCGCTCGGCGCGATTCGCTGCCTGGATATCCGGCGCATGGTGGCGTATTCGTCGGTGTCGCAGATGGGGTATCTGTTTGCGTGGGTGGGGCTTGGCAGCGAGGTGGGTGTGGCGGCGGCGATGTTCCACATGGTGGTACATGCCATGTGCAAAAGCATGCTGTTTTTATCGGTTTCGCCGCTGTGCGACGCGTCGGGCGATTCCAAGCGCTTCATCGATTTGCGTGGCGCGGGCTACCGCTACGTTGTGCCCGGCATCACGTTTACGCTGGGCGCTTTGAGCATGGTGGGCATCCCGATTCTCGGCGGGTTTTTCTCCAAAATCTTTTTTGCCGAGGCCGCGATCTCCGGTACGGGCTGGGTGCAGGTCGCGTTGCTGGCGGCGCTGGCGCTGTCCACTCTGCTTAACGCGTTTTACTTCATGCACACGGTGATGGGGCTGTACCGCAAGCCCAGGCAGGGGTATGAGCCGCAGCCGTTCATCAAGTCGGCGCTTGCCGCGGCGGCGCTGGTTGTGTTCGGGGTCGTCAACCTGGCGATCGGCTTCTTTGCCAAGGATATCATCAGCTTTATTACCGCCGGTCTGCAAACGTTCGCCTGAGGAGTTTTAGAGAGTATGCAGAGTACGCTGTTCGTTCTGGTTCCCGCCATTCCGCTGGTGCTTGGGGTGTGGTTCCTGTTTACGCGCAGGTTCCGGCCGCTGGCGGCCGGGGCGGGCCTTTCCCTGTGCTTTGCGGCGGTGATTGCGCTCACACTGACCGGCGACGGCAGGATGACGTTGTTTGCCATCGCGCCGGGTGTGACCTTTCTGTTCCAAAGCGACGGGGCGGGCAGGCTGTTTGCGCTGCTGTTCTCCGGCGTGTTTCTGGTGGCAGGCATCTACGCGCTGACCTATTTTAAGCATGAGAAAAATCCCGAGCGCTTCTTTGCGTTTTACTTCTTTTCGCTGTTCGCGCTGTTAAGCCTGTGTATGGCCGGGTCGCTGCTGACCATGTACCTGTGCTTTGAAACGCTTACGCTCTGCTCGTTTCCCATGGTGCTCTACGACCGCACCAAGGAGGCCGTGGCGGGGGGCATCAAGTACCTTTTATACTCCATTGCCGGGGCAATGATGGGGCTGTTCGGCGTGATCTACCTGACGCTGCACACCGTGAGCCCGGCCTTTGTGGCGGGCGGCTCGCTGGAGGCGGGGCTCGTGCAAAGCCCGTCGCCCTTGTTTTTGATCGCCCTGTTCATCTGCATGATCGGCTTCGGCACCAAGGCGGGTATGTTTCCCATGCACGGCTGGCTGCCCATGGCGCATCCCATCGCGCCGACACCCGCAAGCGCAGTGCTTTCGGGGGTGATCGTCAACGCGGGGGTTTTGTGCATCTTCCGGGTGCTCTACTTTGCTGTCGGGCCGGAGGCCGTGCGCGGCACCTGGGTGCAAACAACGCTGCTTTCGCTTTCGCTGCTCACGGTGCTGATCGGCTCGGCCCAGGCGCTGCGGCAAAAGCATATCAAGCGGCGGCTTGCGTATTCCACGGTTTCGCAGATCAGCTACATCCTGTTCGGCCTGTTTTTGTTAAACAGCACGTCGGCGCAGGGAGCGCTGTTGCATACGGTGTTCCACAGTTTAATGAAAACCAGCCTGTTCCTGTGCGCGGGCGCGCTGATCGTATACGGCGGAACGGCCAATGTGGACGAAATGCGCGGCGTGGGCAAGCAGATGCCCGCGACAATGATCAGCTTCGCCATTGCGGGCGTCGGGCTGGTGGGCATTCCGCCGCTGAGCGGGTTTCTCAGCAAGTGGGTACTGTCGCAGGGCGCGGTGCAAAGCGCAATCCCCGTGTTTTCCTGGCTTGGGCCTGCGGTGCTTTTGGTCAGCGCGCTGCTCACGGCCGGGTACATCGCCCCGGTGGTGCTTCCGGCGTTTTTCCCCGGCGAGGAGGGAAACGCGCTCAGCGCCAGACGCGCGCCAGACGGCATGCTGATTCCGCTGTCGGTGCTGGCGGGACTTTCGCTTTTGTTCGGGCTGTATTCCGTGCCGCTGCGTAATGCCGTGGCGGCCGTCATCCAAATGCTTTGGTAAGGGGGCAGGCATGTTACTGATCGCAGTTCTCATCCCCATCGCGGGCAGCGCGCTGATCTTTTCCCTGGGCAGGAAGGGCCGCCGCATCCGCCGTTGGATCGCCATCACATCCACGGTGGCGACCTCGGTTTTCGTCTGCCTTGCGCTGCTGACGGAGCCGGGGCGAAGCTATGTGTTGCTTGAGTTTACACCGCGCATGACCATCGCCTTTCAGTTGGATGGGATGGGCACGGTGTTTGCCGGTCTGATCGCCTTTTTGTGGCCGCTGGCGATGGTGTACGCCTTTGAGTATATGGAGCACGAGCCCAGCGAGAACGCGTTTTTCGGGCAATATCTGCTCAGCTACGCGATGACGTTGGTTATCGCCTCGTCGCAGAACCTGTTTACGCTGTATTTCTTCTTTGAATCGCTGACGCTTGCCACGGTGTTTTTGGTGGCGCACGGCTTCAGCCGCCGCAGCGTATACGCGGCGCGCAAGTACCTGTATTACTCGCTGGGTGCGGCGTCGCTGGGCTTTTTATCCATGATCAGCGTGCTGGTGTACAGCGATACGACCGCGTTTGTCTACGGCGGCATTCCCGCACTGCAGCAGGCCCCGCATACCATGATGCTGCTCTTGTTCGTACTCGGCTTTTTCGGCTTCGGGGTCAAGGCCGCGGTGTTCCCGCTGCATGGCTGGTTGCCGACGGCGTCCGTCGCGCCTACGCCGGTGACCTCGCTTTTACATGCGGTGGCGGTGGTCAACGCGGGCGTGTTTTCGGTAGCGCGGCTCGCCTATTACGTGTACGGACCGACGCTGATTTCCGGCACCTGGGCGCAAACGCTGTGCCTCAGCATGGCGGCGTTCACCATTCTGTTTGCCAGTGCCAGGGCCGTGCACGAGCAGCATTTAAAGCGCAGACTCGCCTTTTCCACGATCTCAAACCTCAGCTATATGCTGTTCGGGCTGATGCTGCTGACGCCGCTGGGCCTCAAGGCCGGACTGTTGCATATGATCTTCCACAGCCTGGTCAAGATTACGCTGTTCAGCTGCGCGGGCGCAATCATGGTGCAGACGGGGCGGCAGTATGTGCAGGAGCTGCGCGGGCTGGGGCGGCAGATGCCCATCGTGATGACGGTGTTTGCCTTTTGCGCGGTGGAGCTTGTGGGCATCCCGCCGTTCATCATCTTCCAGAGCAAGTGGGCGCTGGTCACGGCGGGGTTCCAGAGCGGGCACATTGTTGGCATTCTGGGCGTTGTAGTGCTGCTGATCTCCGCCGGGTTCACGGCGGCGTACCTGCTCAAACCGGCGGTTACAGCCTTCGCGCTGCCCCTGGAGCGCAGGGCTGGGGAGAAGCGCGATCCAGGCTGGCAGATGCGCACGCTCTTTTTTGTCATGGTGGCGGCGATGCTGTCGCTGGTCCTTCTGGGGAAGCCGATTGCCGATTATCTGACGCACATGGTCGGACTGTAGAACAAAGGAGGATGAGGGGTTGCAAGGCAATATTCTTCTGCTGATCGCGGTTATGCTGCCAGTACTGGCCGCGCCGGTCGCCTATGCCGCCGGGCGCAGGCAGCACCGCCGCGCCCTGCTATGGATGGCGGGTGTCTCCGCCGCGTCCTTCCTGCTCCTGTCCGTCGTGCTGTACATGGCCGTGCGTGGCCAAACGCTGACCTTTGCCTGGGAGCAGTTCGGCGTGATGGGCCTGCACCTGGCGGCGGACGGCTTCCGGGCCTTGTTTGCCTGGCTGTCGGCGCTGCTGTTTACGGGCGCGTCCATCTATTCGGTTTCGTATTTCAAAACCAAAACAAATGTGCCGCGCTTTGTGTTTTTCACGCTGCTTACGCTATCGGCCGTCATCGGGTTGTTCGTATCCGACCGGATGCTGACGACCGTGATGTTTTTTGAGGTGATGTCGCTGGCCAGCTACCCGTGGGTCGCGCACGAGGAAACGCCGGAGGCCCTGCGAGCCGCGCAGAGCTACCTGTGGATTGC
>DAIOVG010000014.1:0-28330 GCA_036759125.1 Candidatus Limiplasma sp.
TTCCACGGAGCTCAACTGGCGCGAGGAAAGCGCGGAGGGCAAACCCGTGCCGCAGCTGCAATTTACCGTGCCATATGCCTACAAGGCGGAGTGCGTCCGCTGCGACGCGGCGGTAACGCCTCTGGACAGGCAGGAGGCAAACCACGATATCCCCGCGCATCTGTATGCCGCGCCCGTGAATGACGGCGGCGGATTGATGCTGACGACCGACTGCAAATACGGCTACCACGCCGCGGATCAGGCGCTGAGCGTCACCCTCGTCCGTTCCTCGCACTCGCCGGACAAGCTGCCCGAGGTTGGCGTGCACACGATGGAGCTCGGGCTTTGCGCCGTGCCGGATTTTGACGAAGATACGCTGCTTGCCCGCGCGTTTCCCTTCTCCCATCCCGTCTATGTGCGCTCCGCGCCCGTGGGCGAGGGCGCGCTGCCGCCCGCCGGCAGCCTGCTGCAGTTTTCCGGCGGCGCGCGCGTCACCGCGCTGAAGCCCGCCGAGGACGGCGAAGGGCTGCTTATCCGCATGGCGCAAAACGGCGGTAAAACAGAAACCGTCACCCTCGCGCCCGCGGCCAGGGCGGAAATCACCGATATTTTGGAAAACGCGGAAGCCCCGCTGCCCGTGAAGGGCGGCAAGGCGGAGATCAAACTGCAACCCCATACACTCAATAGCATCCGCATCACGCAGAAGGAGTAAACGATGTTTCAAACCATTCAAAACGATGTTCTGTCCGTAACCGTCAACGAAACGGGCGCGGAGCTGTGGTCCATCCACGGAGAAACCGAATACCTCTGGCAGGGCGACCCCAAGGTCTGGGCCGGGCGTTCGCCGACGATCTTTCCCTTTGTGGCGCGGCTGTATGACGGCAGGTACACCGTAAACGGCGAGCCCTACCGCCTGCCCATCCACGGCTTTGCCGGACACCTGTACTTTACGGCGGTGGAAAAAAGCCGGGAGGCCGTTACCCTGGAGATACAGGACTCCAAGCTCACCCGCGCGCTCTACCCCTGGCCGTTCACCTTTCAGGTGCGCTATGCGCTGGAGGGCAGAAAGCTCTTGATTTCCTATCTTGTGAGCAACACGGGCAGCCAAACCATGGTGTTCGGCCTGGGCGGGCATCCTGGCTTCAACGTGCCGCTGGAGGACGGGCTGGCCTTTACCGATTACGAGCTGCGCTTTTGCGCGCTGGGAATGCCGGAGCTTGTGGAGATTAGCGACGATTGCTTCATCACCGGCAAAGCCGCACCCTATCCCCTGGCCAATGGCGATACCCTGCGCCTGCGCCACGACCTGTTCGATCGCGATGCCATTGTGCTCAAGGGCATGGCGGATACCGTGACCCTGCGTTCGGATAAGGGCAGGCGCGGCGTGCGCGTCAGCTACCCGCAGATGCCCTACCTTGGCCTGTGGCATATGCCAAAAACTGAAGCGCCGTACGTGTGCATCGAGCCGTGGAGCTCCCTGCCCGCAAAACAAGGCGAAACGACCGAGTTTATCGGTCATCCCGATCTGATTTCCCTGCCTGCGGGCGAGCGCTATCAAAACGACTGGAGCGTTGAAATCCTCGAATAATGGCTTCTGAAAGGAGCAAAACCCCATGAACGACCAACAAAAGGCCGCGGCGCTGGCGCTGGATATGCTCAAGTCTGCCGGAATCGCGTTAACAAAGGCGGAGGAAGACCGTCTGGAAATCGCCGGCTTTGGCCTTGGTAAGCTATTGGATACCGGGCTTGAGCTGATTACCTATGTCAACACCGAGCGCTGCTGCGCCAAGGAGTTGGTGCTTCTGCCCCGGCAAACCTGTCCAGAGCACCGGCATCCGCCTGGCTTTGGCGGTCCCGGCAAGGAGGAAACCTTCCGCTGCCGCGCGGGCGAGGTGTACCTGTACGTGGAGGGCGACCCGACCCCCGCGCCAAAGGCCGTGCCGCCCAAGGGCGACGAGGCGTACTATACCGTGCATCACGAAATCATCCTGCGTCCCGGCGAGCAGTATACCCTGATGCCCAACACCCTGCACTGGTTTCAGGGCGGGCCGGACGGGGCGATTGTCTCGGAGTTTTCCACCGCCAGCCACGACGATACCGACGTGTTTACCCATCCCGGCATCATTCGGTGAAAGGAGGCGCGCCCCATGCTTAGAAACGGCATCATCGTCAGCGGCGTCGCGACGATTGACCGCATCATGACCGTGGATCATTACCCCCGGGAAGGCACCCTGATCGATATCGGGGAGGCTGCCATTTCCACAGGCGGCGCGCTGTGCAACGTGCTGCTGGATCTCTATAAGCTGGATCCGTCCATCCCGCTGTTTGCGGTGGGGGTGATCGGCAAGGACGAGCTGGGAGACCGCACCTTTGCCGCCCTGCAGCGTGCCAGGCATGCCGATTTATCCGGTGTGGTGCGCGCGGGCAAGGCCTGCTATACCGACGTGTACGAGAGCATGGAAACCAATCAGCGCACGTTTTTTCACCAGCGCGGTGCCAACCGCCTGCTGGATGTGGATCACTTTGACCTGGAGCATTCCAGCGCGAAAATCCTCTCCGTAGGCTATGTGATGCTGCTGGATACGCTGGACAGCCCCGACCCGGAATACGGCACGCGCATGGCGCGGCTCCTGGCCGAGGCGCGCGGTGTGGGCATGGAAACCTGCATCGACGTCGTCAGCGTGAAATCCGCCCGCTTCCGCGAGGTCGCCGTGCCGTCGCTGCGCTACGCAACCTACTGCGTGATCAACGAAACCGAGGCCCAGGAAATTACCGGCGTTGTCCTGCGGGACGATGCCGGAGCGCTGGTGGAAGCCGGGGTTCCTGCGGCGCTCAAAGCGCTGCTCAGGGAGGGCGTCTCCAAATGGGCGGTTATCCACACGCCTGAGGCCTCCTTTGGCATGGACAAGGCGGGCACGTTTACGCGCGAGCAGGGAGCCAAGCTCTCGCCGGGCTACATCAAGGGCACGGTCGGCGCGGGCGACGCGTTTTTATCGGGCGTGCTGTGCGTGGCGCACGCGGGCGGCACCCTGCCCCAGGCGCTGCGCGCCGGCAACGCGGCGGCCTGCTCGTCCCTGCGGCTGACCGGGGCAACCGAGGGCGTGCTGCCCCTGCCCGAAGCCCTGCGGCTGTATGACCAGCTTCATCATTTGTGCGAGGATGCGTGAGGATACGATGCAAGAAAACTATGCGCTGATGATCGGCGCTGGCAATATCGGGCGCGGATTTATCGGCCAGCTCTTCAGCGAGTGGGGCTTCCCCGTGGTGTTTTCCGATGTGAACGAAACGCTGACCGGGCAGATTAACGAATATGGCGAATACCCCGTGGTGCAGCTGACGGACGCGAGCGAGACCGCCTATACCGTCCGGCGGGTTCGCGCGATTGACGGAAGCGATGCGTCCGCCGTGGCGCAGGCAGTAGCCGGGGCGGCAATCGCAGCGGTGTCGGTGGGGTCCGGCGCGCTCAAGTACGTGGCGCCGGGGCTTGCCAAGGGCATCGCGCTGCGCTGCGAACGCAAAGCGCCGCCGCTGAACATCCTGATCTGCGAAAACCTGCTGGACGCGCAGAAGTTCATGATCGATCTGCTGTCGCCCCTGCTGGACGCTGCGGGCAGGGCGTATCTTGCTTCGCACATCGGGCTGGTGGAAACCTCCGTCGGCCGTATGATTCCCGTGCAGACGGAGGCCATGCGCGCGGTGCACCCGCTGGCGGTCTTTGCCGAAAGCTACTGCGAGCTGCCCGCCGACAAGGCGGCGTTCAAGGGCGGCGTGCCGGAGTACCCGCACCTGAAGCCCTACGCGCCCTTTACCTTCTATGTGCAGCGCAAGATGTTCGTGCACAACATGGGCCATTCCGCCGTGGCTTATCTTGGCATGAACAAGGGGTACGAGTTCATCTGGCAGGCGATGGAGGACTCCGATATCCGAAATGTCGCCCATGCGGCCATGCTGGAAAGCTGCGCGGCGCTGGCCCGGGCGTATCACGAAGATCTGGCTGCCCTCACCGCCCACGCCGACGATCTGTTCCGCCGTTTTGGCAACCGGAAGCTGATGGATACCGTCCAGCGCGTCGGCCGCGACCTGCCCCGCAAGCTTGGCGAGAACGAGCGCTTTTTCGGCGCGGCCCGGCTTTGCCAGGCGCAGGGCGTGCCCTGCCCGGCCATCCGCGCCTGCATCCGCTCTATCATCGGGCTGGATGCTGATCAGGATGCTTCTCTGGATACCCTCCGCGCCGCTGCGGACGAGCTGATTGCGTCGAAGCACGAATAAGTTGGAGGATAGGCTATGAACACGATCGGGTATGATTTCAAGGATAGCTGGCTCAGCCTGCACGGCCTTTCGTTCGCGCTGCGCCTGGCCACCATGGAGAACGTTTACGCGCCTGACAGCGCCTTGCTTTCCGTTTCGCAGGAGGCCGACCGCGTGTCCTACGCGGCATCCGGCCTGCAATGGGCGGGCGGGCAGAAGCGGGCGGAGGGGGACATGACCCTAACCGTTGCCTATGACGGCAGGGGCACGTTCAGCGTCACCGGCTCCGCGGCGCACCAAACCCAGCGGGGGAAAAGCCTGGTGCTGCTGGTGCGCGGGCTCGGATTGCAAACCCTGATCGGCGACAGCGAAAACATGCCCGCCAGCGAGGTCAGCGAATTCCGGCATTCCCACGCCTTCTCCTGGCCTGGCCGCACGGCCACCATGCCGCTGATCTTCATGAACTGCGGGGATGCGCCTGAGGCGTTTGCCCTGTCCCGCGATACAAAGGTGCGCCAGAAGGTGTTCGCCGCGCATTACGACCATATTTTGAAGGAGCCCGTGCTGGTGCTTTCGCATGGTGAGGATGCGCGCGTACACGCCAAACGCCTGGAGCTGCCCCTGTGGGAGGTCGGGAGTGGCGTCCCGCGCCATACGGTGGTCGCGCGCCGGTTTTCCGATCTGGAAACGCATTTCGGCATGAAGCCGTTTGAAAAGCACCCGGAACGCCAGTGGGTCAGCGACCTCAAGGCGGTCGTCAACCTGCACGGCGTCCACTGGACGGGGCATGTGTACATGACGTATGCCCAGCAGGCCGAAGCGCTGCAAAAAGTATGCGAGATCATCCCCGGCAAGCACGTTTTGGCGTTCCTGCCCGCGTGGGAGGGCCCGTACTACCGCCAGGCGCCGGAGATGAGCGCATCGGAGGAGCTGGGCGGCGACGAGGGCCTCAAAGCCCTGGTGAAAACCGCGCACGACCTGGGCGCGCACATCATCCCCATGCTCGACGGCCCCAACCTTGTAGACGATGCCTTTTTGCGCAAAAACGATATGCTGGACGCGCGCATGAAAACAGCCGACGGCGACCCGAAGATTCAGAACTGGATCGACTGGAACTCGGATCTGTTTTACGAAAAAATCGGCTGGATTGCGAATTTCGGCCACCCCGGCTTCAACCGGAAAATGGTGGAGATCAGCTCGCAGCTGATTGATACCTACGGCTTTGACGGCGTGTTCCTGGACGGCGCTATCCGCTGGGAAAACACCCCGGATTATTCCCCCTACGAGGGCATGAAGGCCTGGGCGCGCGCCCTGCACGAAAAGCACCCCAATGCCCTGCTGATGGGGGAGGACGGCTACGATCTGCTCTGGAACGAGTTTGGTCTGTTCGCCACCTTCATGCAGCCGCTGGGGCTTCAAAACGCCATGCTGCGCTATACGCGGCAGAGCTGGTACCTAGCCTATCCCGCGCCGGGCGGCAGCGGCGGCATTCACGAGCAGGCCTGGTATTCGCCCACCGCCGACGGGAAAATGAAGGAGTACATCATCCCCACCGTCAGCTTTGTGGGCGATACGCTGGACAAGCACTGGGATGAAGCAAAAGAACAGCTATTGGAGGCTTCGCGTTGGCAGCTCAAAACACCGTAAAGCCCCCCGTGCGCGGGTGCATCACCAACATCCAGCGCTTCTCCCTGCACGATGGTCCCGGCGTGCGCTCCACGGTGTTCTTCAAGGGCTGTCCGCTGCGGTGCCTATGGTGCCATAACCCGGAAACCTTCTCGTTTCAGCCCGTGCTCGCGCGCGACGAAAAACGCTGTATCGGCTGCGGCTCCTGTACCGAGGCCTGCGAGATCAACGGGCTCAGGCTCTCGGACGACGGCTTTGCCTACGACGCGGAGCATTGCAGGCACTGCTATGCCTGCGCCGCCGAATGCCCCACGGGCGCATTGGCGCCGCTTGGGCGCGAGGTTTCGGTCGACGAGGTGCTTGCGGACGTACTGCCAGACCGGGGTATGTACCAGCGCACCGGGGGAGGCGTTACGCTTTCGGGCGGCGAGGCTGCCGCGCAGCCCGCGTTCGCCCTGGCGCTGATCCGCGCGCTCCACGCCCATGGCATCCATACCGCGCTTGACACCTGCGGGCATGTGGAAAGCGAAACCTTCCTGTCCGTCTGCCGCGAGGCTGACCTGATTCTGTTCGATCTCAAGCACGCGGAGGACGCGGAGCACAAGCGGCTCACAGGCAGAGATATGCGGCTGATCCGGCGCAATTTCCAGCTGCTCTCCTGGGAGCAAACGCCTGTGGAGGTTCGCATCCCGGTCATCCCCGGCCTCAACGACCAGGACATGGTTCACCAGGCCATCGCCGGGATCATCCGGCAAAACAGCAACGTAAAAAGCATCGTTTTGCTGGGCTATCACCCGCTGGGCGGGGCCAAGGTGATCGGCCTGAACGAACGGCGCACGGAGCTGTCCATCACCCCGCCATCCCGCGAATCCCTGGCCGCAATGGCCGCCGCCATGGCCGCGCGCACCGGCCTGCCCTGTACATTTCGATAAAGCGAGGAATCTCCCATGAGCATGCCAACCCTTGATGAACGGCTCAAACACCTGATTGCCAAAAAGAAAGAATACACCCTGGAAAAACAGCAGGTCATCGGTTATATGGACCGCGACGACACGGGCCTGATTCTGCCGCCCGCGCACCAGCGCAAGGTGGTCTCGGTCATCTCCGGCTCCGGCGTGCCGGTAACCGATGTGGTTTTCAGCGATTTCTCCATCACGCCCAATCATCCGGACGGCAGCTTTTACGGCCCGGTCGGCGTCGGGCGGAACTTTCGCGATTTTCTGAAATATCACCCGCCGTTTGTCGACCCCATGTCGGCGCTGGCGGGCGCGTATATGGTCAACTTCTCGGCCTATCGCACGGGCGACAATCCCGATTTGAACTACGATCACCTCAAGGCCGCGCACGAGAAGTATAAGCTGATTCCCGGCATCTTCGCGATGCAGCACCTCTGCCAGGATTTGCAGATCGGGCTGGATCTGGGCTGGGACGGCCTGCAGGAAAAGGTCTTAAAGTATCGCGCCCTCAACGGTGAGGACAAGCACCCCTTTTACGATGGTCTTTCCATGGTGATCGACGGCTTTCAGAGCTGGATTGAGCACAACGCGCAGCACGCCCTGAAGCTGAGCCAGGCCGAGCCCGACCCGGAGATCGCCGCCCACCTTCAATCCCTGCACGACATGAACCTGCGTATCGCGCATCGCAAGCCCGAAACCTTTATGGAGGCCTGCCAGTTCATCCTCTGGTACCAGATGGGCTGCCGCTCCTACAATTCCTCCGGCTCGCTGGGCAGGCTGGATGTGCTGTTGCTGCCCTACTACCGGCGCGATACGGCCGCGGGCATCCTCACCGATGAGAAAGCCATCTTCGCCATCGCCTGCCTGCTCCTGCGCGATACGGGCTATTTGCAGCTGGGCGGCTACGACGCGGACGGGAACGATACCACCAATCCCGTATCGTTCCTCACGCTGGAAGCCATCAGCCGCCTGCGCCTGCCCTCCAACGCGGGCGTGTGCGTGGGCAGGGGCATCAGCCGCGAGCTTCTGCGCCGTTCGGTGGAGATGCAGTTTCAGGACAAGTGCGGCAACCCCCGCTTTGTCGGCACCGACGCCCTGGTGGACGGCTTGCAGAGGAATCCCGGCGTTACCCTGGAGGACGCGCGCATGCGCACCAACGCGGGCTGCCACTGGCTGGCCATTCCGGGCCGCGAATATTCCATTATGGACTGCGTGAAGATCAACTTTGCCGCCGTGATGGAGATCGCCCTGCAGGAGGCCGTGGAGCGCCTGGGTGAGCCGGACATCGAGGATATTCTGGCGATCTATGAAAAGCATATGAAACTCTGTGTCGATACCCTCGCCCAGGGCTTTACCTTCAACTATGAAAACCAGATTCACAACATGCCGGAGCTGGTCATCAGCCTGATGAGCTATGGCACCATCGAGCAGGGGCTGGATTGCTCGGGTGGAGGCGTGGAGAAGTATCTGTGGTGTATCGACGGCTCGGCCCTCGCCGTGGTGGCGGACAGCCTGGCCGCCATTGAGCAGCGGGTGCTGACCGAAAAACGCTACACCTACGCGCAGCTGATGCAGTTTCTAAAATCCGACTGGGCCGGGCCGGACGGCGAGCGGGCGCGGCAGTTTATGCAAAGCGTCGATCACTACGGCAAGGGCGGCTCCCGCGCCGATCTGTGGGCCAAACGCCTGTCTGACATTTTTACCCAAGCCGTAACCGCCGCGCGCACGCCAAAGTACGGGCACGCCATGGTGCCGGGGCTGTTCTCCTGGGCCAGCACGCTGGATCTTGGCGCGCAGGTCGGCGCGACGGCCAACGGCCGCAAGGCGGGCAGGCCTGTTAACCACGGGGCCAACCCCAACCCCGGCTTCCGCACCGACGGGGCGGCCACCGCCATGTCCCAGGCCATCGCCTCGGTGCAATGCGGCTATGGCAACACCTCGCCGATGCAGCTGGAGATGGAGCCGTCCGTCACCGCCGACGAGGGCGGCATCGAGGCCGTGATGGCGCTGATCGAGGATCACTTCGCAAGCGGCGGCACGCTGATCAACCTCAACGTGATCGACGCCGACACCCTGCGCCAGGTGCACGAGAACCCCGACCTGTTCCCCGATCTGGTCGTGCGTGTTACCGGCTTTTCCGCGTACTTCAAAAGCCTATCGCCGGAATTCCGCCAGCTGGTGGTGGACAGGATTCTGGACAAGAGCGTATCGTAATCCTGCCCATGTGGCAAACATCCCGACCGTTGCTGGCCGGGATGTTTGCTAGTGGTGAGTTTACAAAGCGCATGCGGCTTGTGTATAATGACGCTGCACACACGGACGCCATGGTTTGGCAGAATGAAGGAGTTGCTGCATGCGATTGCACTATAGGGTGATCAGCCTTGTACTGGGGATTTGCGTTTTGGCCGGGAGTTTGACGGCCGCCGCTGCGGTGGAAAAGCAAAACCCGCTGATTTTCCCGGATTTCAACGTCGAATACCGTTCCTACCCCGATACCATTTTGAACGTTTTGCTGCTGGGTATCGATTTTGGCCAGGAGGGCTACTGGGGCAGCGGATTCAAGGACAGGATCACGGACTGCCACACCGACGCGGTGATGGTCGTGGCCTTCAACCTGACCCAAAACAGGGTCGATATCATTTCCATCCCGCGTGATACCGTTACCATCGTGCCGGGCGTCAGGGGTATTTACAAGCTCAATTCCGCGGTGAACTGCTCCGATACCCTGTTGGGCGGGCTGGCGCGCACGCAGGCCTCGGTAGAGCGGCTTTTGGGCGGCATCAAAATCGATTGCTACTTCGCCGTGGATATGGGCGCGATGTTTACCCTGGGCGACGCGCTGGGCGGCATTGACTACGATGTGGACATGACCTACGGGGGCGACAGCGGTATCCAGTACACCCAGGGCTTTCAGCACCTGGACGGCATCGGCATTATGGACTATGTCCGCGCCCGCAAGAACGCCACGGTGGACGGCACCGATCTGGGCCGCACCCGCCGCCAGCGTGAAATGATGACCGCGATTATCCACAAGCTCATCTCGGATTCTAAGGCGGCCATGAGCGTGCTCAACGCCCTGGCCGACCCCAAAAACGGCGTGTTCACCAGCATGACGGGCACACAGGCCATCGGCTTTCTGTCGCTCGCGCCGCTGATGCTGAAAAGCGGGGGGCCGATGATTACGTCCTACACCATGCAGGGCGGCTACCGCACCGCGATGGGCTGGAATTTCACCTTTACCGATGAGGACTACCGCGCGGAGCTTTTGAAAACTGTGTATGGCGTGGAGGTGGAACCGCTCCGGTACGTCAGCCGCGCCCATACGGATTTTTATGCCGATACGGGCTTTTACACCATGCACGTCATTAACCTCTCCACGGAGTTTATCGCAGACGTCAAGGCCATGCGCCTGTCGATGACGCCTGAGCAAACCGAGCTGTGGGAGCAGCTTCTGGCCGCGTATGACGAGACCGTGGACTGGTTCCAGCAGGCCTGCGATACTCTGGAGGACAGCATCATCACCAAGATGAAGTACGCGCGCGTCCGGATGCGCGACCTGGCTATCGAGCTGGCCGCGTCCATCGGCTATGAAAAAGAGCTCCCCTGGGAGTTCTATCCCCCGGCGTGGTTTGACGATCCCTATACCAACGAATTCCAACTGGATTGGAGATAACGATGCGTAAAATGTTGGGCGGATTCCCGCCGCGCTATATCAAACTTTTATGGCTGACGCTCGCGGCGGCCCTGCCGCGCCTTGTGCCGTGGATTCCGTTTGGCCTGGCGTACTGCCTGCCGCTTGGCCTGTTTTCCAAGCTATTGGTTATTTTCATGCCTGTGCTGTGGTATGCCGTCGTGGGGCCGATGCGTGTCCGCTACGGCGCGGCGCTGACCGCGCTTGCCAGAGACCCGGCTGCGTCCCTTTCGCTGCGGCAGCTGTATCAAAACGGCAAGCCCTGGCACCACACCTTTCGCGGGCGCGTGGACCTGATGCGCGGCAGATCGCTGCCGATGGCGGTGATCATCGCGTTCATCCTGGCGCCGCTTTGGATGATGGATAATGTATTTGCGGCCATTGAGACACTGCTGACCATTCCGGCCTGGATCGCTTCGGCAATCGCCACGGTTGTGGCGTTTCTGCCGCGGATCATTGCGGGCAAGCCCGCGTGGGTCGACGCGGGCGTGCTCGGCGGGATGATTGTGCTGGCTGTCTTGCTTTTGGCAAGCTGTGTCCTGTTTTTATGGGCTGTGTTCCAAACCTCGGCGCACCGCTTCGGCTATACGCGCCTGCCCCGCAAGGGCACGCTGAAACCCCTGTTGGGGCAAAATACCCTGCTGTGGCTGCCCACCATCGTATTGGGCGCTGCGCTTCTGACTTTTGCGTACCAGGAGCTTTTGCTGGTGTTTGCCAATTTTATCAGCATTGAAGCCGTGTTTGTCGTCAAATTCGAGCCGCTGCAGCTTGCGTTGCTGGGGGCGACAGGCCTGTCATATATTCTGCTCCTGCCGCTGCGGCGGTACAACACCGCCCGATGGGCGGCAGAACACGCCTAGTAATCGCACAGAAGCCCCGGCCGATCGGCCGGGGCTTCTTGATATACAGGCGAAACGGCTTACTGCGCCGTGGCGGCGAACTTGGCCGTGGCGGAAACAAGCTGTGCAATCTGCTCCTCGCGTTCGCTGCTTTTCCAGTGCACATGGCCGAGGCGTACAGGTTCCATGGCGCCGTGCGACATGAGAAGGCTGCGCATGGTGTTATACGCACGGTTGCCGCCCATCCATTTCTTGGGCAGGCCCTGGGTTACGTAGCAGCCAATGGGAACGCTGGGTACGGTTTTAAGCTGCTTTAAGTACTGTGTCATCGCGCGGCACAGGGAGAATGCTTGTACAGGCGCGGCGAAGATCAGCAGATCAAACCCCTCGACGGTCGGTGCGGTTTTCAACACCACGGGGGCGTCCGCCTTGTCCCGGCTTAAGATGGTCACCTGCCGGATCTCCGCGGTGTGCCCGGCGGCCTGGAGGGTGTCTGCCACTCTCTGTGCGACGGCCAGCGTGTTGCCGGTCTCCGAGTAGAGGATGATGCCGATATTCATGGAGCTTCCCCTTTCACAATCACTGTTTGATGCCACGAGTATACCATAGCGGCTGCCCCCAAACAACGGAGGATTGGCTTAAACTCAGGTTAGATCTTGATGAGAGAGACAGGAGTCCTATGGAATTGGGCGAACGTTATACCCGATACGAAAAGGGAGGACGGACGACCATGGGAAACAACAAAAGCAGAATCCTTGCGGTGATCCTGTCGCTATTCTTCGGTGTGTTTGGTGTGGATCGCTTTTACCTGGGATACACGGGCTACGCCGTACTCAAGCTGTTCACGCTGGGCGGGTTCGGCATCTGGGCGCTGATCGACTTCTTCCTGATTGCCCTTGGCAATCTGGGTCCAGCGCACGGTTATTACGTGGAGGACGGCCCCCCGCCGCTGCCTGCCGAGGAAGCCGCCGCCAGCATCCGGGAGTATTATGAGCTCTTCCGCTCCGGCGCGATTACCGAGGCCGAGTACCTTGCCAAGAAGGCCGAGCTGCTGGACGAAGCGTAATACCACGAACCTCCCGCTCTGCTGGGAAAGGGTGATAGCCTGCCCCACACAAAGGGCCGTGCCATGGCACGGCCTTTTGTATGGAATCAAGGATGTTGAAATCTATACCCCGGCGCGTTTGCGCAGGTCGTCGGCTTCCTGTGCGGAGATGGGATGGGTGGAATAACGGGCCCGGTCATAGAGCGCGGCGGCAGGCATGGCGGCATCGCTTGGCAGGCCCAGCGCGCCGCTTTTGAGCATTTCCTGCGCGGTCAGGGCCGGATTGGCCGCAGACGCGCGGTGCAAAAGCGTCCGGTACACCCGCCGCACGCGCTGATCCGGAGACAATGCCTCCCACGAGGTGGGCAGCAGGCGGTTGCGGATCCGGCGCATGCGTTTGGCGGCGGTTTTTTGAATCTCGCCCCAGGCAAACAGGGTCTCGGTCTGGTCCTCGTAATCGGCGGAGATGCGCTGGCCAAAGAGCCTGAGCCTGTCCATTAACGCTTGAGAAGCCCTGCGCAGCAGCCTGTACAGAACCTTGCATGCGAAAAACAGCAGCACGGCGGCGATCAGAATACCGACGGCGATGATCACGATTTCTAGGATTTGGGAAAGCAGGCTTGGTTCGGTGTCCTTATAAAACACGGCGAAGGGGTTTTCGCCTCCAGGCGCGGCGGCACCCTCCTCGGTGGTTTGCGAAAACAGGGACGTCAGCCAAAGAAGCGCGGCGGACACGTTTGTGATAATCCACCCGATCCCGGTGCGGACGGCCGTGCCGACAGCCTTGAGATTGGCGAGCAAGAGCGTAAGCAGGCAGAATACCATGAGCAGCCTGCGGTTTTGCCGAATCAGCATCGCAGCTGAGGTCGAGCCGGTTTCCACCAGCACGGTGCGGTTGTAGCTGAACAGAAATAGAATCAGATAGCACACGAGCATCCACGAAACCTGAGTTGCCACGACTTGAAATACGGCGACGTTTTTGACAAACTGCACGGCAATGTGCAAAACCAGACCCGCGCCCAGCTGCTTGAGCGACCACTCCTGGTGCGCCGGGCGCGTCATGGCGGGCATGAAAGCGAGCATCGTGGCGGCGCAGGGCAGGAACATCAGCAGTCCGAGCGGCTGCGAAGCCAGAAACAGCGCTGCGCATCCGCCCGCCATCAGGAGCAGCGCAAGGATCAGCGCGAAAGTGCGCCGCCTGGCGGGCTGAAGCCCCGCCAGCCCTGTAAGGAGCAGCGCCGGAACGGGCAGCGCTGCGGCCAGCCATAGCCGATCCGGTATCAGCACGGCGGCGGGCAGCAGGTACACAGGCGAAAACGCCAGGTAGGAAAGCAGCGCGGCATAGGCCTTGGGTAACAGACGCTTCCTCATGACGCGGCCTCCTGCGCGCCCTGCTGATCGATCAGCTGCAGCGTGGCGGTATTGCCCGCGCGGCGCAGGGCGGTGAGCTTGGTTTGCAGTAGCGGGGAATCGTACACCGACAAAAGCAGCATATCCAGCCCCGTATACAAGCACAGGTCGTCCAGCACCTTCAAAATGGTGCGCGTGCGCTTGATGGTCAGGTGCGCAAGTGTGGAAAGAATTTCACCCACGCGCGCGGACGAGCGCGCCGGCAACAGCACAGTAGGGTCGTCCTCCTCGTCCACAGGGACGTTGATGGCAAAGCCCGCCTCCACGCCGCCGCGCAGGGCTGTCAGGCACAGCGTCGCCGTCAGCGAGATCATGGTTTCCACCACCTGCTGTTCGTACTCCATCAGGTCGCCCCACTGGGTTTCAGACATCTGGGTGTTGACGATCACAAGCATTTTCGGGTCGGCGGTCTTTTCGTGCACCTTCACCTGCAATTGCCCGGTGCGGGCTGTGGCGCGCCAGTGGATATCCTTGCGCTCGTCGCCCGCCGTATACGGGCGGACGCCGTTGACCCAAACCGGGTCGGGGATGATCCAGCGCTTCACCAGCAAATCGCCCTGCCAGCGTGTGGACGGCAGGGGTATCTCGCCCGGGGAGAGCAGCCGCGGGTACACCTCGATGGCCGCGCCCGTATCCGCCTGCACAACCGGGAGCTTGACGGCGAACAGGTCGCCCGCCTGCAGCGAGACCGACCCGGCCTTGTAATACCCACGCTTGCGCAGGGTTACGCGGTGCGTACGGGTGATCTGCTGAAAGGACTTTAGGTAGAATACGCTTTTGTGGTAGCGTTCGCCCGCAATTTGGACGTCCGCGTCGGACTGAAATTGCAGATACGGCGAAATGCGGCTTTCCGCCTTCAGCCAGGGCACGGGCAGGAGCTTGCGGTTGCGGATGACCTCGATCATCTCCACCGTATCGCCCACGTTTGCACTGGTTGCCGAGAAGCGCCGCTCGTAGCTGATGCCCCGCAGGGCAAACCTGCCGATCACCAGGCCCTGGAGCGCGACCAGCGCTCCGGTGACGACCAGCAGGATGAATATACTCATGCCTCCGGGTCCTCGGTGGGTACGGGCACGGTTTTCAGGGCCTCGTTGACAACGCCTTCTCCGGCATCGGTCTTGCCGTATACGCCGCGTACGACCACGCGGTGGGCAAGCACCGGCACGGCGAGGGCTTTCACGTCGTCCGGGGTGACAAAATCGCGCCCGCGAATCAGCGCCAGCGCCTGCGATGCGCGCATCAGCGCGAGCATCCCGCGCGGGCTTGCGCCAAGCAGCACCTGGGGCAGCTTGCGCGTGAACTCGCACAGCGCGGCGATGTATTCCATCACGGGCCGGGATACCTGCACAGCCGGGCAGGCGGCCTGTGCGGCAACCAGATCCGCGCCGCTCGCCACGGGTGACAGCGCCTGGGCGGGGTCGTTTTTCAAAAAGCGGGTCAGGATTTCCACGGCTTCATCTCCCTTTGGATAGCCCATCGAAAGCCGCATTAAAAAGCGGTCCAGCTGCGCCTCCGGCAGGGCGAAGGTGCCCTGGATTTCCACGGGGTTTTGCGTGGCGACGACCAGAAACGGCTCCTCAAGCCTGCGGGTCACGCCGCTTTCGGTCACCTGCCGCTCCTCCATGCACTCCAGAAGCGCCGCCTGGGTGCGCGGCGTGGCGCGGTTGATTTCATCGGCGAGCAGGATGTTGGTAAACACCGGCCCCGGCTGAAAGCTGAACTCGCCGGTCGATGGCTGGTACACGCTTGTGCCTGTAATGTCGGAGGGCATCAGGTCGGGCGTGAACTGGATGCGCGTAAAGTGGCAGGAGAGCGACTTGGCCAGGCTTTTGGACAGCATGGTTTTTCCCGTGCCGGGTACGTCCTCCAAAAGCACATGGCCCTTGGCGATCAGCGCGGCCAGCAGCATTTCGATGATGTCCCGCTTGCCGACGATCACGCGGCCGATGTTCTCCTCCACCAGGGTAAAAAATGCGGCTGTCTGCACGGAAACCACCTGAACTTTCTGTGTCGATTGCTTTGTTTACAGTATAGCATACTCTGCCGCTTTTCAGACGCGCAAACAGACGCTACGAACGGAATTGGTTGCATTTTCATGTGGGTATTGCTATGATACATCTCGTACAGACACGTGATTTCCGACTTGATGGAGGAAGCCTATATGAGCGTGATCACCATCCAAAACCTAACCCGCGATTACGGCCGCCGCAGAGGCGTGTTCGATGTTTCCTTTGCAGTCAGCCAGGGCGAGGCCTTCGGCTTTCTGGGGCCCAACGGCGCCGGAAAAACAACCACCATCCGCCATCTGATGGGTTTTTTGAAACCCAGCCAGGGCTCCTGTGTCATCAACGGCATGAACTGCTGGGATAACCGCGCCGAAATCCAGCAGACGCTTGGCTATATCCCCGGCGAAATCGCTTTTTTTGACGATATGACAGGCCCGGAATACCTGCGCTTCATCGCCCGGTACCGGGGCATGAAGGGCGACGGCCGCAAACAGGAGCTTTTGGATCGCTTTGAGCTCAACCCCGCCGGGCGCATCAAAAAGATGTCCAAAGGCATGAAGCAGAAAATCGGCATTGTCGCCGCGCTGATGCACGATCCGGCCATCCTGATACTGGACGAACCCACCTCCGGCCTGGACCCCCTGATGCAAAGCCGCTTTATTGAGCTGGTCATGAGCGAAAAACAGCGCGGCAAGACCATATTGATGTCCAGCCATATGTTTGAGGAGGTCGAGCGCACCTGCCACCGCATCGGCATCATCCGCCAGGGCGAGCTGGTCACGGTGGACTCGGTGGACGAGCTCAAGGCCAAGCAGCAGAAGAAATTCATCATCACCTTTGAAAACTCCAAGGCAGCCGAGGCGTTTCACCAGGAAGCCCTGCAAACCGAGATGCTCACCCACCACCGGGTAGAGGTCACCGTGGGCGACAACATCCGCGAGCTGATCGCCGTGCTGGGCCGCTACCCTGTGCAAAACCTCGCCGCGCCGACCCAGAGCCTGGAAGAGGTCTTTATGCAGTACTACGGAGGTGACAAGGCATGAACGCCACACTTTATAAGCGCGAAATGAAATCCAGCTGGAAGCTGCTGGTCATCTTCTCCGCGATCTTAACCATGTACACCGTGCTGATGATTGTCATGTACACACCGGAAATGCTGCAAATGTTCCAGCAGTTTTCCCAGACCATGCCGCAGCTGATGAACTCGTTCAACATGGATTTCAGCTCCGAATCGCTGACGCTGCTTGGGTATCTGGCAAGCGGGTTGTACGGCTTTATCCTGATCATTTTCCCGATGATCTTCTCCATCATCCGCGGCAACGGGCTGGTGGCCCGTTATGTGGACCGGGGTTCCATGGCCTCGTTGCTGGCCGCGCCGGTCAAGCGCCGCACGGTCGCCCTCACGCAGATGGGGGTGCTGCTGACCGGCATCGTATGGCTGGTCGTATACGTCACAGGGCTTGAGCTGTTCACCATCGCGATGCACGCGCAGGAGCAGGCGAATACCTGGACGCTTCTGAAAATGAACTTCGGGCTTTTGTCGCTGCACCTGTTTATCGGCGGCGTCTGCTTCCTGGCAAGCTGCATCTTTGATGAAAGCAGATTCTCCATCGCGCTTGGCGCGGGGCTGCCGGGCCTGATGTTCATTTTGCAAATGCTGGCCCAGGCGGGCGAAACCACCAAGGGCTTCAAGTACGCGACGTTCTTCACCCTCTACAATCCCGATACCATCGCCGCGGGCGAAGCCGGGGCCATGGGCGGGGTGTGGGTGCTGCTCGCCGGAGCCGTTGTGCTGTTTGCGGCGGCGGTTACGGTGTTCACCAGGCGCGACCTCTCGATTTAAGGAGGGTCTATGGCGGCGATATTAACGGCCAAAAACCTGAAATTTATGGACTTTCTGCGCTTCCCCGACTTGAGCGTCGAGCGGGGAAGCGCCGCTTTCCTGTGCGGGCCCAGCGGCACAGGTAAATCCACGCTCATGAAGCTGTTCAACGCCACCCATACGCCCACCGAGGGAACCATTACCTTTGACGGGCAGGATATCGCCGGCATGGATACCATCGACCTGCGCCGCAGCGTGTTGCTGGCCGGGCAGAAGGTATACCTGTTCGACGATACCATCCGGGGCAATTTTGAACAGTTTTACGCCTTTCGCGGGGATCCCTGCATCAGCGACGAGGATATGCGGGAGTTCCTGCGCCTTTGCTGCATCGAGTTCCCTTTGGAAACGCGCTGCCAGCCGCTTTCGGGCGGGGAAAAGCAGCGCGTGTTTCTGGCGGTTCATTTGTCCATGAAACCCCAGGTGCTGATGATGGACGAGCCTACGGCCGCGCTGGATAAAAAAACATCGCGGCTTTTGCTGTCGCAGGTGAAGGACTACTGCAAGCAAAACGGCATCACGATGCTAGTCATCAGCCACGATATCTCCCTGGTCGGGGAGTATGCCGATCAGGTGATTTCTCTCAGTGAGGAGGCGTGCGAATGAGCCAGATTGTACAGCTGGATGTGTGGCATTTCGCGTTGATCTACCTGCTGCTGCTGGTGGTCATCACAGTGCTGCGCTTCACCAAAATCAACCAGACCAAGAGCCTGTTGTGGGGCAGCGCGCGCATGACGCTGCAATTAACCCTGTCGGGGCTGATCTTGACCTACATCTTTCAAAATCCCAGCCCGATCTTCATGGCGCTGTACCTGCTGGCGATGATCAGCTTTGCCGTGTACCGCGTCATCAGCATCAACAAGCGGCTCAACCGCCGCTTCCGGCTGATTATCGCCGCGTCCATCGCGCTGTCGGGACTTGCGGTCATGGCGTACTTCGTGGCGGTTGTCGTGGGCGAGCATCTGGGCAATCCGCAGTATGTCATCCCCATCTCCGGGATGCTGATGGGCAACACCATGACGGGCGTATCCCTTGGCGTCAAGAGCCTTTACAAAACAATTGAGGACCAGGCCGACCGCATCGAAACCCTGCAAAACATGGGTGTACGGCCGGAAAAGCTGTTCCTGCCCTTCGTGCGGCAGGCCATGGAAACGGCGATTCTGCCCACCATCAACACCATGGTCGGCATCGGCATCGTGTCCCTGCCGGGCATGATGACCGGGCAGATTTTATCCGGCACGCTGCCCACCACCGCGATTCTCTACCAGATCGCCATCATGATCGCCATCTGCACCACGGTGTGCCTGGCGACCTTCGGGTCGCTGTACTTTGGCTACCGGACGCTGTATAACAAGCGTAACCAGATTGAGATCGGCGGCGCGGCGTGAGAAACCGAGCTTGAACGAGACCTTGGATAGCGCCTACGCGAAGCGCTTTTTGGAGTCGCCTGAATTTACGGAAACGGTCGTCATAAAGACGGAAACCTGCTGATGATCCTGCGTTTGGGGTCATCATGCAGGGAACGTTGAAATGCGGAATAATTTTGATAAAATATTTCTTTTTTGTTGCGAAAAAATGAAGAAATTGTGGTATACTGTTGAAAAACGCACGCTGAGGTGAACCATGTTAACCGACCAACCCATTCTAACCGCAAAGGACGACCTGCTGGGGCGCGCGGCATTTGCCGAACAAATCGCCTCAGCTATGCTCACCTGCCCGCCGGGCAGGCGCGGCAGCTTTGTGATCGGGCTTTGCGGCAAATGGGGATCGGGCAAAACCTCGGTACTCAACATGGTGTATGAGGCCCTGCGGAGCCAAAAGGCTAAAAAGCCGATTGTGATCCAGTTCAACCCCTGGGATTACCCGTCCGAGGAGCTTTTACCGGGGCAGCTGCTGCAAACCCTGGCCGACGAGCTGTATAAGCACTCCCATGGCGAAAAGCTGAACAAAGCGGCCAAAGCGATGGAGAAATACGCCTCGTCACTGGAAACCTGCCTGCCCAATTTCAGCTCTGAAACCCTGGCGGAGCTCAGGGGCGGCCCGCCCAAACCCAAAAAGAAAAAGCGCGGCGCGACACAGCGCGTGGTCAAGCGCCGCAACAAAGTGTATAAGCTGCTCAAGAAGCAAAAACAGAAAATATATGTCATAATGGACGATATCGACCGCCTGTCCGCCCAGCGTATCCGCAATGCGCTGCAGCTGGTCAAGGCTGTGGCGGGCTTCCCGCGCTTTGTGTACCTCCTGTCGTTTGACCAGGATTTAGTCGTAAGTGCGCTGTCCAAAGAGATGTATGGCGACGGGCGGCAGTACCTGGAAAAGTTTGTTCAGGTGCAGTTCGATATTCCCGCCCCCGAGCCCGGCCGCATCCGCGAGATTCTCATGGCCTATATTTCCTCGTGGCTGGAAAGCTGCAAGGGGCTGAATTTCGACCGTGCCTACTTTGACGAGTTTTCGCCCTTCCTGTTTGCGCATATCCGCAGCGTACGGGACGTGTACCGCTTCATCAACACCTTCCGCGTCCGCTATCAGGCGCTTCAAAACGAGGTTAACTTCGTGGATCTGCTGGCGATCACCGCCTTGCAGCTGCATGTGCCCGGGGCCATCCCCTGGATGCAGTCCCACCGGGATGATCTATTGCGCGGCGGCGGGCTTGCCTACCGCAGCGCTGATCCGGCGCAGAAAAAGCAGATCAAGGCCGAGAACCGGCGCATGCTCCAGGCGCTGGACGAAGCGGGTGCCGGCACGCTGCTCACCCTGCTTGGGCATATGTTCCCCCGCTACGGCAAGAGCATTCTGGATATCTATCTGGAGGAATCGGACCCGCGGTTTGTGCGCATGCGGCGCATCTGCTGCGAGGAGTTTTTCGATCTGTATTTCACCCAGTCGGTGGATAGCCTGCGCATCACCCAGAAGGAAATCATCAACGTCATTCATACAATGGACGCAGCCCAGCTGCGCGCCTATACCGATGGCCTGACGGACGGGGAGCACCGCGGCGCGTTTTTAAATCACCTGCCGCATTATCTGGACGAGATCGCGGAGGAACGGCTGCCGCTGTTCTTCAACGAAGCGCTGTGGCTCAGCCGCCTGCCGGAGGATAAAACCCCCGCGGACAAGCCCTTCCAGCGCTCCTTCTTCCAGGAGTGCCGCATTACGGCGCTGCGTATCCTATCCCAGATGCAGCGCAATATGCAGGAAGAAAGCCTGAAGGACGCCGTTGCCAACGCAAGCAAGCTGACCCTTCCCATTTTGGTTTCGGTGCTCACGGGCATCCGCAGCGGCGTACCCGGCACGGAAACCATACAGCTGGAGGACGACTTCCTCGCGGCGCAGCTGCGCCAGCTGTTAACCCGCATCCATTCCATATCCCTGCGGGATAACTGGCTTTTGTCGCATAAGCCCCTGCCGGTACTGGAATACTGGAAGCAGGCCGATTCCGCGGCCTTCCGCGTGTATTTCCAAAAGCTGCTGCTGGACGATGCGAATGCCGCGCGGCTGGTATCGGCGCTGACCCGGCGCTTTGATCAGGGCGAGAATATGGAATACCAGTTCGGCGATGTGGAGGGCAGGCACGCGTTTTCCGACATCTACCCGCAGGCGGAGGCCCAAACAGCCGTGATGCGCCTCAAGGGCACCGATGCCTTCCGTACCCTGCCGGAGGATGTGCGGCTGGACTGCGTGGCGTTTTCGCTGATGAACACGGACCTGCACCGCGTGGCGCAGGCCGACGTGATGGCAGAATACCCCGATTGGATAGGAGAGAGCAAACCCGTTGAAGTATCAGGATATTAACGCCAAAACCGTCGACAGCTGGGTTGAGGACGGCTGGGAGTGGGGTACGCCCATTTCCCATGAGGATTATCTAAAGGCTATGCAGGGCGACTGGCGCATGGTGCTCACCCCGCTGATTGCCGTACCCAGAGAGTGGTACCCGCAGCTTAAAGGCTGCAAGGTGCTGGGCCTGGCGTCCGGCGGCGGCCAGCAGATGCCGGTTTTCGCCGCGCAGGGCGCGGAGTGCACGGTGCTGGATTATTCGCAAAAGCAGCTGGATTCGGAGAGGCTGGTAGCCGAGCGCGAGGGCTATACAATCCGCATCGTCCGCGCCGATATGACCCAGCCCCTGCCCTTTGAGGACGAAAGCTTTGACCTGATCTTCCACCCCGTGTCCAACTGCTATATCCAGGACGTGCAACACGTTTGGCGCGAGTGTTACCGTATCCTCAAGCCCGGCGGCCGCCTGATGGCGGGGATGGATAACGGGTTCAACTACGTGATCGACTGGAACGAGACCCAAATCAAGTACGCCCTGCCCTATAACCCGCTGCAGGACGAAGCCCTGTACCAGAAGGCCATGAAGGATAACGACGGCATTCAGTTTTCCCATACGCTCGACGAACAGATTCGCGGGCAGATTCAGGCCGGGCTGCGCATTGTGGACCTGTATGAGGATTACAATACCGAGGGCACCCTGCATAGGTTTCACATTCCGGCGTTCTGGGCAACCCTGGCGGAAAAGCCGCTGTAACAGACGAATAGACCAAAGCCCCGGCCGTGTGCCGGGGCCTTTTTAGTAGCCGGATATCCTTTGCGCAGCGCACTGCGCGCCCTGGGAATATTCACCTGCTGAATATTTTCTGCAAAAATGCTTGACAAGGAGACGTTCGGGGCATACAATATGAATGTGAATTCATATTCACAGTCTTTCAACTCCGTTTGCATGTGCAAACAACTATGGATATCAAGAAGAAGGTGTGTATCATGACGAAGAAACTCAGTATTATCACCGGCGCGAATGCAGGCATCGGCAAGCAGGCCGCCATACAGCTGGCCCAGGCCGGACATGCGGTCATCATCGGTTGCCGCAGCATGGAGCGGGGGCAAAAGGCCCTGGAAGAGATCAGGCGTTTGAGCGGCAGCGACGACGTTATGCTGTTGCAGCTGGATGTCAGCCTGAAATCCTCCATCGAGGCGTTTGCCGATAAGGTGAAAGCGCAATACAGCGCCGTGGATGTGCTCATCCACAACGCTGCGGTGTTCGACATTGCCCAGAAGGAGCGCAGGCTCACCGCCGAAGGCTTTGAAACCGTTTGGATGACCAACCACATCGGCCCTGTGTATCTCACCGAGCTGCTTTTGGACCTGCTCAAGCAAAGCGATAACGGCAGGGTGATCACCATCGCCTCCAAGGGGCTTTTGGCGATGCCGCGCCTCACCGTAGATTTGAACGATCCCGAATTCAAAAACCGGAAGTTCAATATGACCAAAGCGTATTACCAGTCAAAGCGTGCGCAGATCATGTTCACCTATGATCTGGCGGAGAAACTGCGTGGCAGCGCTGTGACCGCCAACTGCATCCGGGTACCGGCCGTGCAGATTGATCTCAGTCGCCATCCGGAGCTATCGGCCTTCACCAAGTGGATTTACAGGCAGAAGAGCAAGCATGCCATCACCCCCCAGGAGATGGCCAAAACCTACGTATACCTAGCCACCAGCGATGCCCTGAAGGGCGTGTCCGGCAAGTACTTCGACGAAAAGAACCAGTATGTGCAGTCCAACGCCTATACGCGCAACCGCGATACCATCAAAGCTGTAATGAACCTGACCGCCCAATACCTGCGCAGGGAAGCCCGGTAAACCATACGCCGCCTGTATAGAGCATAAAGGAGGGTTTCCCGTTGCCAAAGGAAACGTTTTTAAACCTGAAGGAAGAAAAGCAGCAGCGCATCTTAAGCGCGGCGCTGCATGAGATAGCCGAAAACGGGTACGACAAGGCCAGTGTGACCCGCATCGTCAAGGATGCGGGGATCGCTACCGGCAGCTTCTACCAGTATTTCGAGGATTTGGATGATTTGTTCATCCACATCGCGCTGGAGGCAGGCAGAATCAAGGCCGCCTATATGCGAAAAGCCCTGGCGGAAAGCAAGGAACAAAACCTGGAGGGCGCCATCCGCGCCATGTACCTGGGGGGGATGCGCTTTGGGCTGGAGCACAAGGAATACTATAAAGCCGCCGAAAGCCTTATGCGCATGAAGGACTCGGAGCTCTACCACAAAATGCTCGCGCATGCCGAGAAAAGCGAGCTGGCCCTGTGGCTGTTTCAAATCGTGGCGCAGGCCATTGCGAACGGCGAGCTGAACGAAAACATCACGCCGGAGCTGTTTTTCAGGCTGCTCACCGGCATCAACGCCACGATTATCGAGTACCTGATCGAACAAAAGCCCGACGAGGGTATGGACGCGCTTGATCTGGAAAAGCTCTGCGAGCTGGGCGTGCAGCTTGTTCTACACGGCATCAAAAGATAATGTAACAGACCGTCACCATCCACCACCAAACCAAAGGAGAGTTGACCATGATCCATGTGAAAAACCTTTCGTACTCCTACACCGGGGACCAGCGGTACGCTGTGAAAAACATCTCGTTTGATGTGCAAAAGGGCGAAATCTTTGGGTTTTTGGGGCCGTCCGGCGCGGGAAAATCGACCACGCAGGGGATTCTCACAGGGCTTTTGCTGCTCCAGCAGGGCGAGGCCGTGGTAGACGGTTACGACCTGCACAAGGAGAACAAGAAGCGCTTCAACCGCATCGGCATGAGCTTTGAGCAGTCCAACCTCTATTCCAAGCTCACCGCCGAGGAAAACCTGCGCTATTACGCAAAGCTGTTCGACGTTCCCACCCGCGACCCGCGCGCGCTGATTGATATGGTGGGGCTTGGCGGCAAGGAAAGCCGCAAGGCCGGATCGTTTTCCAAGGGGCAGAAGCACAGGCTCACCTTTGCCCGTTCGCTTCTAAACAACCCCGCCATCTGGTTTTTGGATGAGCCGACCACCGGGCTGGACCCGGCCATCGCCGCGCAGATCAAGGACATCATCCGCAGGGAATGCGCAAGCGGCGTGACCGCGTTTCTCACCACACACAATATGTTCATCGCCGATGAGCTGTGCGACCGCGTGGCGTTCATCGTCGACGGCGAAATCAAGCTGATCGATTCGCCCAAGGCCCTGAAGCTCCAGTACGGCCACAAGACCATCGACGTGGAATATAAGCAGGGCGACACGGTGAAAAAGGAAACCCTCGCCCCCAAAAAGGAGCAGGACAAGGCGCGCCTGCATGATATCCTCAACAACGGCGAGATCATCACCATGCACTCCAAAGAGGCGACTCTGGAAGAGATCTTCATCAAGGTCACCGGAAAGGGGCTGACAGCGGATGAAACTGTGGGATAACTACAAAAAAGAGCTGAAAATCGCCTCCCGCGGCTTTTACTTCTACATGGAGGTCATTACCGCGGTCATCCTGCTGGCGGCGATCCTCTTGTTCGTGCCGGTGGAAACCGTGAGCGTTTCCAAGGAGCTGTTGTATGTGGATGGCCCGGCCGGAACGCTTGACACAATGCTTCAGCAAAACCCGGACGAGGCGGGGCAGTATGTACGCGCGGAGGATACCAAGGTGCGCTTGCGCCCCATGGACATCACCTACTTTAACGAGCAGACCGGTGAACAGTTCGACCTGCGCTTTACCGACAAAAAAACCCTGGAGCTGGAAACCTGGAATTACTACAACGCCGCGACCGGCGCGCATGAAAAGACCCTCTACATCGCTACCAGCATGGACGATATGCTCCGCGTTGCCCGGACCGAAAAATGGTACGCCACCGTAGTGCATATCGGCGAAGACGGTACGCCGCAGTATCGGCTGCTCCTCTTCGGCTCGGAGAGCGAAAGGTACCAAAACCTGATCTCCGCCGTGATGGGCGCGGGCAATACCCCGGCGCTGCAAAAGGCGATGGAAGCCCAGCCTGTGGAAACGCTTGGCGTCAGCAATGTGCTCAACAACCGCCAGAGCTTCATGCCCATGGCCGTGGTGATTCTCAACGGCCTGATGGGGATGCTCGTGGTGATCTCCTACCTGATTATCGATAAATCCTCCGGGCTGATCCGCGCCATGGCGCTTACGCCCATGCGCACACGCAGCTACCTGATGAGCAAGGTGCTGGTGGTGCTGACGACCTCGCTTGTATCCTCCATCGTGGTGACCGTGCCTATCATGGGCGCGCAGCCCAACTACCTGCTGTTCATCCCCACGGCCGCGCTGGTGTCCATCGTGTCGTGCATGTTCGGGCTCTGGCTGGCGTCGTTCTTTGCCGATATCAAGTCGGCCTACGGCATGATCTTCCTGATGTTTCTGTTGCTGATCATCCCGGCGATGAGCTACATCCTGCCGAGCTTTGCGCCGATGTGGATCAAGCTGATGCCGACCTATCCCATGCTGCAGGCCGTGAAGGAAACCCTGCTGATCACACCGGACGTCGGATATGTGCTGCTTGTCGGCGGCGGGATGATTGTACTGTCGGTGCTGCTGCTCTTTGTGTCGGAGCACCGCTACCGCAAGCTTTTGGGGGTGTAATTGATGAAAAAGGCATTGAGCGTATTCCGGCGCGATCTGAAACTCGCCGTCAAAGACCCGCTGGCACTCCTGGTCATCCTCGCGCCGCTCATCGTGGCGCTGGTGATCTCCTGGATGTCGCCGGGCATCAGCGAAACAACGGTGAATTTCGCCGCGGACTCCGCGCTTTCCAACAGCGTGACCCAGACCCTGTCCCGGTATGCCAACGTGGAAACGCTGAGCAGCGCCGCCGCCGTGCGCGAGCGCGTGCTGCGCCGCGACGAGGTTTTTGGCCTGGTTCAAGGTGAAACCGGCCCCGTGCTGGTGCGCCAGGGAAACGAAGCGGAATCCTCCCTGACCATGGTCAAGCTCCTCAGCGCTATGGCGGAAACCGGAACCGTGGATACCGCGCAGGGCGATAGCTTCGGCTTCCTCTCCTTTCGCGATGAGACCTCGCCGCTCAAGCGGTCGCTGTCCATCTCGATGCTGCTGATGATCAGCGTGTTCACCGCGATGCTCATCTCCCTTGGGCTGGTCGACGAAAAAACCGACCAAACCATCAAGGCCGCCAACGTTACCCCCATACCGCAGTGGCTGTACGTGATCGCCAAAAGCTTTATCGGCATCATTGCGCTGCTGGTGTCCTCGGTCATCGCGCTGCTCATCCTGGGGATGACCGCCATCAACTGGGGGCAGATCCTGCTGATGCTGATCGCCGGAGCGCTGATCTCCATCATTGTCGCGTTCGTCATCGGCCTGGCGTCGTCGGACTATATCGAGGCCTCCGGCAGCGTGAAAATGCTGATGCTGCCGATGATCGCCTCGGTGGTCGTGTATGAGCTGGTCGACCCCGCCTGGCACTTTACCGTATGGTGGAGCCCGTTTTACTGGGCGTACAAGGGCATTACGGAGATCATCCAGGGAACGGCGCAGTGGGGAAGCACGCTTTTATATGCGGCAATCATCGCGCTGATATCCGCAGGCGTGTTCGCGCTCAGCCTCAAATCGATCCGCAAATCGCTGCAATAAAAAACCATACCTGATTTTTAAAGGAGGAACCACCATGGAAACCGGATATCTGGTCGGGGGAATCGCCTGTGCGGCGTACGCGCTCTTATGCTTTGCCATCGGGTTTTTGAAACCGCAAAGCCTCATGAAGTTCGTTAAACAGAAGCTCAAAATGTTTACCGGCAGCAAGGAACCCAGCGACAAAGCCACCCTGATCACCTGCGTTGTCTTCGGCATACTGGCGACGGCCGGGGCTGTCATTCTTTTCGTCGTCGGCGCCGCCAATATGTAATCAGCCTGCCCATAATACCCAATCTGCTGTGTTAGCTGCGTCGGGTTTTCGCATCACTTACGCAACGAGTAAGCTCAGCTCAAACCCTCCTTGCCGCCTGGCATCTTGGGCATTCTGAACAGGCTGATGGGAGGAGATTCACAGGGCCGCGCTTTCGTTGTCGCCAACGCATCGGCGCGCGCATCACTTACGAGCGAGTAAGCTCAACACACGCCGACACTTGACTTCGCGGAATCACAGCCTTGCGAACAGGCTGATACGCAAACAAATGAACCTCACAAAGACAGCCGCAGCAGATTTGTCTGCTGCGGCATGTTTTACGTAAGTTTTCGCTCAGTTTGACGGTGCGTTTACATTCGCGTGGTACGCTGGCACCGTGATAGAGGATTTCCTTTGACCCGACCTGCCGAGACCGAGCGATTCAGACGCCGTTCTGGACGGGTACTCGCGGAGGGCATACGCAAGTATGCTCTCCTTTTATGGCCTGAAGTAGTGCATGATGCGGGTGCAGACGCCCTGCTGGTTCATGACAAACTGCAAATACATCATCTTGCTGGAAAGCGTTTTGGTCGTGTACTGGATGGTATGGGTGCCGTCTGCGTTATTGAGGATCACGCCGGTATCGGGATCGGCATAGTACAGGTTGCGGCTGCCGTCCTGGTTTTGGGGCATGCCGAAATCCTTAAACGCGCCGACGATCTCCGCCTCGGTGGAGCCTACGCCAACATTGCGCGGCGGCGTGGCAATATTGCGGTTCATGTCCACGCTGGCCAGCTGCCACTGGTTGGCGACCAGGATAAACACGGCCTTGCCCCAGGAATAGCTTAGCTCCTGCGCCTGCCCCTCGTAGAACAGGAACTGGATATCTTGCGTTTCGGTCGGCTGACCGAACTCGTTGGTGAAGCTGTTCAGCAGCGTCGTGCTCAGGGCAAACCCCGGAAAGGTATCTTCCCGGTTGTAAGGCTCCATC
>DAIOVG010000015.1:0-27872 GCA_036759125.1 Candidatus Limiplasma sp.
TGCCGATGCGCTGGCGCTGGCCGCCCGAAAACTCGTGCGGGAAGCGGTTGGCGTGCTCCCTATTGAGCCCGACGATATCCAGCAGTTCATCCACGCGCTCCTTGCGCTTTTGCTTATCGTACATGCCGTGAATGATCATGCCCTCTTGAATGATGGAGCCGACCGTCATGCGCGGATCCAGCGACGCATACGGATCCTGGAACACGATCTGGGCTTTTTTGGCAAACTTGAAGCGTTCGCGCTTGCTGGTGAGGTTTAGCTCCTGTCCGTCGTAGATCAGCTGTCCCTTTGTCGGGCGGTAGATGCCCATCATCGTACGGCCAAGCGTGGATTTTCCGCAGCCGGACTCGCCGACCAGGCCGAGGGTTTCTCCGCGCCTGATCTCCAGGGAAACGTTATCGACCGCGCGGAGCATTCTGCCGCCGCTGACCCTGAAATATTTGCTCAGGTTCACGGTCTTGATAATCACATTACTCACTGAAATCACCCCTCTCGGCTGCGCTGGGGCAATCCGGGTGCAGCAGCCAGCACCGCGCTACGTGGCCCTCTTGTTCCAGCTGGAACTCGGGCGGCATTTCTTCCTTGCAGATTTCCATACAATGCTTGCAGCGCGCCGCAAACGGACAGCCGACAGGCGGCGCCAGCAGATCCGGCGGCGTGCCGGGTATGGAGACCAGGTCCGTTGTTTTGTTGGCATCGACGGACGGAAGGGAGCGCATCAGCGCATTGGTATACGGATGGGTATGATCGTAGAAAATCTGATGGGTCGTGCCCGTTTCCACAATCATGCCCGCGTACATCACCGCCACGCGGTTGGCAATGCCGGCAACCACACCCAGATCATGTGTGATCAGGATGATGGCTGTATTCTGTTTTTCTTTTATTTCGACAAGCAGATCCATGATCTGCGCCTGGATGGTCACATCCAGCGCGGTTGTCGGCTCGTCGGCAATCAGCAGTTTCGGGTCGCAGGAGATGGCCATGGCGATCATCGCGCGCTGCCGCATGCCGCCGGAATACTCATGCGGGTATTGCTTGGCACGTTCCTTGGGGTTTGGGATGTTCACCTGCTCCAGGCACATGATGGCCTGCTCGCGCGCCTCGGCATTGGATAAATGCTTGTGCAGCTTGATCGCCTCGACGATCTGCTTTCCGACCTGCTTGGTCGGGTTCATGCAGGTCATCGGGTCCTGAAAGATCATGGCAACCTTGTTGCCGCGTATTTTACGCATCTCGTTGCCGGAGGCCTTGACAATATCCTGCTCATCCAGCACGATACTGCCGCTGACGATGCGGGCCGGCGGCATGGCGTTGAGCTTCATAATCGTCTGCGCCGTAACGGACTTGCCGCAGCCGGACTCGCCGACGATGGCAAGCACTTCGCCCTCATCCACATACAGCGATACGCCGCGGACAGCCTGCACCTCGCCTGCATAGGTATCAAACGAAACGCGAAGATCTTCGATTTCCAGTATTCTTTTGCCCATTCAGGCTACCTCCGTAATCTGGGATCAAATGCGTCGCGCAAACCGTCGCCAAAGAGGTTAAATGCGAGCATTGTCAGGCTGATGCAAATGGCTGGGATGATCAGCTGGCTGGGATACAAGCGGAAATTCTCAATGCCTGCCTGCGCCAGCGAACCCCACGAACACATGGGCAGCTGAATGCCCAGGCCCAGATAACTCAGGTAGGCTTCCGTAAAGATAACAGCCGGAATGGAAAGCGTTGTGCGCACGATGACGACCGACAGGGTGTTGGGCAGCAGGTGCCGCAGGATGACGCGGGTCGGAGACGAGCCAAGCGCCTCCGCGGCGACAACGAACTCCTGTCCCTTGAGGGCGACCACCTGTCCGCGCACAAGGCGCGCCATGGGGATCCACCCGACCATGGAGTACGCGACAATGATGGTCAGCATACCCGGAGGCATGACCATCATCAGCAAAATGACGATGATCAGATAGGGAATGCCGTTGATAATTTCCAGAAAGCGCATCATGATGATGTCTGTGGTTTTCCCGAAGTAACCGGACACACCGCCGTAAATAATCCCGATAATCAAGTCGATAATCGCACAGATGATGGCAATGGACAGCGACACGCGCCCGCCCATCCAGATCCGCGTAAACACGTCGCGGCCGAGCTTATCCGTGCCAAACAGGTGCACGTCGCCCTGCTTGCCGTCCACATCGCATACAGTGCCCATGGGAGCGTTGGTATGCCCGTAGTGCTGCTCGCGGAAATCAAAGGGGCTGAACATCGGCACGAAAATGCTTAACAGCGAGAGCACCAATATCACGATGGCGCAGACAATCGCGACCTTGTTCTTTGCCAGGCGCCGCATGGCATCCTGCATGAAGGTCAGCCTGTAGCTGGAGATTGCTTCGCGATCGTGTATACTTTCGCCTACATGTGTAAAGCGTTTTTTATCTATATTCTGCATACGCTACCCCTCCAGCTTCACTCTCGGGTCAATAAACCCGTACAGTAAGTCAACAACAAGGGTACATAATATCAGAAGACCGCCATAGAAGACAGTCGTCCCTGAAATCATTGTATAGTCCAGATCCTTGATGCTGGTGACGAAGTATTTCCCCAGCCCGGGAATATTAAAAATGCTTTCAATAATAAAGGTGCCAGTCAGCACGGCAGCCACCGTGGGACCCATGATCGTCACAATGGGCATGATGGAGTTGCGCATGGCGTGGCGCCATAATATTCTACGTTCAGATAATCCTTTGGCACGCGCGGTTTTGATATAATCCTGGCTCAGCACATCCAGCATGCTGGTGCGCATCAGGCGGGAAACGGTCGCCAGAGAACCAAGCCCCAGCGCAAACGCCGGCAGAAAGGTATGTTTCAGCTGTCCCCAGCCCTGAATCGGGAACCAGGTGATTCCGAACACCTTTCGCAATTGCAGCGCCAAAAAGTACTGCAGCAGCGCGCCCATAATAAAACTGGGCACGGAAACGCCTATCATGGCGATAAACATGGAAAACGAATCGGCAAAGGTTCCGCGTCTGACCGCCGCGATAGCCCCCAGCAGCACACCTGCAATTACGGCAAACAACAGTGCTCTTGTACCCAAATCCACCGACACCAAAAAGGCGCTGGATATGACTTCCGTAACCGGACGGCTATATGTGATGGATACGCCAAGGTCGCCGCGCAGGCAGTTACCCAGGTAGATGAAAAACTGCACAATGACAGGCTTATCCAGCCCGTACTTGATGCGCATGTTATCCATGGCCGTAGCGGAAACCGTTTTTTCACCAATGAACGGATCGCCCGGAAGCCAGCGCATCATAAAGAATGTCAGCAAGATGAGCGCAAACAGCGTAAGCACCGCATACGCCAGGCGTTTGATAATGTATCGAGACAAGGGGCGGTCACTCCTCATAGATGGGCATTACGGTACAGCTATTACCCTGTACCGTAATGCCCATAAGGCTTTTAGGCTATAATGATCTCAGAAGTGTTTTGCAACACCTTAATCAGCCAACCGGGTGTAGAAGAGGTTGATCTGCTGGAACGGCATACGGGTATAGCCGCTGACCATCTTTTCGCTGACCACATAGTCTTCAGCGCGCCAGAAGATCGGGATGATCGGCATATCTTCCGCAAGCAGCATTTCCATCTGCACGAAGAGCTGTTCGCGGGCCACCATATCGGTTTCCACCTTGGCGGCTTCGATCAGGGCGTCGTACTCTGCGCTGGAATAGCCGGAGTGGTTGTTGCCGCCGCCGGTTACCCACAGGTCAAGGTCGGTCATCGGATCGTTGTAGTCCGGGCCCCAGCCGGTGAAGAAGATGTCGTAATTCTTGGCATTGCGGCGGGCGCGTGCTTCGGTGATGGTCAGCACTTCGATACCCACATCCAGGCCAAGGTTGACGCGCAGCTGCTCTTGGATCAGCTGGCTGGTCGCCTCGTTAAGCGTGCCTTCGGAGGTCATCAGCACGACTTTGATCTGGGAAATATCCGTGTAGCCCAGCTCTTCGAGCGCCTTGGGCAGATAGGATTTCGCCAGTTCGGGATCGGCAACGGGGTTGTACAGCGGTTCTCCGCCATTCGCGGCGACCACAGCATCGGAGAAGTTGGGCGTGTTGACGCCGGAAACGCCGAGGGTGAAGCATGCAGCGGGAACGGAGCTATCTTTACGGATGGTGTTGATGAACTGCCAACGGTCGATGGCTGCGCTGATCGCTTTGCGGAGGCTCGGGCTGCGCAGGTCGGACACGTCGGTGTTGTTGCACAGGTAGTAGAAGCTGTATCCGCCGACATAGGAGCTCACCGTGAAGCCTTCGGCTTCAAAGATCGCGCGCTGTTCGCCGCCGGCCAGATCGATCAGGTCGATTTCGCCGCCCATGAAAGCGTTCAGTCTGGCGTTGGTGTCTACGTACTTGGCATAGACAACACCCTCGAGGGTGACGTTCGCCGCATCGTACCAGTAGGGGTTCTTCACGGTGACGACCTTGTTTTCCAGGACCCATTCGGTCATGTAGAAGGCGCCGGTGTAAAGGCCCGTCTCAGGAGATGTGCAGTAGTTCGCCGCGCCAACTTCGGTGTAGAAGGGCTCGTAGATCGGGGCGAACACTTCGAATTTGATCTGCTGGAGGAAGTAGGGCAGAACGCGCTCAAGCTTGAGTTCAAGCGTGTAGTCGTCCAGCGCTTTCACGCCAACCTGATCCCATTCCACAACGACTTCGCTTGTGCCGGATTTATAGGCATAATACGCGTCCGCATTGGCGAAGATAGAAGCCATGTAATAATACTCGGCCGCAACTTCGGGGTTCAGGAGCTCTTTGATACCAAACTCAAAGTCTTTGGCGGTAACATCCGCAACGACTTCGCCCTTGGAGTTAACCCATTTCATGCCCTGACGGATTTTAAAGGTCCAGGTCAGGCTGTCATCACTGACGGTCCAGCTCTCGGCTGCGCCGGGGATTACGTTGTTGTCAACGTCCAGCTTCACGGGAGCATCCCACAGGTGACGAGCCATGGAAAGCTCGGTGCCGTAGGTCATGAGGATCGGGTTGAGTTTAGACATCGTGGCACAGTCAACGGTAATAACGCCGGGTTCGCTGGTGCCGGGATACAGGCCCGCGCCAAGGTTCGGGTTTGTTTCCGAAGCGGCATTGGCCGATACGACGAGCGTCAGTATCAAGGCGACCGTTACGAGGGTAGCCAGTAAACGGTTTTTCATTTGGTTCACTCCTTCATAGAATTGTCTGATTGGTGTAATATTTGATATCTATCGCCCAATCATGCTAGTATGTATTGTATCATAACATATCATCTCTTCGCAAGACTCCATCTTGTTTTTTCTCAAACCCTGTAGTTATATACTATAGAGCGACTGATGTATTTTTTATTGCGGGCCGGTTGCCGGAAAGGAACTTCGATATGGGGCTGGTATATCACAATTTCGACTTATTTTTCAACAAACAGTATGAAGCGGCTTACCGATTTGCTTTTTTATTGTGCAGGCATCCCGACGCGGCCAGCGCGGTTGTGTTTCAGGCCATGCTCGCCTCCGCCGCATCCGATGCAAGCTCGCCGCAGGAGGATGAAACGATCCTTTTTGCGGCATTGCTGGCGGAATGCGAAGGCTACTACCTAAAAAAGCCGCATCGCCTGCAAAAGCGCGAGAAGCTGCAAAAGCTCACTCCGTTCCCCATCTCCGACCCGCTTTGGCAGGCGCTCAAAGCGCCGCTGCGGGAAAAAGCCGTCATTTCCCTGCATGATATCGCGCACTTCGAGCCCGCCCGGATTGCCCGGATCATACATATGAAGGAGGAGGCCGTCCGCAAGCTGATCGCCGCCCAGACACTGGATGTAAGCTGTGTGCAGGACATTGCGCCAAGCCAATCGGCGCGGGCAATGCTTGATGATATCCACCTGCGCTTTGCAGAACGCAGCGTTGCGTTTGAGCAGAAGCTCCGCAGGTTCAAGCGCAGGCTGGATAAGCTCGTGCCCTATATCGCGGCCGCGGTTATCCTGCTTTGCATCGCAGCCATCCTCTATACGGCAAACCTTCCGGCTTCGTAAACAGCAATCAAACAGCAAGGAGCATACAACATGAACACAGTCATGGAAAACCTCATCACCCGCAAATCCGTCAGGGCATTCACAGAGCAACCGGTCGCAGAGCCGGAAAAGCAGGCTATCCTCACCGCGGCGGCGCATGCGCCAACAGCCGGCAACCAGCAGCTGTACACTATTTTGGATATCACCGATCAGGGCCTCAAGGACACGCTTGCCAAAACCTGCGACAACCAGCCGTTTATCGCGTCGGCCCCGCTCGTGCTCATCTTCTGCGCCGATTTTCAAAAGTGGTTTGATGCGTTTGAAATCGCCGGATGCCAGCCGCGCCATCCGGGCAAGGGCGATCTGCTGCTGGCCGTGGAGGATGCGCTCTGCGCTGCGCAAAACACCGTAACCGCCGCGTGGAGCTTTGGCATCGGCTCATGCTATATCGGCGACATTATGGAAAACTGCGAGCTTCACCGGGAGCTGCTTTCCCTGCCGGAGTACGTATACCCGGCGGCCATGCTGGTGTTTGGCTATCCCACCCAGCAGCAGCTGGAGCGCAAAAAGCCCGAGCGGGTCAGCCTTGAGCATATCGTACACGAGAACGCCTACCGCAGAATGCCGGAGGCGGAGCTGCGCCGGATGTTCGCCTCCCATGCCCAGCCCAAAGGGTTTGAGGCATGGCTTTCCGCCTTCTGCAAGCGGAAATATCACAGCACGTTCTCCGCGGAGATGAGCCGCAGCGCCAAGCTTTATCTGGATGCCTTTGACTACGAACCCGACGCCGAACGGTAAACACCTTAAAATCCGATTCATTGAGCAACTACAGCTTTGAGGGCAGCCCATGCAAATCCACCGCCTGTTTGAAATCGTCTACCTGCTGATTGAGCGCAGAACCATGACCGCAAAGGAACTGGCTGCGCGGCTGGAGGTATCGCCACGCACCATTTTGCGGGATATTGAGGTGCTTTCCGGCGCGGGGATTCCGCTGTATTCCACGCGGGGACGCTGCGGCGGCATCGCCCTTGTGGACGGGTATGTGCTGAGCAAGGCCTTCTTTTCCGAAAGCGAACAAACGGGAATTCTGGCGGCGCTCCAGCAGCTGTCGGCCACGCAGTACCCGGATACGCAGCCGGTGCTGGACAAGCTCAAGGGGATTTTTGTCAAGCAGACGGCCGACTGGCTGGAGGTGGACTTCACCCATTGGGGCAGCGGCGCGGAGGACAGGGAAAAGCTCTCCGTCATCCAGTCGGCGCTGCTCAACAAACAGGCGCTGCGCTTCACCTACGCAAGCGCCAAAGGCGAGACCGCAGAGCGCCTGGTCTATCCGCTCAAGCTCTGCTTCAAGAGCATGTCGTGGTATATTTCCGCCTACTGCACCGCGCGGGAGGACTACCGCACCTTTAAGCTGAACCGCATTCAAAACGCCGCGCCGACGGATATCTATTTCGGCGATCTCGACCTCAAGGCGCCGCCACTGCATATCGACGAAAGCACATCCCCGCGCTTATCGCTCAAGCTTCTGTTTCACCCGCGGCAGGCACACCGCGTGTACGACGAGTTCAGCCCCGGGCACATCGCCGTGCAGGATGACGGACAGCTCCTTGTGACCGTCGCCATGTCCGACGGGGAGTGGCTGTACGGCTACCTGCTGACCTACGGGCCGGACCTGGAAGTGCTGGAGCCGCCGGAGATACGGGAGAAGATGGCGGAGATCGCAGCTGCGGTGATGGCGAACTATCGATAGACCGCCTCATTGTGTGAAATACGGAGACATTCATACTTAAAGTTCTTTATACTATACATGACACCATGATGTCATGTTTTTCATGCTATGCTCTAGCCAGCGAACCAATGAGAAGGTGATTGTATGGCGGCGATTGATTTCAAGAAAGACAGGAAAGACCTGTACAGTCCAGGCACCTCGCCAGCTATTGTGGAGGTGCCGGAGATGCTGTTTATCATGGTGGATGGCGAAGGCGACCCCAACGAAAGCCAGGCCTATGCCGACGCGATGCAGATTTTGTACGGCCTTTCCTACGCGATTCGGATGAACAAGGCGGAGCAGGGATATTTCGAGTACGTCGTGCCGCCGCCGGAAGGCTTGTGGAACGTGACGGACGCATCGTTCCGGGGCGACGGACCGATTGCCGATAAGGGGCAATTCGTATGGACGATGATGCTGCGGCAGCCGGGTTTCGTTACTCCGGCGGTGTTCGATGCCGCCAGGGAGAAGCTCGCCAAGAAGAAGCCCGCGCTCAACCTGAGCCTAGCCCGGCTGGAGCCCTTTGCCGAAGGGCTCTGCGTGCAAATGATGCACCTGGGTCCTTATGATACAGAGCCAGAATCGGTGCGGCTCATGGAGCACTACCGGGAGCAGCGTGGCTTTCAAGCGGATTTTGCAGGTAAGCGCCGGCATCACGAAATCTACCTGTCCAGCCCGCAGAAAGCCGCGCCGGAGACAATGAAAACCATCCTCCGCCACCCCATCAAGCGGCGCTGAGCCGGGAAAGAGAGCATCATGAGCACGGAGATACGGGCCGAACTCATCGCCCCCTGTGGCATGAACTGCGCGCTGTGCTGGGCGTATCAGGCACAGCAGCACGACTTGCAGAAGAAAGGCATCCAACGTAAGTATTGCCCAGGCTGCGTCCCGCGCGGCGAGCACTGCAGACACATGCGCAACCAGTGCGCCACCATCGGCAACGGACGGGTACGGTTCTGCTTCGAGTGCCAACAATTCCCCTGCGCCCGCCTGAAACGGCTGGACATGCGATACCGCGAAAAATACCACATGAGCATGATCCAAAACCTGCGCCTTATCCAGGCCCGTGGCATGGACGCGTTTTTAAAGGAGCAGGAGCGAGCATGGCGCTGCGCGAAATGCGGCGAAGCCCTGCTGTGCTGCCATAACGGCCTGTGCCTTTCCTGCGAGCTGGATGTGCTGATGCAAAACCGCAGATTCCGATGGGGAGAACATGAAAAGGACGCGGAGGCGTAACGGAGCGATGATGCAATACACCATTGATCTTCATAAAATTTCCCTGGCCGAATACCAAGAGCTTTTAAAGCGCCAAACGCTGCTGCCATCGCGGCGATTGTTGCTGGACGCTATTGACGAACGGTTATCGCAGATAGCATCGCAGGGCATCGACACGGTCGCACGGCTCCTGGATGTGCTTTCGTCGCCCGCGAAAATCGCGGCTTTCGCCGCGCAATGCGCCGTTCCAGTCCCGTACCTGACGGTTTTAAAGCGAGAGGCGGGGGCAATGAAACAAAAACCCGTTCCACTTTCGGCCTTCCCCGATACGGACAAGGCAGAGATCGAAGCAATGGAACAGCAGGGCGTAAGAACCTCCAAAGACTGTTGGGAACGCCGACCGTCGGACGGCAGGCTGTACGCGCTGTGCGATCTGGTGCGCGTCAACGGGATCGGTCCCAGCGCCGCCGCAATGTTCTTCGCTGCCGGCTACCGCTCTGCGGCGGAGATCGCAGGCGCGCAGGCAAGCGCACTGCTTGCCCGCGTCACGGCCGTCAACGCGGATCACCGTTATTACGCGGGTACACTCGGCCAAAAGGATATGCAATTTTGCATCGACTTTGCTAAGCTTTTAATACAATTGGAGTCCTGACAAGAAAAAAGCTGCCATACCGGCAGCTTGTTTCGTTCATTTATTCATCCATCGGGTCCTGTGTGTCATCCGCATCCTCGGTTTGGGAATCGCCGTTTGCTTTCGCGTACCGTTCAAACGAGTCCTTGCCCTCGGCTTTCCACCACTCGTCATAGTGTTCCCAGCGGCCGAACTTGCCCTTGCCCGTATCGCCGTCCCACTCAAAGCTCCAATCCCCTTTCTCCTTCTTCTTGCTGGATTTGGAGGAATCGGAATGCGAGCTAAAGCCGCCGAACAGGATTTTCGCCAGGATAAAGACACCTACGCCCTGCCAGAAGGTGATGGTCGGCAGGCCGAAGATCATCGGCATCAGCCAGTTCCACAGCCATACGATGATCCAGCCGAACAGAAGGCCGAAGCCGAACGCGGCGATTATACCTAGGACGGTGTACACAACGATCTGTATGGGTTTGGGAATTTCGTTCCAGATTGTTCTCACTGGACTATTTGACATGATTTGTTCCTCCTATTTTGTGAGCAGTCCATCAGTTTTCAGCATGTCCCGGATGGTTTTTACCGCCCGGGATTTGCGGGACAGGAGCGTGCCGACCGGCTCGTGCCAGGCACGGGACAGCTCCCGGAAGCTTCTGCCGTGCATTTCGGTTGCAATCAGCACGGCGCGCTGTTTGCCGTCCAGCTTGTCCATGCAGGCCGTAAGCACCCGCAGCAGCTCCATGTGCTCCACACGGGATGCGATGTCCTGCGTGCTGTCAGAGAGCATTTCCCGCAGGGAGAAGGCCCTGTCCTCGTCGGCAAAGCCGTCCAGCGATACCGTGCGGGACTCCGTGCGCCCGTAATCGGCAATCTTGTTGCGGATGGAGCGGTAGGCGTACGCCGCGATGTTTTCCACAGGGCCGCCCTGGTCCACTCGCCCCATCAGGCTGAGCATGACCTCGGAGACGATGTCCTCGGCATCCATACGGCTTAAGCGGCGCGCCTTTGCATGCACGTAGCGCAAAAGCCTGTCGCCTTCGGCGTCAAAGAACGTAAACAGCCGGCTTCGTTCGTCGTTCTTCATGAATGCCTTCCCACTCCCTTCACACTGTACAGACGGAGAAACAGACGGTTTATTGCATACTATTATTATTTTTCCCGAATTTTCTGAATCGGATTCATTCGTTCCCATTATAGCATGATGAAAAACCGCGGCAGCGTATGGCTGCCGCGGTGGATTGGATTGTTAATGTTCAGTCTGCGGCTTCGCCTCGCCGCCTGCGATTCCCGGCGTGCCTGCCGCTGTGAAGGCCGCCAAACACAATACCGATCAGCGCTACCGAGCCGGCGCAGCCCCAGAACACATTCATCTGCTCTGCGCCGATCATCACCCGGATCAATTGAAATCCCAGGTACCCGACGCCGCCGATGGCGGCAATGCCCAGTACCGTGTATACCGTAACCTGGAACCACTGCGGCAGGCGCTGCCATCTCTCCTGGAACGTCATACTCGGTTTCCTTTCTACTGCCAGTGTGATCGGCGGATCAAACGTATGAGGTATTGTATCGGCGTTCGCTGCTTAGCTGACCTTCTCAAACTGGGAGTTGTACAGGTCGGCGTAGAAGCCGTCGAGCTTCAGGAGCTCATCGTGCGTGCCGCTTTCGATGATGTCGCCCTCGTTCATCACAAGGATGAGGTCGGCGTTGCGGATGGTGGACAGGCGGTGGGCAATGATGATGGACGTGCGCCCGGTCATCAGCTTGTCCATAGCGTCCTGGATGAGGATCTCGGTGCGGGTATCCACAGAGGAGGTGGCCTCGTCCAGTATGAGCATCAGCGCGTTTTTGATCACGGCGCGCGCGATGGTCAAGAGCTGGCGCTGCCCGGCGGAGATGTTGGCTTCCTCGTTAAGCACCGTATCGTAGCCCTTGGACAGGGTGGAAATGAAGTGATGCGCGCCGATGGATTTGCACACGGCGACGATCTCCTCGTCGGTCACGCCGGGCTTGTTATAGGCAATGTTATCGCGGATGGTACCCTCGAACATCCAGGTATCCTGCAGCACCATGCAGAACAGCTCACGCACCTTTTCACGCGGCATGGACGAAAGCGGTATGCCGTCGACCAGGATCTGGCCTGCATCTACATCGTAAAAGCGCATCAGGAGGTTGACCATGGTGGTCTTGCCCGCGCCGGTGGGGCCTACGATGGCAATCTTCTGCCCGGCCTTGACGGACGCGGAGAAGTCCTTGATGATGGTCTTGTCCTTGTCGTAGCCAAAGCGCACGTTGCGGAACTCGATATCGCCGCGGATTGTATCAAAGGAAAGGGTCTTTGCGTCCTCGTTGGGCATTTCCTCCTCTTCGAGGAACTCAAAGAAGCGGTAGCTGGCGGCGGCGGTTGACTGAAGGCTGGTGAAGGACTGCGCAATCTGGGCCAGCGGCTGGGTGAACAGGCGGATGTAGATCATAAACGCGACGATCACGCCAAAGGAGATCGTTCCGTTCATCGCCATCACCGCGCCGACAACGCTGACGGCCACATAGCCGAGGTTGCCGATAAAGCGCATCATGGGCATCATGAGGCCGGACATGAACTGCGATTTCCACGCCGTGGTGAAGAGCTTTTTGTTCAGGTCTTCAAATTCCTTGTTGAGGACCTTCTCGGCGTTGTAGACCTTGACCACGTTGTGGCCTGCGTAGACCTCTTCCACATGGCCGTTGATCTTGCCCAGCAGCTGCTGCTGCTTGGTGAAGTACTTCTGCGAGCGCATCAGCACGGCCGACATGAACATAAAGCCGAACAGCGACGCGCCGATGGCGACAAGCGCCAGGTGCCAGTCGGTAATGAACATCATCACCGTGGATCCGACCAGCATGGTGATGGCCGATATCAGTCCGCCCAGAGACTGGTTCATGGTCTGGCCCAGGGTGTCGATATCGTTGGTTACGCGCGAGAGGATATCGCCATAGCTGGTGGTATCGAAGTACTTCAGCGGCAGGCGGTTGATTTTGGTGGAGATATCCCTGCGCATGCCCTTGGTAATGCGCTGGGTAACCGTCGCCATGATGTAGCCCTGCACATAGGAGAGCACAGAGCTTGACCCATAATAGAGAATCAGCGTCATGGCGATGGCGGTCACGGCGGTCAGGTCGATGCCGGTCATCATTCCATTCATGATGACATCCGTCATCTCGGAGAGCTTATCCGGTCCGATGATGGTAAACACCGAGCCGGCAACGGCGGCCAGCAGAGCGACCAGCAACGGCAGCCAATACCTTTTGCTATAGCTGACAAGCTTCCCCCAGGTAGCCGAGAAAGGATATTTTTCTTTGGGTCCAGCGCCGGGCCGGCGCCCCATCGGTCCACTAAGCATAATTCAATTCCTCCTTGGACAGCTGCGAAGCGGCAATCTCCTGGTAGACCTTGCAGTCTTTCAGCAGCGCATCGTGCGTGCCGATGCCCACAACCCGCCCCTGATCGAGCACAATGATCTTATCCGCGTGGCGGATGGTGCCGATGCGCTGGGTGACGATGAAGGTGGTCGAGCCGATGGTCTGCTCCTTGAGCTGCCTGCGCAGTTCGCGGTCGGTTTTATAGTCAAGCGCGGAGAAGGATTCATCAAAGATCAGGATCTCCGCCTCGCGGGCAATGGCGCGGGCGATGGCAACACGCTGCTTCTGCCCGCCGGACAGGTTGGTGCCGCCCTGGGATACATGGGCGTCGAATTGATCCTCCAGCTTTTCGATGAACTCCGAGGCCTGCGCGATATCCGCCGCGGCCTTGATTTCGTCGTCGCCCGGGGGATTCCCCGTCGTTTCGCCAAAGGCGATGTTGGACTTGACGGTTCCCGAGAAGATCACCGCGCGCTGGGGCACATAGCCGATCTTGTTGTGCAGGTCCTCCTGCCGGTACTCGCGGATGTCCTGCCCGTCGATCAGGATGGAACCCTCGGTCGCGTCGTAGAAGCGCGGGATAAGGTTGATCAGCGTACTCTTGCCGCTGCCCGTGGAGCCGATGAAGGCCACAGTCTCGCCCGCGTTGGCGGTAAACGATACATCCTTAAGCACATATTCGTCCGCCTGCGGGTACTTGAAGCTCACGTTCTTAAACTCCACCAGCCCCGTATTCCAGGCGGGCGCATCCTTTGTACCGTCGAAAATCTTGGTCTTGGTGGTGAGCACCTCGTTGATGCGGCGTGCTGAAACAGTGGCGCGCGGCAGCATGATGAAGATCATGACCAGCATCATAAACGCCATCACGACCTGCATCGCGTAGGCGATGTAGACCACCATGTCCGAAAACAGGCTGATCTTCTGCATGAAGCCCGCGTTATTGATGAGATACGCGCCAATCCAGTAGATGGAAAGCATCAGCCCGTTCATGACGATCGTCATTCCGGGCATCATGATGGCCATCAGGCGGCTGGTGTACAGGTTGGTTTTGGTCAGGTTTTCGTTGGCCTGCTCAAACTTGTTCTCCTGGTACTCTTCGGCGTTGTAGGCGCGCACCACGCGCACGCCGGTGAGGTTTTCACGGGTGGCGGCGTTGAGCTTATCGGTCAAAGACTGGATGATCTTAAACTTGGGCAGGGCGAAGATGACCAGCGTCGTAACCAGGATCAGCATTGCGAACACCGCGCCGCCGGTGGCCAGAGACCAGTTCCAGTTCTTGCCCGCGATTTTCGCGATAGCCCAGCCTGCCATGATCGGCGCGCGCAGCAGCACCACCAGACCCATGGACACGATCATCTGCACCTGGGTGATATCGTTGGTGGAGCGGGTGATGAGGCTGGAGGTGGAAAAGCGGTTGATCTCCTCCATGGAGAAGTCCTCCACCTTGGCATACAAGCTCGCGCGTACACGAAACGCGACGCTTGCGGCAATGCGCGCGGCGATATACCCCACGACCACGGACGTGATCATGCTGCCGAAGGCGCACAACAGCATCATGCCGCCGGAGCGCCACACCTCGCCCAGAGAATCGGTAGACGTCTGGACAAGCGTTGTAATCTCCCGCATGTAATCAGGGAGCAGCAAGTCCAGCCACACCTGCACGCAAATAAAGCCGATACTTAACAGTACCAGCGCCCATTCCTTGCGCTTCAGGTGCTTGAAAATACTCAGCATACACTAACCTTCCTTCTCGTTAATGAGGAAAGCATACACCGGCAATCTAAACGAAATATAAACTAAGCAGCTATTAGTTTTTCAGCCTGTTACACGCTGGATACGCCCGGCATCCATCTCATGCACTGTATCACAAAGTTCCTCAATATCCGCAGAGATGTGGCTGGCAAGCAGGATGGTTGCGCCACGCTGCCGCTGTTCCCTGAGCAAATCACGGATGTCCCGTACGCCCTGCTTATCAAGGCCGTTGAATGGTTCATCCAAAATCAGCAGCTCCGGCGACTCCATAATTGCCTGCGCAATGCCCAAACGCTGGCGCATGCCCAGCGAGAACTTCCCCACCTTTTTATTGCCAACGGCTTGCAGGCCCACACGATTGAGCGTTTCTTGGATTGCCGCCCGATCCGGCTTTCCCCGCAGCGCCCAGAGGAGCTCCAGGTTTTGATGCGCGCTGTGCGCGAACAAAAACCCCGGGGTTTCCAGAATCATCCCCAGGCTGGGTGGGAAGTCAAACGCCTTTCCCAATTGCTTTCCGGCAATCCACACCGTTCCCTGATGCGGCTTCAGGTAGCCGCAGATTACTTTGAACAAAAGCGTTTTCCCGCTCCCGTTATTGCCAACGATGCCGTGAATTTTACCCTTTTCAAACGACACAGAAATATCCTGTAAAACCCGAACGCCATGAAAAGCGTGGGATACCTGCTCAACGCGAATCAAAAAACTCATCCTTTCCGTTTACAGCGATTTCCTATCCTTCTTGTCGGCTTCGGCTGCCAAGGTTTACCTTAGGCGCTGCCACATAGCCAATGATAAAACAAACGCACGCGATACCAGCCTGCCCAAGCATGGCTGCCAGGGGCGGTGTGCCGGGCTGGGAAAACAACGTTGTACGCATCAGCATCCCCCAGTTGATGGGATTATACAGCGGCGCGGATGAAATATAGGTGTTGGACGCGCCATATAAGCTCAACACGACAGGGGTCAGATAGGCGGCTGTCGTCAGTACAATATTGCCGGATATCAGGTGGATGGTCATCTGCCATTGTGTCAGCATGACCGCGCTCATCGTCAGAAACGCAAACGCCAGCAGGCAGTACGGCCAGGCGGGATCAAAGACGCTATACGTCGTGGAGACGGCCGCGCCAAAGCGGGTGTTCCCCAACAGAAAACTGGTACATATCACACTGATCAGGATGATGAAGCTTACCGCAATACAGCAAATCACGGCAGCAAGCGCCTTGCTGGCATACCAACTGCGATAGCTGGAAAACCGGTATAATGTGTCCTTGCTTCGTCCGCCGTATTCCATTTGCATGCTGCCCGAAACGCAAAGCAAATACGATAGCATCAAAAGCGACCAGATGAACACATCGTCCAACCGCAGGGCAATGATCTCTTCAAACCCAAATCCGCCGGCCAGCCCAAGGTAGACATGCTCCACATACATGCCCTGTGCATGAACATAAGGCTGCAGCGTTACGTATAGCATTGTCGTCAGAAAAACGTATAGGATATTGCGTGTTGTCAGCATATGTCCGACATCACAGCGCAATGCGATGATTCGCCTTGTCATCTCCGTACTTCCCTTCACAGGCGATTATCTCGATAGATCATCAGCAGCCAAACCAGGCAGGTTACAAGCAAAAGAAGCAGTCCGTTCTGGCCAAGCTTCCACAGCAAACCACCGGCATAGCCGCCATCGGTAAAAAACAGATTGAACGGACGCCAGTCCGATAAACCAAGATAGTTGCACAGACAATCGGTGCCCCAGAAGGCGAGAAACCCGATAATCAGCGTTGCGCCCTTGTTAAGTGTAACCAACGCAATGGCCATGCCGACCATGCCCCACAACCAGGCCGTAACCCCAGCCAGCAGAATCAGCCATGCGATATACGGAAATCCATAGCATGGAAGGGTTAACCGCTGCATTGCCTCGTTGACTGCAACGCTGCGCCAGCCCATCCCGTCAGGCCCTTCCAAGGGACCTGCCAGTAACGCAAACGCCAGAAACATAATGCATCCTATCAATACAGGTAACATGGAACCGACGCTGACAGAGCAAATCTTTCGGGCAATATATTTCATTTTCGTACTGCGATGCAGCCGCATCCGCATATTGTTGCTTTGCAGATCCTCTATCACGCTCAAAGCGGCAGGCGGTATGGCCGCAAGCGGAATCAGATAAAAGAAAAGCCCATAGGCAAACGGCGCGACAAACAAATAGTAGAAATCCAAATATTGGTATATCTCATAACCGGAAATCCAAAAATAGAAGTAGTCACGATGTTCAAAAAAGAAACAAAGCACAACGACGCCGATCGACACGTAAAATGCAGGCCTTCGCACATACCGTTTCAGCTCTTGCACAATGAAGCGCAACGCAGATCAATCCTCTCTGTGTCTGTTTTGAATCACTTCGCCGGTTTGCGCACTCACAGCCAACGCATAATTCAGCCGGAACTCACCCGTTTGTTTATCATACAGCTGCAGCTGCACACACCAGCCGGGCAGGCAGCCGTTCAGCCAGCCGGGCATCCACATCGGAAATACCCGAATCACACGCACAGTGTAGGTCTGAAAGAACACCTCCAAATAGTCTCTGCACATAAAGACGCTTTGAAGGTGCGATTTGCAACAAGATACCGGAAAAACGAATTATTTAATTGATTCTTAATATATTTTCTGCGATTTGCATCGTGACATCACGATCCAGATTGATGGTCAGAAGAATAAAATAGTTCGTTCGCTGCGCCCAAATGATTTGAATTCTGTGGCCTTTTGTGACCATTGTCGCCGGAGACCCGTTGACAAGGATTTGCTGTGTATCGGCATTTTCCGTATCTACATTGCTGATGAATGTCTCATCATATATGGTAAAAGAAATGCGCTGATCCGCTTTGGTATAGGTAATGTCATTGCTTCCATAATCATCTGTAAACAAGTACGTCATCTCAAACCCATCCGGGATATATGCAAGGAAGTAGTCGCCCGTCCAATCCGCAGGGACGTCGAACGCTTTCTCAGGGTTCTCTCTGAACTCGACCTCCGTATATTCTTCTTGTTCGCGAAAGAAAAGCTCCATCACGCGTACGCGTATCGCCGGTGATACGGCGATTGCCACGGTCACACTGATATAAAGAAACAGCAATACAAAAGAAGCGAGCCGCAGCGCTTTTGGCAGCACACGCTTCACCATATGCACTCTGTGCTGCTTGGTGATGCTGTCATGGAAAAGCTCGAATGCTTTTGGCTCGGTTTTGCTGAAAAAGTCAGCCTCCAACCTGGCATCCTCTTTGCTGACAGCCGCATCGGACAGGATCTGGTTCATATCTTCATCCTGCATTTCGCACATCGCGATACGCAGCATCAAATGGTCATATTCCTGCTGCAGGGTTTGACGGTCACGGTTATTACGATTCATCATGATATCCTCAATCCTGCGTAAGAATTTCTTTGGCATGCCTGTACGCCCGCGAGGCATACGCACGGATACTGTTTTCCTTTTTGTCCAGGATGGCTGCAATTTCGCTGTCCGTCAGCCCGTCGTATTCGCGCATGAACAAAATCTCGTACTCATACGCAGGCAACGCTTTGAGCGCATCCTTTAAACGCTCTATTTCCGAGAGCTGTATTACAAATTCTTCCGGATTCCTTTGTGCCGTATCCTGTATATTGTCTATATCGTACTGCGGAAAGAACTCATTGTGCGCTCTTTGATCCTGTTTGATGTAATAACGAATGGCGGTTGTTTTCACGGTGGAATAGATATATTTACGCAGAGAATGGGAATTCAGTTCTCGCAAGGTTTTTAGGTTTTGTATCAAACGAATCAACACATCGTTCATCACGTCTTCCGCGTCATGGTAGGCAAAGCCCGCTTTCCGGATGGCCCGCAGCATCAGGGTGCGATTTTGTAAATAGACCGTGGTGATCAATTCTCTGTCACGATCGTCTTCAATGGCCAGAATCAGCATTGGAAGCATAATGAAATCACTCCTGTTGTTTATGGAGAATGATATCAGATATCCATAATATTACAAGTCATCATCCAGAAAACAGGCGCGGCTCCGATACGCACCGCAAAAAGAAGAACAGTTTGAACCGCCATGCGGCAAACAAGCCTGCGCAGACAGCGCCACATCAAAAAATCCATAAACCGCGCACTCTGAACGGCACCATGTCCCCTGTTCAGCTCTCCGCCGGCACCTGTCCCAGCGGCAGGGTGACGATAAACACGTTGCTGCCGTCCTGGTAGCGGGCTTCCACCATGCCCTTGTGCAGCTGTACGATGCGCTGCACGATGGCAAGGCCCAGGCCTGTGCCTTCGGTGGCGTGGGAGGTATCGCCCTGGTAGAACTTTTCAAAGATGCGCTTGCGGGTTTCACCGTCGATGGGCTCGCCGGAGCTTGCAACGGATACGACCAGCGCCTCGGGCAGCTGGGTCATGGAAATCCGGATACTGCCCTCCTCTGCGGTAAACTTCACCGCGTTGTCCAGCAGGTTGATCCACACCTGCTTGAGCAGCTCCTCGTTGCCTGCGTAGTGGTATTCGTATTCGTCAAATGCGATGTCCTGGCGTTTGGCCTCCCACTTCTTTTGCAAAAGCAGGATGCAGGTGCGGATCTGCTCGCTCAGGTTAAACTCGCTGATATCGGTGAGGATGGACTGTTTCTCGATTCTGGCCAGGTTCAACACGTTCTCCGACATATCGGTCAGGCGGGTGGCTTCGGCCAGGATAATATCCAGGTATTCCTCGCGCTTTTCCTGGGGCAGATCGGTCCGTTTCAGGAGCTTGGCAAAGCCGAGGATGGACACAATCGGGGTCTTGAACTCGTGGGAAAAGTTGTTCACGAAATCGGAACGCAGCATTTCGGTGTTTTGCAGCTCCTCCGCCATGGTGTTGAAGCTCTCGGTGAGCTTCCTGCCGACGTTGGTCGTGCTGGTGTTCAGCCGGACGGAATAATCGCCCCGGGCCAGACGGTCCATGCCCAACATGAGCTTCTGAAACGACCGCAGCGGCGCATGGCTGACCAGCGCGGCGGTGAAAATGCCCACAGCCAGGCTCGACAGCACCCAAATGACCGTCGGCAGCACGAAGTTCCCCTTATTGGGAAGCTGGATGATGTTCAGCCCTTCCAATGCAAACATCCCCAGCGTGACGATCACCATCGTAAGCGCCAGAATGGCCGAAAAGATGAGCGTAAACAGGAACACCATGTGCCTGAATTTCGGCTGGGCAAGGTTGCGCTGTTCATGCGCCTGCTGGTGCCACGGCTGCCTCATACCTTCTTCACCGCCTTATAGCCCAGCCCGCGCACCGAGACGATTTCAAACTCGGGATAATCGCCAAAGCGCTTGCGCAGGCGGTTGATATGCACGGTGATGGTTTCCCATCCCGTTTCCGATTGGATGCCCCAGACCTCGTCCATGATCTGGATGCGTGTGAATACCCGACCCGGATAGGACAGGAGCTTATATAAGAGCAGAAATTCCTTATGCGGAAGGGTTACGGCATCGTCTCCGCGGGTTACGGTGCGGCTGTCGTAATCCAGGGTGACTTCGCCGACCTCGATGCGGCGCTCGGAGGTGATTTGCGCCCGGCGCAACAGCGCCTTGATGCGCAGAAGCATCTCCTCCTCATCCACGGGCTTGGTCATATAATCGTCAATGCCCGCCAAAAAGCCCTCCTTGCGGCTGGCCGGGGCCTGCTTGGCCGAAACCATCAGGATGGGCAGGGTGTTATTCGTTCCGCGCAGCGCACGGGTGAAAGCGTAGCCGTCCATTTTGGGCATCATCAAATCGAGCACCGCCAAATCCACGTGCTCCTCGTCCATCACCCGCAGGGCGTCCTCCCCGTTTTGGGCGGTGTACACGGAGTAGCCCTCGGCCTGCAGTACCTCCTGCATCAGCCTGCGGGTGCTGCGGTCGTCGTCGATGACCAGAATATGAAACATAAAATTCCCTCACAATCAAGCCGGTCAGTATGTTCGCACGTTTTTTACCGCAAATTCATCATAAACGAAAAGCCATCCCGGCGCAATGTGCGGCAAAAAGAAGCCGCGCATGCCTGACGGCTTCTTCAAGGTGTATCAGGTGAGCAACAGCGATGTTTGCCTGATCATAGCTAGATCATCAATGCAACACGCAAAACCAATCGTTTCCCTGTTAATATTCCTTGATTTTGCCCATCGCATCCAAAAGGGCTTCCTTCACTACGGGATCTTCTTCACGCTTCAGCTGCGCCGCTAAAAATGCCTTGGTATGCTTGTCGGCGATGGACCCAAGGGCCTGCACCACGACAAGGCGGACCTTCGGATCCGGGCTTTGCAGGCGGGTGTTCAGGTAGTGTGTCGCATCATCGCCGCCAACGGTTCCCAGTCCCGCAAGGGCTTTGAGGCAGACCTCCTCGTCCTTATCCTGGCTCAGATCGATCAGCGCCGATACGTTCTGTTTCTTGATTGCCTTGTCAACCGCGTTCATTTTGTTTCCAAACATTGGTATGCTCCTTCGTTTTCTATCGTGACCAGCAAAAAAGCCGGGCGCAATTGATCCAATATTGCTTATATCGCACCATAAGGCTTTCGTTCCTGCTTATTGTAACACACCCGGCCGCATAAAGATGGCCGTACTGTGAACATTTGGCAGCTACACAGACAAAAACCCCGCGCTTGCGGGGTTTTGTTTGGTTATCCGTTGGTCCTCAGCGCTGCTCCACGGCCTCCACATCGGCATCCGTGGTTTGGGCCGGGTTATACCGGCTGAGCGTATCCGGCAGCACCATGGTGAATTCGTTGAGCTCAATAAACTGCACGGTCAGCGTGCCCGCGCCCACGTCCAGCAGATGCCCGCCGAAGCGAAGGTCACCCGACAGGAAGTGAAGATGATAGCCTGTGGTGTTGATATCGCCCATGTACTGCGGGAAACGGAAGCCGACGATTACACCCTGCACCAGAGCCTTTTCAAAGACAGCCTGGTTTTTCACCACCTCCGTCAGCGGCGGGTAGGGCTCGGTCTGCCTGGGAACGCTGCGTACCGTGACGCTTTCAAAGCGCCCCGCAATGCGGAACAAAACGGGCATGTTCCGGTCGGGCACCAGCACGTTCAGCGCGGCAAGCAGGGCATCGTACCCGCCTTCAAAGGAGCTATCCACGCTTTGGCTGTCTCCGATAAACGCCACATTGGCAAATGGAGTCAGGCCATCGCTTGCCATCACATGAATGCTGCCGTCAACCGCGGCCTGGTAGACAACGCCGTCCAGCACCACCATTTCGCCGTCGAGCGCGTCAAAGGTGCCAAACCCCGTATTGCCGTGCTGCAAAAGGGTATCCAGGGGTACCGCGCCGTAGTAATCGCCCTGCAGTAACGCCTGCAAGGTGGATACCTGGTACAGCGCGCCGTCCCCCAGCGCGCCAAGGGGCAATAAAAGCATGATCACCAGTAGCAGTACGGACAGGCAGCGTTTCATTTTCATATACAATACTCCTTGATTCTTTGGTCAGAACATGTAGGGCAGTACGCAGCCGGTGATGTAGCGTGCGGCATCCGAGCACAGGAAGGCGACGCCCTCGGCGATATCCTGCGGGTTGACCTTGCCGCCCAGCGAGCGGCTGCTGGCGGAAGCGGCGGCCTGCTCCAGGCTTTGAAACGGGTCCACGGGGCCGGGCGCAATGATATTCACCGTCACACCCAGCTTCCAGGCAGCGGAAACGGCTTGCCTGAGCGCTTCGATGCGCGCGGCCTTGGCCGCGTTGTAGGAATACAAGGGTGATGGGATATTGAGGTTGGAGGCAATGCCGATGATGCGGCCCCCATTTTGCTTTTGCATTTCCCGCAAGGCATGCGGGAGCAGGTAATCAACCGGCGCGACCTCCTGGTAGATGTCGCGCAGAGATTTTTTGGGCTTCAGGGCGGTGACAGGCTCCGGATTCCAGCTTGCTCCGGGGCTGATGACGCACACATCCAGCCTGCCGAACTGCTCCACGGTCTTTACCACCAGAGCTTCGCAGTCCTCCTGCTTGAACACATCACCCTGCACGGCGGCGGCACGCCCGCCCCGGCTTTGGATCAGCGCGGCGAGGTCATGCGCCGCTTTTTCGTTCTGCCGGTAGTTGATCACAACGGCATAGCCATCCCTGGCAAGCGTCAGCGCAATGCTGCGCCCCATGCCCTGCCCGGACGCCCCGGTGATCAGCGCTGTTTTCACAGGATTCATAGGCATTCCTCGCTTTGCATGATATCTGATTATAGCACGTATGTTCGCCATTGACCAGCGATATGCAATGCAGTTTTCACATCTGGAAAATATGGTATAATCGGAAACAACGAACAGACTCTATCCGCCGTACCGTGACCAGAGAATATGGGAGGGCCATATGCAAACAGAAGACCGACAACCTGAGCGGCTGCCGCTGAACGAGGAAACCGTGCGCCTGCTGTGGTCACAGACCTATAACACCCAGGGCAAGCCGGACTGGTCGCACCTGTTTCCCTATTATCACGACCAGATCGTGTTTCAGGACAGCATCCAGCGCATTGAAGGCAAGGACGCGTTTATCGCCCTGTGCCAAAGGCTTACGGACCGCTGCAAGGAGCTGCGCATGGACCTGCATACGCTGGCCGTCCGGGACAGTGAAATCCTGTTCGACTGGACGATGACCATGATGTTCAAGCGCTTCCCGGAGACCCCCGTGTACGGCTGTACAAAGCTGACGCTGCACGAGGACGGACGCATTATCGCCCAGCGGGATTATTACGACCTGTGGGGCGATATCTTCAACGGCATCCCGTGGTTCAAGAAGCCCTACCGCCGCTTTATGCACAGGAAATTCGGGTGAGGTGTACAATGAAATATACAAAAAACGATCTGGTATCGCTTCGGCAGCGCGGCGCGAAACAGCACACTACGGACGCGCGGCTTCATGGCAAGCTCTGCGTGATCACCGGGGCGACCTCCGGCGTGGGGCTTGCGGCCGCGCGCAGGCTGGCCCAGGGGGGCGCAAAGCTTGTGCTGGTCGCCCGCAACCGGGATAAGGCCGAAACGGTGCAGCAGGAGCTGGTCAGTGCCTACGGCGCCGAGGTTCACATCGTGATCGCGGACTTCATGCGGCTGGATGAGGTGCGCAGGGCGGGCGAGGAGATACGCGCGGCCTACCCGGTGATCGACATCCTGATCAACTCCGCCGGGCTGTACTCCATGCGCCGGAAGATGACCCCCGACGGCAACGAGATGACCTTTCAGGTCAACCACCTGGCGAGCTTCATGCTGACGATGCTGCTCATAAACAACATCTCCAAAAGCCCGCAGGGGCGCATCATCCAGGTCAACTCCGAGGGGCACCGCTTCGGCGGTCTGCACGTAAGAGATTTGGACTGGAGCATCCGTTTTTATATCGGGCTGAGAGCCTACGGGGCCTCGAAGCTTGCGCAGCTGTTAACCATGCGCACGATAGCCGAGCTTTTGGAGGGCACCGGCGCGACCATCAACTGTATGCACCCGGGCACCGTGGGCTCCAACATCGGCAACAACAACGGACCGATTTACCGGGGGATGATGGCAATCGCCAAGCGGCTGTTTATGAAATCCCCGGTTATATCGGGCGATGCGCTGTACTACCTGGCCGCCGCGCCGGAGCTAAGCAAAACGACCGGCAGATATTTCTTCCTGACGGTCGATGTGCCGCCGATGGCCACCGCGCTGGACGACGCCCTGCGCGGGGAGATCTGGCAAAAAAGCCTGGAGCTTACGGGCTTAACGCAGGCGCTTTAATACGGCGTCCGCCGCCATTTTGCCGGTGAGAATGGAAATCGGAAAGCCCGAAGGGCTGTACGTCCACTGGCCAGCCTGCCACACGTTGGGGATGGGCGTGACGACGGATTTTGCGATCTGCGTCATCCTGCTCACCGCCGGAATGCGCGGATTGGTAAACGCCCAGCCGGTGATGGCGCCCCCGGTATTGCCCGTGCGCTGTTCCAGGGTCAGCGGCGTGGATACGGAGCCGCTGATGATCTTGTCCGCAAGCTCCGGGTAAACGCTGCCGCAAAGCGTTTCCTCGATGGTTTTCTGGCACAGGGCTTTGCACTCATCATACCAGCCCATATCCCGGATATGCTTCCAAAGTTCATAATCCGTCAGGGTGCTGATCACCAGTCCGGCCTTCCCCTTTGGGGCGAGGGCCGGATCGCGCATCGCGGGTATGGAAATTTCATACGTGGTCAGCCGCAAAAACGCCCGCAGCCACTGTTTAAGCGCTTCACGGTCGTCGGTCAGCGTACCGCCGTGCAGACGGATGCCTGTATCCGGCAGGGAATGCAGGCCCGCTTGCTCCGGCGTGTAGAAAAAATGCGGGCTGTGGATGGCCTTGAAATAATCGATTGGCAGATCGGCAGCCAGATACAGCGTAAGCACCGAGTCGCCCCCGTGCAGGCCTTCGAGGCATTTTTTCTGCGCCATCGACGCGGTGCGCCCCGGCTCCTCCATGGATTCCAGCTTGTCGATGGATATGTACAGGGCGTTCATGTCCGCCGCCCAGATCATGGTTTCGTACGGGTATTTCGCGCCGTTGCCATCGGTCAGGGTTTGCACAGTCGGGTTGACGGATACGATTTTCGTGCCGGTTTGCACCTCGCCGCCATGGGCGAGAATATACGCTTCCAGCTTTTCCACCAGCGCTCCGGTGCCGCCCCTGGGGTAGCGGTAATCCAGGTACAGGCTCAGGTACGACAGCGCAAAAAACGCCGGCGTGCCTTTGAAAAAGTGCTGGGCGATGCAGTCGATTAACGATGGATTTTGGATGATCCCGCGTAAATAGTCCTCTATCGGCAAGCTGAGCTTTTTGATCTTGCCGACGGTCAGCATATACTTCATGGCCCACGGAAGCAGGGTATGCGCCAAATAGGCGGTATCTTTCAGGTTCATGAAAACGGGATTGTCGATGCCGTAGAGCACATCCATATAGCCCATGGTCTGCTGTACGGCGAGCAGCAGCCTGTCGATATCCGCGGCATCCTCCGGGAAGGTCTTCTTGAGCATATCGCCGTATGCCGCCAGGCTCTGCGCCCCGGCCAGCCGCACGATATTTTTTTCGACGCCGATGGAGACCTCGTTTTCCAAAAACTCCATTTCGATGCCCAGGCTTTTAAGCATGGGCAGGAGCACGCCGGAGTTCTCCATCGCGCGCAGACCCGCATCAAAGGTAAAGCCGTTTTGGGTATATGAGCCCACCAGCCCGCCAAGCCTGTCTTCTTTTTCGCACAGCAAAACGCTGCACCCCTGCTTGCACAGAAATGCGGCGGCCGTCAGCCCGGCAATCCCACCGCCGACGATGATCGCGTCATGCTTCATGATATCCCACTCAATCCCGCGTGCGTATTGGTTTCATTGGTTGCATTATACCTTGCACGGAAATTTATTGTCAATGGACGGATATCGGCCAAATGGAAATTGACAAGCGCGCCATCCCGGCGTACAGTGAATAAAAATCACATTGGAGGCCAAGCCATGCAGTATTTCAACTCAGATTCAGATGCCCTGATTGTACGTAACCTCGGCGAAACGCTGGAGCTGCGCGCCTGGGGCAAAAACAGCCTGCGCGTGCGCGCGGTGATGATGGGCGAGCTTGCCGACGACCGCTGGGCGCTTTTGAGCCCTGCACAGACCAAGCCGGAGATCCACATTTCAGCCACGCAGGCCAGCATCACAAACGGCAAGCTGACCGCGACTGTAGAAATAGACGGCTGGCACGGCTTTCCGTCGATAACCTATACAAACCAAAACGGCAGGGTACTGCTGAAAGAGACTGGGCAAACCGGTGCCCTTGCGCTCAAGCCCCGCGCGTTTGAAGCGCTTCCCGGCGGCGATTATGCGCTGACCGTGCGCTTTGACGGCCAGGAGGACGAGCACCTCTACGGCATGGGCCAGTACCAGCAGGAAACCCTGGACCAAAAGCACTGCGTGCTGGAGCTGGCGCACCGCAACTCGCAGGCGAGCGTGCCGTTTGTGTTAAGCAGCCGTGGCTACGGGTTTTTATGGCACAATCCCGCCATCGGAGAGGTGGCGTTTGGCAAGAACAACACGCTGTGGCGGGCAAAGGCCACCCGGCAAATGGATTACTGGATTACCGCGGGCGATACCCCGGCGGACATCAGCCTGGCCTATGCCAAGGCGACCGGATTTGCGCCCGAAATGCCGGAATACGGGCTGGGCTTCTGGCAGTGCAAGCTGCGCTACTGGAACCAGGAGCAGCTTTTGTCCGTCGCGCGCGAGCACAAGCGCCGCGGCCTGCCGCTGGATGTGATCGTCTGCGATTTCTTCCACTGGCCCAAAATGGGCGACTTCCGCTTTGACACGGAGTTTTTCCCCGATCCCAAAGCCATGGCGGACGAGCTGAACGCGATGGGCATCCAGCTGATGGTCTCGGTATGGCCGCAGGTATCGCTGGAAAGCGAGAACTACAAGGAAATGCGCCAGCAGGGGCTTTTGGTGCGCGCCGAGCGCGGCGAGCAGATCGGCATGCGCTTTGGCGGCGACAGCATGTTTTACGACGCTACCAACCCCCGCGCCCGCGCCTATGTGTGGGACAAATGCAAGCGCAACTATTACGATCAGGGCGTGCGCCTGTTCTGGCTGGACGAGGCCGAGCCGGAGTACGGCAGCTATGATTACGACAACTTCCGCTATCACCTCGGCCCCGTAACGCGCGTGGGCAATGTGTATCCGCAGATGTTCGCGCAAAACTTTTTTGAGGGCATGAAGGACAGCGGACTTGACAGGCCCATCAACCTTCTGCGCTGCGCCTGGGCGGGCAGCCAGCGCTACGGCGCGCTGGTGTGGAGCGGCGATATCCACTCCAACTGGGAAACCTTCCGCAAGCAGGTTTGCGCAGGCCTGAGCATGGGCGTGGCGGGCATCCCCTGGTGGACCACGGATATCGGCGGCTTTTTCGGCGGCGATCCGACCGACCCCGCCTTCCGGGAGCTGTTCATCCGCTGGTTCCAGTGGGGCGCATATTGCCCTGTGATGCGTCTGCACGGCGACCGGGAACCGCACGAAACCCCAGCGCGCGCGGACGGAACGCCGGTGCTGTTCACCGGCGCGGACAACGAAATTTGGAG
>DAIOVG010000016.1:0-27035 GCA_036759125.1 Candidatus Limiplasma sp.
GACCGGCGAATACACCATCGTGCCGATGTCGTGCGAGCTGTATTCCGATTCGGTCACGGCCATCCAGGCGCTGACACGGCTGAAGGCCAAAAGCGAGCACTGCTACATGCTGGAATCGGTGGAAAACCAGGAAAAGTTCGGCCGCTACACCTTTCTGGGCTACGAACCAAGCCTGGTGCTGGCCTGCACGGCCGGGCGGGCGACGCTCAAGGCCGGGGACAGGCTGATCCGCGAGGGCGCCGACCCAAGCCGCATGATACGTGAGCTGCTAAGCGAGTACAAAAGCCCGCGCATGGAGCACCTGCCCTCGTTTACGGGCGGGCTGGTGGGCTATTTCGCCTATGACTACATACAGTATTCCGAGCCCACCCTGGTGCTGGATGCCGACGACCAGGAAAACTTTCAGGACGTCGACCTGATGCTGTTCGACCGCGTTATTGCGTTTGACAACATCCGCAACAAGATTATCCTGATTGCCAACATCGCCTGCAAGGACATGGAAACCAGCTACCAAAAAGGCGCGGAAGCGCTCCGGGAGATGAAAACCCTCATCCTGCACGGCGAGGCCTGCGCGCCGCAGCCGCCCAAGCTGACCTCCCCCCTGCGGGCGCTGTTTACCGAGGACGAATTCTGCCGCATGGTGGAAAAGGCCAAGCATTACATTTACGAGGGCGATATTTTCCAGGTGGTGCTCTCTAACCGCCTGGACGCGGACTTCAAGGGCAGCCTTCTGGATGCCTACCGGGTGCTGCGCTGCACCAACCCGTCCCCCTATATGTTCTACTTCTCGGGGGATGATATCGAGGTCGCCGGGGCGTCGCCCGAAACCCTGGTGAAGCTGGAAAACGGCGAGCTGTACACCTTTCCGCTGGCAGGCACGCGCCCGCGCGGCGAGACGCCCGCCGAGGACAAGCGCCTGGAGGAGGAGCTGCTGCGCGACCCCAAGGAGCTGGCCGAGCACAACATGCTGGTGGATTTAGGGCGTAACGACCTGGGACGCATTGCAAAGTTCGGCAGCGTGAAGGTGGAAAAATACCTGAGTATTGAGCGCTTCTCCCACGTAATGCACATCGGCTCCACCGTGCGCGGGGAGATTGTACAGGGCAAGGATGCCCTCGACGCCGTGGAGGCGGTGCTGCCCGCGGGGACGCTCTCCGGCGCGCCGAAAATCCGCGCGTGCGAGATCATCAACGAGCTGGAAAACAACAAGCGCGGGCTGTACGGCGGGGCGATCGGCTATATCGACTTCGCGGGGAACCTGGACACGTGCATTGCCATCCGCATCGCTTATGCCAAGAACGGGCGCGTGTTCATCCGCTCAGGCGCGGGCATCGTTGCCGACAGCGTACCCAAAACCGAGCACCAGGAATGCATCAACAAGGCGAAGGCCGTAGTGAAAGCGCTGGAACTGGCGCAGGAAGGACTGGACCATGATTGTATTAATCGATAATTACGACAGCTTTTCCTACAATCTCTATCAGCTCATCGGCACCCTGCACCCGGACATCCGCGTGGTGCGCAACGATGAGCTGACGGTCAACCAGGTGCGCGAGCTGCACCCAAGCCACGTTATCCTCTCCCCCGGGCCGGGCTACCCGCGCGACGCGGGCATCTGCGTGGAGGCGGCGAAAAACCTGGGTGACGACATCAAGGTGCTGGGCGTTTGCCTCGGCCATCAGGCGATTTGCGAAGCCTTCGGCGCAACGGTCAGCCACGCCAAGCAGCTGATGCACGGACGGCAGTCCATGATCTCGGTCAAGGCGAGCTGCCCCCTGTTCAAGGGGCTGATGCCGTGGATCCCCGCCGGGCGCTACCACTCGCTGGCGGCCAAGCGCGATACCCTGCCCCAGGAGCTCAAAATCATGGCCGAGACCGACGACGGCGAGGTGATGGCCGTGCAGCATGTTTCACGGCCCATCTACGGCCTGCAATTTCACCCTGAAAGCATTTTAACGCCCGACGGCGCGAAGATCCTTTCCAACTTCATCAGCCTGTGAAAGGAGGCAGCCGATGATTACACAAGCAACCGCCAAGCTGATTGACCGCCAGAACCTGACCTACGGCGAGGCCGAGGCCGTGATGGACCAGATTATGTCCGGCACGCCAAGCCCTGTGCAGACGGCCGCGTTTTTAGCCGCGCTGTCGGCCAAGGGCGAAACCGTGGACGAGATCGCCGCCTGCGCTTCGGTGATGCGCCGCCACGCCAAGCGGGTGAACCACAACCTGGACCTTTTGGAAATCGTCGGCACCGGGGGCGACGGGGCGCAGACCTTTAACATTTCCACGACCTCCGCCATCGTGGCCGCGGCAGGCGGTATCAAGGTGGCCAAGCACGGCAACCGCGCGGCGTCCAGTAAATGCGGGGCGGCGGACTGCCTGGAGGCGCTGGGCGTGAACATCTCCCAGAGCCCGGAACGCTGCGTGGAACTCCTCAACCAGATCGGCATCTGCTTTTTCTTCGCGCAGCAGTACCACGCGTCGATGAAGAACGTCGCCCCTGTGCGCAGGGAAATGGGCGTGCGCACGATTTTCAACATTCTGGGGCCTTTGACCAACCCCGCCTCCGCTACCATGCAGGTGCTAGGGGTGTTTGCCGAGCACCTGGTGGAGCCGCTGGCGCATGCGCTTGCAAAGCTGGGCGTCAGGCGCGGCATGGTGGTGTACGGCGTGGATAAGCTGGATGAAATCAGCCTGTCCGCGCCGACCCTTGTATGCGAATTTAGCGGGGAGGATTTCAAAACCTATACCATCAAGCCGCAGGACTTCGGCATGGAGCCGTGCCTGAAGGCCGAGCTTACAGGCGGCACACCGGAGGACAACGCGGCCATCACCCGCGCGATCTTCGCCGGCAAGCAGGGGCCGATGCGCAACGCCGTGCTGCTCAACGCGGGCGCGGGGCTGTACATCGGCGGCAAGGCAAACACCCATGCCCAGGGCGTGCAGCTCGCCGCCGCGCTGATCGACAGCGGGGCGGCCATGCGGAAGCTTAACGAGTTCATCGCCCAGTCCAACGCCGGAGGGCAGCCCGCATGATTCTCAGTGAGCTGGCCGCCCACGCCCGCAAGCGTGTGGAAGCCGCCAAGCAAGAAAAGCCTCTTGAGGCCATCCGCGCCCAGGCGCTTGCGCTGCCCAAGGGCGACTTCCGCTTTGAAAAGGCGCTCCGGCAACCCCGCGCCGCGCTGATCTGCGAGGTGAAAAAGGCCTCGCCCTCCAAGGGCGTGATCGACGCGGAATTCGACTACCTTGCCATTGCGCGGGATTATCAGGCGGGCGGGGCGGACTGCATCAGCTGCCTGACCGAGCCCAAATGGTTCCTGGGTTCGGATGAAATCTTTGCGGATATCCGCAAAGCGGTGACCCTGCCCATGCTGCGCAAGGATTTCACCGTGGACGAATATCAGCTGTACGAATCCACGCTCCTCGGCGCGGACGCGGTGCTGTTGATTTGCGCCCTGCTGGATACCCGGACCATCGCGCGGTATCTGGGCATCTGTGAGGCGCTCGGCATCAGCGCCCTGGTGGAGACGCACGACGCCGCGGAGATCGGTTCGGCGGTACGGGCGGGCGCGCGGCTGATCGGCGTCAACAACCGCAATCTGAAGGACTTTTCCGTCGACTTTTCCAACGCGGAATCCCTGCGCAGGTTGGTCCCGGAAACAGCAGTGTTCGTGGCAGAATCCGGCGTGCAAAGCCCCGCCGACGTGGCGGCGCTGCGGCAGGCGGGGGCGGGCGCGGTGCTGGTGGGTGAGGCGCTGATGCGCGCCGAAAACAGACAAGAAATGCTCCAACAATTTCTGGAGGCTGCCCAATGAACGGAGTGCAAATCAAAATCTGCGGCCTGTTCCGCCCGGAGGACGCGCAGGCGGTGAACGCCGCCATGCCCGACTACGCCGGCTTTGTCTTCTACGAAAAGAGCAAGCGCAATGTATCCCCCGCGCTGGCCGGAGAGCTGCGCGCTGCGATGGATGCAACCATCCGCACCGTGGGGGTGTTCGTGGGCGCGCCGGTGGCGCAGATCGCGGCGCTGTACCAAAACCAAACCATTTCCGTGGCACAGCTCCACGGCATTGAAGATGATCTGACCGTTGCCGCGCTGCGCAAAGCCGCGCCGGGCATGGAAATCTGGCAGGCGTTCAAGGTGCGCACGGAGGCCGATCTTCTCCGGGCCGAGCAAAGCCGCGCGGATCAGGTGCTGCTGGACGGCGGCGCGGGCGAGGGCAAGCCCTTCGACTGGCGGCTGGCCGACGCGTTCCCCCGCCCCTTCATATTGGCGGGCGGGCTGACGCCGGACACGATCCCCTGTGCCATCCAAACGCTGCACCCCATGATGGTGGACCTGTCCACCGGGGTGGAAACGGACGGGGTGAAGGACCCGGATAAAATACTGGCGGCGGTACGCGCGGTTCAGACTACTAATGCCAAATAATACCCAAAGCACTTGCTTGATGCCGCGAAGGATTTATCGTAGATTATGCCTGCGAAAGACGAAGTAGTAGCAGCGCTACGTCGAGGATTTCGCAGGCGCAAGATACGGGAAATCTATCCGGCAGCGCGCAGGGGATCTGAGTAGTATTTGGCAAAAAGGAGCAAAGCAATGAGTAAGGGACGATATGGCATCCACGGCGGGCAGTACATACCCGAAACACTGATGAACGCGATTCTGGAGCTGGAGGAGGCCTACGAGCATTATAAAAATGACCCGCAATTCGTGCAGGAGCTGGATACGCTCTTCCGCGAGTACGCGGGCAGGCCGTCGCTGCTCTACCACGCGGCGAAGATGACCCGGGACCTTGGCGGCGCGAAAATCTATTTAAAACGCGAGGACCTCAACCACACCGGCGCGCACAAGGTGAACAACGTGCTGGGGCAAACGCTGCTTGCCAAAAAGATGGGCAAAATCCGCGTGATCGCCGAGACCGGCGCGGGGCAGCACGGCGTGGCAACCGCCACGGCAGCGGCGCTGATGGGGCTGGAATGCGAAATTTTCATGGGCGAGGAAGACACCAAGCGCCAGGCCCTGAACGTTTACAAGATGCGGCTTCTGGGCGCGACTGTGCACCCTGTGATGAGCGGCACCCGCACCCTGAAGGACGCGGTTTCGGAAACCATGCGGGAGTGGACACGCCGGATATCCGACACGCACTACGTGCTGGGCTCGGTGATGGGCCCCCACCCCTTCCCCATGATCGTTCGCGATTTTCAGGCCGTGATCAGCAAGGAAATCAAGGAACAGGCGCTTGCCAAAGAAGGCCGCCTGCCCGACGCGGTGCTGGCGTGCGTTGGCGGCGGCAGCAATGCCATCGGCGCGTTTTACCATATGATTGAGAATCAAGAGGTGCGGCTCATCGGCTGCGAGGCGGCGGGGCGCGGCATTGATACTTTTGAAACGGCCGCTACGCTTGCCACCGGGCGCGAGGGCATTTTCCACGGCATGAAAAGCTATTTCTGTCAGGACGAATACGGCCAGATCGCGCCGGTGTATTCCATCTCAGCCGGGCTGGATTACCCCGGCATCGGCCCGGAGCACGCCTACCTGCACGATACCGGGCGCGCCGAGTACGTGGCGATTACCGATGCCGAGGCTGTGGACGCGTTTGAATACCTGTCGCGCATGGAGGGCATCATCCCGGCGATTGAAAGCGCGCACGCCGTGGCCTATGCCATGAAGCTCGCGCCGACCATGCGCAAGGATCAGTTCATGGTCATCAACCTGTCGGGCCGCGGGGACAAGGACTGCGTTTCGGTCGCCCGCTACAGAGGGGAGGACATCCAGGAATGAATACCATCGCACAGGCCTTTGAAGGGCATAAGGCGTTCGTCGCGTTTCTCACCTGCGGCGACCCGGATCTGGACACCACCGAGCAGCTGATCCTCGCCATGGATAAGGCGGGCGCGGATTTGATAGAGCTGGGTGTTCCCTTTTCCGATCCCACCGCCGAAGGGCCGGTCATTATGGCCGCCAGCGAGCGCGCCCTGCAGGCCGGAACCACCACAGATCGGATTTTTCAAATGGTCGGCAGCATCCGGGCCAGGGTGCGGGCGCCCCTGGCGATGATGACCTATGCCAACGTCGTGTTCTCCTACGGCACAGAGCGCTACCTTGCAGCCGCGCAGGCCGCGGGTATCGCCGCGCTGATCCTGCCGGACGTTCCCTTTGAGGAAAAGGCGGAGTTCGCCCCCGCCTGCAGGGCGCACGGCATACAGTTCATTTCGCTGGTCGCGCCGACATCCAAAGAGCGCATCCAGATGATCGCCTCGCAGGCCGAGGGCTTTGTGTACCTGGTCTCGTCGCTGGGCGTGACCGGCGCGCGCGCGGAAATCACCACCGATATCGGCGAGATGGTCGGCCGCATCCGCGAGGCGACCAACCTGCCCGTCGCGGTGGGCTTTGGCATCTCCACCCCGGAGCAGGCCAGGGCCATGGCCCAGCAGGCCGACGGCGTGATCGTCGGCTCGGCCATCGTCAAGCTCATTGCCGAGCACGGCAAGAACGCCGTGGAGCCTGTGAAGGCCTATATACGGGCGATGAAACAGGCGATTGCGGACTGACATAAAAAAGCACCCCGTAAGGGGTGCTTTTGATTTGATTACAGGTACTGTCTGCGGATAAAGCGCTCCATGCTCAGACCCTTTTCCATGTAGTCCAACAGCAGCAGGGCGGCGGCGCGGCTGTCGCTGTCGGCATGGTGGTGGTCCAGCGTGATGCCCACATGCTCCGACAGGGTATTGAGCCTGTGGTTTGGAAGCTTGGGGTAGCACACCCGCCCCATGGCGCAGGTGCACGCAAAATTGACGTAGGGCTTCCACACAATGCCGTAGGCGTTCAGGCAGCTTTTGAGCACGCCCATATCAAACGGCGCATAGTGCGCCACCAGAATACCGCTGTCAAACAGCGGCCTGATCTGCCCCCACAGCTCCTGGAAGGTGGGCTGATCCCTGACCATCTCCGGCGTGATGCCGGTCAGCTTCACGTTGAACACGTCAAACCGCACCTGCGGATCGACGAGCGAATACCATTCGTCCGTGATCGCGCCGTTGTCCACAACGGTGATGCCGAGCGCGCTCATTCGGTTGTTTGCGGCGTTGGGGGTTTCCACATCGAAAACTATGTAGCGGTTGTTCACGATTGTCTCCTCTGCGCTGCTCTGTTCTTATTCTGGCATCAGGTCATAGCTATATAGCGCCAACACGACATCCATTTGGCTGTTATGCGTTTTATGATTTCCATTCAGGATGCTTTCCCATAACGCTTTTGGCGTTGTGTTACATGCGCAATGCGCTGCCAGGTAACTTCTTGCGTCACGCGCATGCAGCGCGTTTGGCGATTGTAACGTTTGATCATATAAAGCTAAAAAGGTTGTTCTCGGACAGCTCTTTCTTTGTGATGCGCTCCCCTTAGGATAAATTTCACAGCTTGCCTTGTCCCATGCTTCTCTTGGAGAAAGGTTGCAGTTTACATATTGTGCCGCTCGAACTGCAATTTGCCCATATTTGTTCATTCGCCAATCCTCCAATATGGAAAAACGGTACTAGAGAGTAACTGTAACATATGTGTTTCACTAAGACAATACGTTTCCTCCTTGCTGTCATCTTCCTCTGGCATTGTTATGTCTCCTATGTATAACATGCCCTCAAAAAGGACTGGAATTCAGGACTACTCCCTACTCCACTATTGTTACATAGAAGAATATCCCCAAGGAAGTATATGCCATATAAGAATACTCCAGTTGTCCGATGATGATTGAGTTCGAATCCCCGTCTTCCATATGATCCAAAAGACCTAATAGACCCAAGAAATCCCAGATTTCTTCGACTGCGTCAATCGCGCCTGTTGCCATGGCCAACTCGCCGATACCATAAATAAAATTTAACGCAGAAAGGGTTGTTCCATCACTGGCATATAGCATCATTGCTTCGCTGATCTCCCCTGTTTCATGTGGTACGGAGACCAACATCGAGAGCGTATCATCAAAGCTTACAGTATAGACCTTTGAATAGCTTCCATCTTCAACCGATAAATTGTTCGACGTTATATAATGACCGGAGCCAGTTAGGATTGCCGCATATTCAAATTCCAGTTCAAAATCGTCAAAGGCGGGAAAGGCTGTGAGTGCCGATGCCGAAGTTGTTAATAGGAGCAAGGATAACAAAACAAGGGACAGTGCTTTTTTCATAAGATATTGTTCCTCTCAATTTATAGTATTCTACGATTTTCCCGTTTCCATGCACAGAAATACAATCTGTTCTATTGGTCGTTATTTTAACTATTTTCAAGCCATGGTTCAAGAACTTTTTTATCAATATTGTGTTACGATTCTACAATATATGGGGATGAGGCAATATTGATACACACAATTACTACATATACAAGCGAAAACATAGGCATCTCACAAAATTGAATGCTTCTTCACAAATACAAGCAACCCGGCATTCCAGATGGATGCCGGGTTGCTTGTTGGGTTCTTGGTTCAGAAGTTGTCGCTTAGTTCCAGCGGCCGCCGCCGAAGCTTTGCTGTACGGGGAGCTCGGTATTGAGGAACGGGCAGTTGGCGGGGTCCATCGTCCGGTCGTTGGTCATAGTCTGCCGGTGCATGCCGCCCATCGGAGCGGACGCGGTCTGCCAGGCGCTGTTGCGGCCGTACTGGGTGGTCTTCGCCGCCATGCGGGTTCCATAGGTCTGGTTCGCGGCGGCCATCCGGTTGCCGTAGGGCATGGTCTGGTCGTCCGTCTGCCAGCCGCCGCGGCCATAGGTCTGCACGGCATCGGCATCCACGCCCAAGCGCTCTGCGCCGCGGGTGAAGGCATTGAGATGGCTCTGGGAGGCGCGGATGAGGAAGTTGAACACAGCCTGTACATCCTCAGGCACGTCGCCCTGGGCGAGGAACGCCTCGTACATGGCGATGTTGTTGATTTCCGCCTGCACGCCGATGGCGAAGGTTTCGGCCAGCGTTTCGGGAATGACAACGTTCTGGGCGGCGGTGTTCTCCGGTACGGCGATGCCGTAGGCTTCAAACAGGGGCTGCAGGAGCTGCTGGTGAACAAGCTCCGCCTGCATGATGTTTGCGTAGGGGTTGGTTACGCCAAAGGCTTCCTGGATGGCCGCATATTCGGCCTGGGCCATGTACTCGTCCTGCATGGCATAGGTCAGCATCTGCTCCAGGGTGTAGGTCTGGCCCTCGGTGACGGCCGCAGAGCCGAAGCCGTCGTCGGCCAGGGCTGCCAGGGGAAGGATTGCAAGCGCCAGGGTGAGGGTAACAAGTTTGATAAAGCGTTTCATTGTTGGAATCTCCTTTACTCTTCGTGTTGCGGTGTTTGTTGCCGCACCCTTACTGTAACCGCCGAATGTGGCGGAAATATGGCGTTCCATGAACGGTTTTTTGGCGATTTCCGGCCGCAGGGCGCACAATGGAACCTTTCCGCGTTTCAATCGTCAAATAACCGTACAGATTTTTTGTAGATGCACAGTAACCGAAGCGATTCAGGAGGTATATGATGAAAAAAACCATTGCGCTGCTTATGACAGCCCTGCTTCTGACCCTCTTTCTGCCCGCCCTGGCCGATACGCAGGAGACCCTGCAGGGAATGATTACCGAAACATCCGACGGATATTTTCTGCTTAACGACACAGCCCACGGCGAGGTGCGGGTCAACTACGACGATACAACCCAATGGGAGGGGCTTGCCGTGCCGCAAGTGGGGCAGTATGTGACTGTCGCCTATAACGGCATCATGACCCGGTCCATACCCCCGCAGGCGCAGGCACAGCGCGTTTCGCTGTATGTGCTGTCCGGCGTTGTGCTTGCGTACGATGGCGGCATGCACGCGCTTCTACTCGCAGCGCTTGACCTGGGCGAGGTGCTCGTGCTGCTGCCTGAAACCGCCGAAGCCTATCCTCCGGGCGATTTCGTAACCGTTTCGTATGATGGGATCGTCACCCGCTCTTATCCGGGCCAGATCAGCGCCCTTGCTGTACACCGCCACGAGCAGCTGGATGGCGTGATTACCGCCGTGGGAGACGGCTTTATCACCCTTGGAGAGGGCGAAACCGCTGTGCGCGTGAACATTGACGGCAACACGCGCCTGTACGGCGAACTGTATACGGGGGAACGCGCAGTGGTTTACTATTCCGGCATCATGGCACTGTCCATGCCGCCCCAGGCCTACGGCGAAATCATTCTGCCGTTCGATTACGGCAATATAAACTAAACCGCGGCAATGTAAAAAAGCGCTTTGCGATCATCGCAAAGCGCTTTTTGCAGGCGTCACATCACAACTGCCCGGCCCAGCCACACCGCGCCAAGGCCGACCACCAGGCTCAAACCGATGTATAAAAGCCCCATGCCGAAGCCTTCGCCGCCCAGCAGCACCGTGCTTTCCAGCGCAAAGGTGGAAAACGTGGTAAACCCGCCGCAGATACCGATTTGCATAAAAGCCATCCAGTCGCTGTTGAACGCGGGGAACCTCACCGCGACTCCGGCCAGAATGCCGATCAGAAACGCGCCTGCAATATTGATCAGCAGCGTAACCACAGGAAATCCCGTGCGCTGCGCCAGTGGAAGCAGCGATAACAGATAGCGCAGCACCGCGCCGACAAAGCCCCCAAGCCCGATGATGAATACCGCGCGCATGCGTCCGCCTCTCCTTCGCCGCAGGGGTCTGCCCCGCAAATCAAACTATCGCGTATTGTATCGTATCCTTCCCCGGATTTCAAGATTGGCCGTTTGACAGCGAAGGCGGAAAGGTGTTCAATGGAACTAAGCATTCCCTTGCGTCGGAAACCGTAAGCCATAAAAATGCCGGGTTTCGATTCCCATTCCCTATCAACAAAAACAACAAGGAGGACAGCACAATGAAAGCATCCATCGACCGTTCCGGCTGCATCGGCTGTGAGCTGTGCGCGGAGGTCTGCCCCGACGTGTTCCGCATGGCGGACGACGGCCTGGCCGAGGTGTACGTGGACGAGGTCCCCGCATCCCTTGTGGATAAGGCCAGGGAGGCCGAAGAAAACTGCCCCGCCTCGGTGATCACAGTCAGCTGATTCACCCCCCGCACGTATGCGCGCAAGCAGGCTTACGCCTGCTTGTTTTTCTTTTGTATCTCTTGCAAACCGGACCGAATCCGCCCAAGAATGTGTACTGTGAGCCGCAAATGTTGTTACGATTTTGCTACTCTTGGTACTTTTTGGCGGCTTATGGTTTGAACTATTGCAAAGATCATGGTAGGGTATAAGGGAAACCAAATAGAAAGGAAGTTATGTGCAACATGAGGAAAATTCTCGTACTTCTGGTGACCGCTATGACTGTTCTTACTCTCCTTGGAGGCGCCGCGCTGGCGGAAACCACCCATACCGTATTCGCGGATGCGGGCTGGGACAGCATTCGCCTGCACAATGCCGTTGCCGCTTATATCGGCGAAACCGCCTATGCGCTGGATACCGAGGAGATTTCCGGATCGACCCCGATTACCTACGCCGGGTTGATCAATGGAGATGTTTCTGTATATATGGAGCTTTGGACCGACAACCTAGCCTCCTACAGCGATGATATTGCCGCAGGCAAGTTTGTGGAGCTCGGTGTGAACTTCGACGATAACGCCCAGGGCTTCTATGTACCCCGCTATGTTATTGAAGGCGACGCCGAGCGCGGCATTGAGCCCATGGCACCCGACCTGAAATCCGTCGCCGACCTGAAAAATTACGCCGACGTGTTCGTCGATCCCGAAGAGCCCGATATGGGCCGCATCTACGGCGCCATTTCCAGCTGGGATATCGACCTGATCATGCGCAGCAAGTACGAATTTTACGGCATCAACGAAACCTTCAACTATATGGATCCCGGCTCCGATGCCGCGCTAGCCGCCGCGTTTGCCTCCGCCTATAAAAAGGGCGAAGCCATTGTGGGCTACTATTGGGAGCCGACCTGGCTGACCGGCAAGTACGACCTGGTGCTTTTGGAAGACGCCCCCTACGATCCCGAGCTGTACCCCCTGGGCCAGTGCGAGTGCCCCAGTGTTGCGGTCACCATCGGCGTGAGCAACGATTTCTACGCCGCCGCGCCGGAGTTCTGTGAATTCTTAAGCAAGTATCACACGTCCAGCGCGCTGACCGCCGAAGCGCTGACCTATATTATGGACAACGACGCTTCGTACGAGGATGCCGCCAAGTGGTTCCTCGCCAAAAACGACGCGCTTTTGGACGAATGGCTGCCCGCCGACAAGGCACAGCTTGTGCGCGACGCGCTGGCCGCAGAATAAACCCTGCCGCCCGGCACTGAACAACGCTGACAATCCGATAAAATTCACGGCCCGTGATTGCGACCGTGAATTTTATTGGGTTTGCGCCCAGCATACCGCCGCACCCCGCGACCCGATTCCCAACCCTGAAGGAGGAGGCTTTCATGCCAGATTGGCTGCTTCGGTTTCCTGAAACGATTTCCATCAACATTCAGGATCCAATCAATGATGCCATCGACTATATTCTCATCCACTGGGATGCGTTTTTCGATGGATTCACCAACGTTCTGCTGGCGCTTTTACGGTCTGTCGGCTCGGTGATTAACCTCATCCCCTGGTGGGTGATGATCCTGCTGGTGTTCACCCTCACCGTGCGGATGACCAAAAAGGTATCCCGCGCGATTTTCTATTCGCTTTTATTGTTTTTCATCGGCGCAGTCGGCCTTTGGTCGCTGATGTACGAAACGCTGACGATCATCGTCACCTCGGTCATCATCTCGCTGTTGCTCGGGTTTCCGCTGGGCATTCTGATTTCGTTTTCAAAGCGCAGCTATGCGATTGTACGGCCCGTACTGGATACCATGCAGACCATGCCGAGCTTTGTGTACCTCATCCCGGCGGTGATGCTGTTTGGGCTTGGCAACCCGCCAGCGGTGATCGCCACCACGATATACGCGATTCCGCCCATCGTGCGGCTGACCTGCCACGGCATACAGCAGGTGGACCGCGAGGTGGTGGAGGCCAGTAACGCCTTTGGCGCCACCAAGCTGCAAACCCTGATCAAGGTGCAGATACCCCAGGCCATGCCGACCATCATGACCGGCGTGAACCAGACCATTATGATGGCGATCGCCATGGTGGTGACCTGCTCCATGATCGGCGCACGCGGCCTTGGCGCGGAGGTCATCTCCGGCATTAATCGGCTGGACAGCGGCCGCGGCTTTGCGGCGGGCACCGCGATTGTCATCGTCGCGATCGTCATGGACCGGCTGACACAGAGTATTTTCAAAAAAGATGGTGAAGCCCTATGAGTACGGCAGTCAACGATACGATTCTCCGGGTTGAGAACTTATATAAGCTTTACGGAGCCAACAAGCAGGCAGCCAAAAAGCTGCTGTCCAAGGGTGTAGGCAAGGAAGAGATCGCCAAGCAAACCGGCGTTACAGTGGCCGTAAACAACGTCTCGTTTTCGGTCAAACGCGGGGAGATTTACGTGCTGATCGGCCTGTCCGGCTCCGGTAAATCCACCGTGGTGCGCTGCCTGAACATGCTCAACCGCCCAACCTCGGGCAAGATTTTTCTGGAAGGCAGCGAGATCGAAAAATTCGACAAGCAGGAGCTTTTGGATATGCGCCGGGAGAAAATTTCCATGGTGTTCCAGAGCTTCGGGCTGATGTCCCACCGCAATGTGCTATCCAATGTGGCCTACGGGCTGGAGGTGCGGGGCGTGAAGAAGGCCGAGCGCGAGCAAAAGGCCATGGAAATGATCGCCATGGTGGGGCTGGACGGCTGGGAGCATAACAGCATCCAGAGCCTGTCGGGCGGCATGCGCCAGCGCGTGGGCCTGGCGCGCGCCCTGGCCAACGACCCCGACGTGCTGCTGATGGACGAGCCTTTTTCGGCGCTTGATCCCCTGGTGCGCCGGGATATGCAGTTTGAGCTGCTAACCATCCAGAAAAAGCTCAACAAAACGATCATATTCATCACCCACGACATCAACGAGGCGTTCAAGCTGGGCAATACCGTGTCCATCATGAAGGACGGCGAGATCATCCAAACGGCGACGCCGGAGGAGATGACCACCAACCCGGCGGACGATTATGTGAAGGATTTTATCGACAGCGCCGACAAAGCGCAGATTTTCTTCGTCAAGCATATTATGCAGACGCCCGATTGCCTCATCCACTCCCGCGACGGCGTTTTGAGCGCGCTCAAGCAGATGCAGCGCCACAGCCTGTCCAGCGCCTATGTGGTGGACGACAATATGGGCTTTGTGGGCATCCTGCCGCTGGAGCAGGCCCTGCGCGTGAAGGAGAAGGAGCTCTCCTTTGCCGATGCCATCGTGAGGGATATTCCCTCCGCCTCGCCGGAAACGCAGATCGCCGACGTGCTTCCGCTGGCCGCCGAGGCCAGATTCCCCATCCCCGTCGTGGATGAATTCGGCCGCTTCTGCGGCATTGTATCCAAGGCCGCGGTGATCGGCTCGCTGACCTGACCAAAACACAAAAAAGCCCCTGCAAGGGGGCTTTTTTATGTCAAACCTTTTTGGCAAACACAATAACAGCCTGTTTAATAGCTTGAAATGGCAGGAGGCAAGGGTAATAAGGGGTTTAGCTTACTTATGCGTAAGTGATGCCCCTTGTTACCCCGCAGCTGACAACGCAGATCGGGTTTTGCAGACAGGCTGAGAGCCCCCGCAAGGGGGCTTTTTGCTTATTCTGCCGATTCCGCCTCGCCAGCCTTTTCCCCCAGCAGCTCCTTGAGCTTTTTGGGGAAGGGCACACCGGCAAGGTTCAGGTTTTCCATCAGGGAGATGCCTTCGTTGGCAACGTAGAACCAGCATACCGCGTCGCGAAACATGGCGTTGTTCTGCCCCAGCGCGCGATCCAAAAGCGCGGCCACGAGCACAACCATGAGCATCAGCCCCTTGCGGATCAGCCCCACCGCCCCCACCTTGGAGGACAGGCCGCCGTACTCCGTTTTCAGGCTTTTGCCCATCCACGCCACCAGCGTGCCGCTGATATAGTCGGCAATCATACAGGCCAAAAGCACGGTCATCAGCCAGCTCCACCCGCCCAGCGCGCCTGCGACGGCGCCGATCGCCGCCGCGAAAACCTTGAGCGCCTTATCCCAAATCTGTCCCATCATACGATCCTCCGATTGCTTGATTGACGGCATGAACCAGCGCCGCCCAGGTTCTGGGGCCCACAACGCCGTCCGCCTCCAGGCTCTGCTGCCGCTGAAACTCACGCACAGCCTGCTCGGTCAGCGGGCCGAAGCGCCCGTCCACCGCCAGGGTGCCGCCCAGCTTGTTGAGCCCCGTTTGCAGCTCCCGCACGCCGTTGCCCATGCAGCCGGACTTGAACGTAAGCCTGGAAAAGCGCGGCTTCCAAGCCTGAACCGCCGGAGCCGCGACCGCTGCGGCTTGCGCACCTTCGGGCAGGCCGTAATCCACGCCGCCGATCAGCCCGTAGGCGTTGGGGCCGCCGTTTACGATGCTCGCGTCATAAAACAAACGCGTGGTAACCATAAGGTTTGAAGCGCTGGCGTGCACCAGCATATCGTCGGACACCTTCACGTATACGTGCCAGGCATTACCCTCGTCGTCCTGGTAGATATCGGGCTCCCCGCCATCGTGATCGACAATGAAGACCAGCGCGCCCAGGGGGATTTTGCCAAAGCGTGCAACACCGTCCTCAATACTGCCCTTGACGGTGACCAGATTGCGCCACATATCGTTGGTGCCGCGATAGTCGGCCTGTAAGCCCAGCTCCCGCAGCGTCCATTCCACCAGCCCCTGGCAGTCCATGCCCTTGAGGGTTTCGCCGCCCAGCACATAGGGAATGGTGCCCATCAGCAAAAGGCTCTTGGCCTTCTGGGCCACCTGCTCGCCTGTAATCATCACTTCGATTCTCCTTTTTTAGCGTATGCTTGCATCGTTCCACACGAAACTGCCGGGCGTGCTGTGCATGCCCGGCAGATAAATACAGTTGTCTTTCCAATCAGTCCAGCCCCGCGCTCGCCGTTTCCGGATCGAACGGCAGCAGGGGTTCGCCGTTTCGGTAAAATAAACCGTCCGCGTACTGGTCGCCGATGGCGGCTGGGATATCGAAAAGCTTGACAGCGCCGGGGAAGTCCTGCGCGTTTTCGTCGTTGAGTACGATTACGCTTTCCACGATGCCGTCGGTTAAGATTGCATAATTCATTGCGCCCTCCTATACGGCATTGCGGATCACCACGATGCCGCTGCCGCCCGGCATGCCGTTATAGTTATAGCCATAGCCGTCGCCGCCGTTACCGGTGTTGGCCGCCCCGTCGTTATCCGGCCCGCAGGCGCCGCCGCTGGCATACAGCGTACCCGTGCCTTCATGAAACTCCCGCGTGGTTGAGCCCTGCCCGTAGCCGCCGCGGGCATAGTCGCCGCCGCCCCCGTTCAGGCCGTCCGCACCTGCAGCGCCGTTGCTGTAGCCGCCGCCGCCGGATCCGCCGTTGCCGCCGAAGCGTTCCTCATAGATATAGCTGCGGATGCCGCCCTTGCCGCCAGCCGCCGTGTACCCCAGCGCAGACGACGGACTGCCGTCATTGCCGCTACCAACTGTAACACCCGCGCCGCCCGCGCCGATCTGCACGGAATACCCTGTACCGGGCGTAACCGCAACGGCAGGCCATACGCCTGTATAGCCGCCGCCGCCCCCGCCCCCAGCCTGCGCGCCGCCCCCGCCGCCGCCCGCAATGAATAAATCAATCCCTTTGGGGTCTTTGAGAAATGTCAGCACGCCGCTGGTCAGGAACTTCACACGCCATGCGGTATTGCTGTCGTTCACCACAAGGAAGCTGCCTGTATAGGTCAAATCGGAGTTGGGGTTGAACCTTGCCATCTGGCCATATACGGCCGCATGTCTGCTCATTCTCATTTCAGGTTTCCTATCAAAAGCCACAGGTTCTCCCAGATCTTTTTAACCGATACCACACCGTGTGTCTGGGCGATGGAACGCATGGAGTCGACCGACACAACCACTACGCTTTGCGCGGGCTGGAACGTAATGTCTCCGGAGCCGCCTCGCCAGAATTCAATCTCCGTCCCGTCGGCGAAATCAACCGCGGCATCATTTGGAATCACAATGTTGACCGGGGTCTGGTTATACACATAGAAGAACTTTCCGGCATCGGCCATCGCAAGCGTCCAGCCCTCCGTTCGTACCTCTACCGTTGCGCTAATCCTGGAGGGCAGTACCTTGCCACCGGCCATGCCCGCGTAATCCACGCCCTCCGCAGCGGCCGATACGCCGCCGGAGCCATTGCCCTTGAGCAGCCCGCTTGCCGAGATTGCCGCCTGCGCGCCAAGGTTTGTACGGGCCTGCGTTTGCTGCGCGGCCAAAAGCGGCTGGGCGGAGTAGCGGAGCACGTCCGAGGAATCGGCCTGGATCTCCGCGGCCGCCTGGGCAATCCTCTCCCCGATCATGGCCTCCAGCACGGAGCGCTTGAGCGAATCCGGCGCAATCAGGCCGCATACGGCCTCGTCCCCGCGTTCGTCGGTGATATCAGCAGGTAAAACCTCCGATGCACCCGCCCGGATACGCACCTGTGCCAAAGACAGCTCCCACACTTCCGCGTTGCGGGTCAGCGCGGGCGCCTGGGGCGTGCTCGCCGCCGTGCCGATCAGCTTTTGCAGCGTCACGGTCCGGGCCGTGAGATTTAGCCGTAAAATGATGCGGTCGATGCGCCCAAGCTCCGCCTCGGTGCCATGCTCAAAGGCCTTCACGCTGCCGCCATCGCTGCCAAGGCGGTAGTAATGCCCCTCGACCATCGCCGAGCCGTAGCCAACCAGCGTGCGCATGGTAGAGCCCTCGGCGCTGATCCGCAGGCATTCGCCGCCGTCAGCCACGCCGCTAGCCGCAAGGGTCCGCAGCATCACAGCCATGTCCGCCGAATCGTAGCTGCGCTCATCCTCCACCGTGGAATTGAAAAATCCGTACTGTTCCTGAGCCAAAAAACCACATCCTTATCTTGGCGTTTGCCTGAGCTGTTTGATCAGCGTGTTCACGGTGACCGGCGCATCGCCGAAGTTCGCCGCCAGGGTACGCGCGCCGTTTTCGTAGGTCTCGGTAATCTCGGCAATGCGCACCGCCGCGCTGCCAAAGCGCCCCGCGATGATCACAGTATCGCCCACATCGTAATCCCGTTCGTAGCGGCACGCGCCTGAATCGATCAGCGTCGCGGTGACGGTTGTTTTCGCGCCGGTATCCAAAAGCCTGTTTTGCGCATACAGCGCAAGCTGACCGGGATCTTGGATGCTTCCGGCATCCGCCCACAGCTCGCGCCTGCCGATTCCCTGCGCGTCCCCGCCGCCGCAGAGGATGAAACGGTTCTCATCCTCCCCCGCGCCGCCGACGTACGCCGTGGTTGCGCTGCCGGAGAGCAGCTGGCGGTACTGCACATCGGCGGCGTTTCCGTTTTGTTCCGAGATCAGGCACAGCGCGTCTCCCGCCGTGCGGTTGATGCCCTGCCAGGCGGTAAACACAAGCCTTTGCTGTGCAAGATCCGGCACAATATCCCAGCCCAGCCCCGTGCGCTCGCCAATGGCCTGAAACAACACATCCAGCCTGTCAAACCGCGCCTGCCAGGGCAGTACCTCACCTCGGTTTTGGCTGTCCGCCGCGATCAGGTTTGGGATTGCGCGGCTTGCGTCCTCCGGCGCGATCAGGTTACCCTGCGCGTAGTGCAGGTAGGCTGCCTCGGCGCTGCCGGTGAAACGATCCCACCCGAAATCCTGATATTCCCGCGCGCCCGCCGCAAGCGGCGGCACGCACACACGGCGCTTGGCCAGGCCCTTGAGCATACAGCCCTTCACCGAAAGCGTTTCGCGCGACAGCATTTGCACGTCCTCGACTAAAAACGCCTTGCAGCCCTCCGCCAAAAGCAGCGCGCCGGGTATGATCGCCGCCGCGCCCTTCGCGTCCGGGTGCAGCGTCAGGCCGCAGCATCCCGTACCCAAAAAGCTCCGCGTGATCTGCAGGCTTTCAAACTGCGCGATCTCGGAGAGCTTCTCAAAGTTCAGGGTCATGAGTTGGAGTGTGATCAAACGCTATACCCCCTCATACGCCGCGCGCCAGGCGACGGTGATTTCGCTTTGCGCGCTGACGCCACCGGCTTCGTAGGCGAGTTCGTTGAGCCCGGGGCGCAGGGTGAAGTCCGCCAGCGGCGTCAACAGGCTCAGCTTGCCGAACGCCCCGGTTTCCATGCCGTCGGCATCGATGATGCGGGCGTCAAGCCGGGCCGGATCGGTGTTGAGCACCAGGGTGTTGCCCGCAGGCACGGCCGCCGACAGGGCAATCTCCTTGCCCGTTGTGAGGTTTTTCAGCCTTGGCACCTCGCCCTTGCACACAATGGTAATCTGTACCGGCACGGAAACCTGCCCCAGATTGTTGGCGTTCTTGCAGTAATCCCTGCGGCCGAAATCCACCGGGAACTGAAACGGCATCGCAAATCCCTCGCCCGCGTCCTCAAACGCGACGGACGAGGGGATTGCCGCAAACCAGTACGGGCTTTCGCAGCGGAAGCCAAGCCTCAGGTTGGGCTGGGTATCCAGCGTCCGGCCCTGCGCGTCCAGCCCGCCATCCGGCACGGCATAGGTCATATAACGGGCATGATCGTTCTCATAAATCAGCACGGCGCGGTCGTCCCCCTGCGCCGCCTTGTCCGGCGACAGAACGCCCAGCAGCGCCATCCGCAGCCGGTACAGCTCCGCGCGGCTGCCCGCCATAATATGCAGCGTCACCGACAGCATGCGTTTGGGGCGGCGGAACGACAGCGCCGTATCCCCCTGCTGGTACGCCCCGCGTATGCTTTGAAACTCCAGCTCCGGCAGCCCAAGCCCGCCGATTTTGGAGAGCACGTACGGCGCGCCGCAGAACACCGCCTGCTCGTTATTGAGGTTGATATAGGTCAGCTTCTGCATGGTTCCTCCTATAACGTGGTTTTATGGACGTTGCCCCCACGCCCATGTTAAGGGCTAACAGCCTATCGCAATCCCCCTATTTGACCGAGCTGCGGCGATCAAAATAGGGACAGCATTTCATAACACTCATATGCTAATAATTCTATCGTTCGTCAGAGCGCTGCGAAGGAATCGCCAGGGAAACGATGATAAAAGGACCCGCGCGATACCGAGTTGGATTTTCGTCAGGTTGCGTTTGCGATATCTGATAGGGAGGGCGTAGCCCGACTAGCGCTCGAAATTGCCGCAGGCAATAAAGTGCGTAGCCTCGCGCGAACGCAGTTCGGGTGAGGCCGCTCAAGTAGTAGCAGCGCTACGTCGAGGATGTCGCGGGCGCAAGATGGCGGAAATGAAGCCGGTAGCGCGCAGGGAATTTTGCCAGCGTTTTCCTAGGCTTCTAGCAGCTGGGAAGCCAGCTGTTCGTTGGCCTGCCTGATGCGCCAGGCGGTATCCGCAGGCGATTCCACGGGAGTATTGAAGGTATTTTGCTGGGTGATGGTCACGCCCGGGGCGGCGGCACGCTCCTGGTAAAAGCCGTCGGCGGCGCTTTGCAGGGCCGTGTTCAGACTTTGCTGAACGTTTAAAATCATCGTGTTCAGGCTCTCCATCCAGCCGGATATGCTGCCCGCCTTTTCCATAAAGCCCGAAAGCATCTGCTCGCCCAGCGTTTGCCCGGCGGCGTTGTAATCCGGTGCGAACGCCGTGATCAACGCAAGAAGTTCCTCCTGCGTGCCGGTCATAAGCTGTTTTTCAGCCTCGGCGCGGATGGCGGCGGCCTGCAGCTGCCGGGCATAGGCCTCGTTTACAGCGCTTGCCTGCCTGGACAGCGCATCCAGCTCCGCATCCGTGCGCTCGTTCACAGCGGCAAGCTGCGCCTGCAGCGACGCTTTCTGATCCTCCCGCGCATTCTTTGAAAGCCAGGCCTCGTAGGCGGCCTGCGCATCCTGCAGCTGGGCGGACAGCTGCCCCTGGTTGAACGAATCCTGCTCGTACAACAGCGCCTGTTTCAGCTTCTCAATCCGGCGCAGGTGCTCCGCTTCCTCGGCGGCGCGATCCTCGGCCTGGGCCAGATTGTCCAACGCGTCGATCTGCGCCTGGATGACATCGGTGCTCGAATCCCGCCACGCCTGCCAGGCTTCGCGGCTTTGGCTGAGCATATTCAGCTCCGCGTCGCGCATGGTTTCATAGCGGTTTACAAGCGCGTCCCTCACGCCTGAAAGCAGCGTATCCAGGCTCTGCGCGTCTCGCGCGGCAATCTGCGCCTGCACTGCGGAAAGACGCTGCTCTAAATCCAGCGCTTCCTTAGCGCTCAGGGAATAACGGCTCATGTGCTCCCGGATCGCCTGCAGGTACTCCAGCTCCTGCTCGTAGGTTGTGCGGGACAAACCTTTGAGCGTTTGCAGCTCGCGGATCGCGGCCTGGTAGTTTTTCTGCTCCAGCGCAAGCGCGGACGCTGTAACGCGGTTGCCGTCCAGATCGGTCAGCAGCTGCCGCGCGCTGTTTTGCAGCGCTTCCAGGCGTTCCTCCGCCTGCGCAGTATTGAGCTGCACATGGAACGGGAAAGCGCTTACCAGCGCGCTGATCCTGCCCGCCACCTGATCGATCTGCGTCAGCGCCTGTTCCGCCGATGCGGAAATTTTGATGGTGATCTCATCAACCGTCAATCGTCTCGCCTCCCGTTGCGAAAAATGTAATGGGGTCCACCGTTTCCCCGCCATCCTGCGCCGCGCCGTGCAGATCGGCATAGGCCCCAAACACAAGCGGCAGCTCCGCCGGGTAATAGTCTTCCAGCAGTGCGCGCTTGGGAATGCCGAGCCTCAATCCCGCGGCAATCAGCCGCTGGAGCCAGGTTTCAGCGTCGCGGCGAGCCGGCCGATGTGCTGTCGCAGCCGCCCCGCCGCCCGGATAAAATTTTCCGCCGCGTTCACCTCCAAAAAGGCGTCGACGATTTCCAACAGCCCGTCAGCGCCGATCTGCGGGTCATTCCATAGCGTATCCTCCGGTATTTCCGTCAGCGCGGCGATGAGCCCGACCATTTGCTCCGGCACCACCGTAAGCGCCTTGAGCAGGAGATCCAGAAGCTTTTCACGGTCGAGCGTTTTGAGCGCTTCCAGCGCAGCCGCTATGGTTCCGTCCGGCACAAGCCTCATTGCCACCTCGCGGGGGAAGCCCTCCAGCATTCGGATCGCCTGCAAATAGCGCCCCAGCGGCATCCGCCGGATCACCTGTCCGCGCACCGTAACGCTCCGTGGCAGCGATACATCAATCGAGTTCATGGGTATCCTTTCTGTCGATACAGAGCTTCACCCCAAAGACCCTGACCCAAGGCTATTGCTTTGGGCCTGGGTCCTGGGAAATGAAATCCTCATCAGGTCTCGGGCTTCGTTTCAGCGGCGGTCAAAAACGCGTTGCACGCGTCGGCGTTGCTCAGGTCTTCTTTGAGCTGCATCACAGCCCAGGGCTTAAGGCTTCCAAGCTGCGGCTTTTTGAACACGCCGGAGAGGATGACCTCGCACACCGAAGCGCTAGACTGCTTGGAGGCGAAGTTGTCAAACTTTACGCCGGTCAGCTCAAACACGCGGTAGTTGAAGTAAAACGGCAAACCGGATACGGTATCGGCTACGCAGCGCAGCGCGAAAAACTTGCCCGCGACGGAGAAGTTCGCCTCCAGGGTTTCGGTCTGCGCGTCGTACACGCCAAGGCCCAGGGTTTCCAGCTGGCTGAGCGGAACCTCGGCCATGCGCAGCTCCACATCCTCGCCGGATACGTTGCGCAGCTGGGCATACAGGTCGTCGTCATAGTAAATGTCGGTCTTGTTCTCCTTGACGGAGCGGCTCATCTGCCCCGCGTATTGCAGCGCGGCGCCTGCGCCGGTTGCGTACGCGGTGATGGAATCGGTCAGGATCGGCGCAAGCGCCACGCCCCGGAAGCCGATAATGGCTCGTTTTGCACTCATGATGGTGTCCCCCTACTCCAGTTTTTCAAAGGTCATGCGCAGCTGCGCGGTTTCGTGGTCGGTTTCCTGCACGCGTTCCAGCGTGTACGCAAGCGCAGCCATCGCGGCAGCGATCTCAGCCTTCAGCGCGTCGCAGGCGGAAAGTGTCTGCCCGAATACCCGCACCAGATAGCGGCTTTTCGTCAGGTACACTTCGTTGTCACGGGTGTCCACGGCGCTGCGCTCCAAGAGCTGCAGGGCGACGCACGGCAGCTGCGCATCCTGCCTGGGCCAGCCGCGCGTAACGCTGGCAATGCCCTGGATATCCGAAAGCGCCTGGATGATTTTTTCGGTTTCGTTCATGCTCTGTTCTCCTCCAGCGCTTGTTGTATTTCCGCTTGTATGCGCCCGGCGATACCGCCCCTGCGCGCCTCATAGGCGGGCGCGAGGTACGGTTTGGGCGGCGCCGCGAGCGTGCCCAGCTCCAAAGCCGCCGCATAGGGCAGGCCGGAGCCGATTACGGCCTCTGCCGTATCACCCGCCATTGTGACCTCGGCGCGGATGCTTTCTCGCAGGGTGCCCGCATCCTGCGGGCAGCGGCTCCTCGCCTCGTCCCGGAGCGCTTGCGCCTCCTCTGCCACAGCGTCACCCACAGCCCGCCGCAGGGCGGCGGCCAGCGTTCCCAATTGGCTGCCGGCCGCCGCGCCGTCTGCGCGGGTCATCCGCGCAGCTTCGGGGGGATGAAGGCAAGCGTGCATTCCTTGTGGCTGTGATAGCGCCTGGGCATTTCCGATATACGGTAATCGCAGGCCGTGCTTGCGTCTGTTTCCACGCACACGCCCATGCCTTCATCCAGTGTTTGATCGCCGTCGTAAAGCAGCAGGAGCTTCGCCTCACGCGTTTGCCCCTGTACGGCTAAATCCGACCGCGCCGCAAGCGGCTGCAGCACAACACGAAGGGTAAACGCACCAGCGTCGTCAAAGCGATAGAGCCGGTCGTTCTCCTGCACCTTCCGGGGCGCGGCGGCGGGCTTTACGGTTACGGTTTGCTTCCATTGTTCCAGCAATCGCATGCCTAGCCCACCTTTGCGGCGCGGCACTGGTCCAGCTGGGCCTTGAGCATGGCGGGCAGCCCGTCCACACGTATGGATACGCTGCCCTCACTGTGCCCGGTTTGCCCTTCCATGCCCAGCCGCCCGTAGCTGATGGCCGCCAGCTCCACAATGGCGCCGCTTGCCGCCTCCGGCAGGGGATCGCGCCCCGTGTAGCCCATGGCAAACGCCTGCGCGTCTGTGATCAGGTCTTCCAAAAGCGCGTCCTGCTCCCCGTCGGTCATCCGCAGCCTGCGCTTGAGCTTGTCCAAAAACTCGGTCATGTCCAGTTCCTTTCGTCATGAGGGCTTCACCCCCCATACCCCCGACAAGGGCTACGCCCTTGACCCGTCATCATGGCCGCGCATAACACGCGGCCATGAGAAGAATTCCCTCGTTCGTTCCAGTTGGTAAGTCTGTTCAAAAGGCGTGAGATGCGAGGCGGCAAGGAGGGGATGGGCTGAGCTTACTCGTGGCGTAAGTGATGCCCAAACCCGACGCAGCCAACAACGCAGATTGCGTCTTTTGGGCAGGCTTAAGCCGTGGCGTAATGCAAATAGATCCCAGCCGCTTTATTTTCGTAAACGTCGGCAATCGCCACGTGGCGGTAGCCAAACTTATACCCGTCGGTGGATTGGTTCACGTCGGGCAGAATCACCTTGGGCGCGACGTGTTTAGAAAACTGAATCACAGCCCCGCGGTGGATGACCATAAAGTTGATGTTCTTGGCCGTCGCGCCTTTCACGTAGCCGCCTGCTTCCTGGCCGGTGGTCGTGCCGTCCAGCATGTCCACGGCGGTATAAAAGCGCGTTTGCGGCACCAGCACCTTGCCCTGGAAGCGTTCCATCACCTGGCGGCTCTTGGTGGTATCCAGGTCGGCGATCATGCCGTCCAGCGTGGGGGTGATGAACAGGTAACGGTCCTCATAGGGGATCTCGGCCTCGTCCATGGCGGCTACGGCATTGCGCAGCGCGGTAATCACGGCCGTGCCTGTGGTCAGCGCCGCTCCGGCCTCAATGCCGGAGATGCCGCCGGTGCCCGCATACTTGGAAAAGCGGAAGGCGTCCAGCTCCGGAACCACCTTGGTGCGGATCAGCTCGCCTGCAAGCCTGCCATAAGCCACGCCCGCGGTTTCCAGATCGTCCATCGAATCCACGGTGAACATGCGGCCGCGATCGAAGTTGCACTGCACGGTTTCGTTGGTCAGCGTCACATCGCCGGATACGTAGCCGGAGGCCTTGTCGTAGTCCGCCAGGCCCTGCACGCTCATTTTGGGGATAATCAGCTCGTTGGCGTTGGCCCCCTGCTTCACCAGATCGGCGCTGCCGTCCAAAACGGCGGTCAGGCTGGATAGCTTGTATACCTCGTCCAGCGTATCGGAGAGGGTTTGCTTGAAAAGGGTAATGGAATTTGCCATGTACATGTCTCCTTTAACTGTCGGTTTGTCTGCGTGGAACGTTTACTGAATGCCGACCGCCTTTTTGAGCTTACTTTCAAACCCGGCGGCAGTGCTCACGGAGGCGGCGGGCGCCATGCCCTTCATACGCTCCTCGATGCCCTGCTGCAGCGCTGTGCGGAACGCCTGCTCCAGGGTGTCAATGGCGGCCGAAGCGCTGTCCGCATCGGCGTAGGCGAGCGTGTCGGCAAGCCCGGCGGGCAGGCCTTTTTTCAGCAGCAGCTGCACGGCTCCGGCGCGCACCTCGCTACGCCTTAAGGTATCCTCGCGCTCCGCAAGCGCGGCTTCCCGCTCGGCCATCCTGTGCTCGGCGCGCTGCTCGGCGGTCATCAGCGCCAGCTCCTCGGCCTCCTTTTTGGCCTTGATAAGCTGCGCCTCGGCCTTTTTGCGCTCGGAGGCGATGGTCTGGCTCACAATGCGGTTGATATCGTCCTGCGTAAAGGTTTTTTCGGCCGTCTCAGCCTTGGCCGCCTCGGCGGTCTCCTGCGCCTGGTCCACGGTTTCCACTGCGGTTTCGTTCATATTGCTTCCTCCCGTTTTACGCCCGTCGGCTTTCATCCCCATCAAGGGTTGGTATGCAAGGCGGTTTCCCGCGCTACATCGTATCCATCCGGATGATCTCCGCGGCATCGTCCACCCACGGCACCTGCGAAAGCAGGATTTCGTCGGGCACGATGCCCTTGTAGGCCTGCACGGTTTTGGCGATCTCCAGGTCGTTTGAAGGCAGGGCGCGGCGGAAGGTGATCTGCACCTGATCCACGTCAAATTCCGCCGCGCCCTGCACCCTTAGAAAATGCGCCAAACGGTGCAGGCGCGTCCGCAGCGCTTCGCGGAACCAGCGTTCCTTGATTTTTGTGCGCTGTTCAAACCCCAATAGCTTATAGCGCATCGCCACGCCTGAGGCATCGCCCGCGAACTTCGAATCCGACAAATCGGGCACAAAGGACAGCTTGTGAATGTCCTCGGCCAGGCTTTTGCGTAGAAGCTCGCTGCCCGATTCGGAATCCGGCTTGGTGATGAAGCCCGCGTCCGCCCCGTCCCCGGGCAGAAACAGCGTGCGCGTATGCCGTAGGCGCTGACTTGCGGCCAGAGCCGCCGCCGAAGGGTCGTTCGGGTCAAGATCCGTTTCGGCGTCCTCGGCCTGCAGCGCGCCCACGCCCTTGAGCACCATAATCGCGTCGGTAAACTGCTGCTTGTCGTTAATGCGGTCGGACTGCAACGCGTCGTACGCGTCGATCAGCGGCAGCACGGCCTCGAAATCCCCGGTCTCGTCGGCGTTGTTCCAGTATTCGGTCATCGGCACACCGCCGAAGTAATGCGCCTGGCGCGCGACCTCCACAGGCACTTCGGCTGCGCGGCGCTCCATGTGCAGGGTCAGGGTATCGGTGCATACGGTTACGCGTTCCCTGGCCTTTTTCAAATGCCTGTCCAGCACATCGCTGACCGTAATGCCCAGAAGCGGCCGGTGCTCCACCGTATCATCGTACACCACAAAGGCATGGCGGGGGTCGGCCTGCGCCACGCGCGGCTTGGCCTGATGATCGGCATAGCAAAGCTCCACCGCCTTGCCGTACACCGCCGCGTCCACGGCCAGCTCCGCATCGAT